>JBAXJA010000057.1:0-12152 GCA_037138115.1 Thermoleophilia bacterium | reverse complement strand
GCTGGCGGGACTCGCGCTCTGCGACCCGCGGCAGGAGCACCAGCACAAGCGCCTGGGGCACCACCAGCAGCGCCTTGGCCACCACGCTTGCTGCGCCGAACAGCCCCGCCTGCTCGCCACCGAACGACAACTTCGCTGCAATCACGTCAACGTTGGAGAGCACGGCGATGCCCGTGAGTCCCACCATCACGGCAGGCAGTGCGCTCACGAAATTGCGCCACGTCGCAGCGCTCGGGCGCTTGGTGATGCGCAGATCACTCCGGGTGAGCCACACGGCCCACGCGGCGCCCAGGCCGATGGCCGTGCACCCGGCAAGCATTGCTCCGTCAACGTCACTGAGGAATGGGATGAGGAGGAATACGGCGAGGAGTGGCGCCCGCAGGACGCCGCTCGATGCGTAACTCCAGGCGAGCCCCGCATAGCGGCGCTGGCCTTGCAGCGCGCCGCACGCGATCACCAGTGGCACAAGGGCGACGATCGACGCGTAGGTGATGACGAGCGGGGCAACCGGAATCCCGCCGCGCACCTCGTTGAGGATGACCGTGACGATCGTGGCGAGCAAAGCCACCCCTGCGGCGATTGCCGTGCTGAGGATGAGCCCGCGCCGGTAGGCGGCCAGTGCGTCGATGCGCCCGGCGCCCTCGCTGCCGGCGACAACCCGGGCGATGGACCATTGCGGCGCGATCACGAGCATTCCGCCAACCACGAGCACGCTCTGGAGCGCCGCGACGAGTCCGTAGGCGTCAGGCCCGAGTGCGCGCCCGGCGACGAGGTAGAACGCGAAGGCCCCGAGGCTGAATCCGGCGATGGACGCACCGACGATCAGCGAGTTGCGGATGTCGTTGTCGCGGTGTGAGGACTGAGCGCTCGGCACTGCAGCATGGTACGGGGCGTCGCGGTGGTCCACTACGCTGGCCCGACTTCGACGAGGTGACGAATGCCGCTGATCTCGCTGGTTGTTCCGGCGTATAACGAGGAAGAGGTTCTCGAGGCCTTTCATCGCGAGGTCTCCGAGGAGATCGACCGACTGCCCGACGACTTCGAGTTCGTCTTCATCGATGATGGGTCCCGCGACCAGACCGCATCGATCATGCGCCAGCTGGCAGCGCGCGACCCACGGGTGCGCGCGGTGCTCCTCTCCCGCAATTTCGGCCATGAAGCGGCGATTGAGGCTGGACTGCGCACGGCGCGGGGCGACGCCGTGATCGTGATGGATGCCGACCTGCAGGACGGCCCGGAGATCATCCCCCGGCTCATCGGGGCATGGCGTGAGGGCGCGGATGTGGTCTACGCCGTGCGTAAGGGTCGCAAGGAGGGGCGCCTTCTGCGCGCCGCATTCAGTGGCTTCTACCGCTTGGCCTCACGGGTAATGAGCATCGACCTGCCGCGCGATGCCGGCCCATTCTCGTTGATGGATCGCCAGGTGGTTGACGTGATCAACGATCTGCCCGAGAAGGGCCGGTACTTCCCGGGGCTTCGCGCCTTTGCCGGATTCCGTCAGGTACCCGTTGAGGCTGAGCGTCGTGAACGTGCGGCCGGGGAGACCAAGTACTCACTGGTCAAGCGCACGCTCGGTGGCACCAACGCCATCTTCTCGTTCTCCAAACTGCCGCTCCGGCTCATGACCTTCATGGGCTTTCTTATGACCATCCTTGCGGTGGCCGGCCTCATCTGGGTGATCATCGGGGCGATCTTCGGAACGGGCACCGCTCAGGGCTGGACATCTGTGATGACCGTGATGTTCTTCCTCGCGGCGTTCATCTTCACGTTTCTGGGGATCCTCGGCGAGTACGTCGGGAAGATCTACGACGAAGTGCGCGCCAGGCCCAACTACGTTGTGGCCGAGGAGATCGGCCCGGAGGATCCCGCCCGCTAGAAGGGCCGCCAGGCCCAGAGCGTGCCGAAGTCGTCTCCGGGTGCCCCGGAATCGCGGCATTCGAACCCGGCGCCGGTCAGCAGGTGGCGGCAACGGGTGGACGGATCCTCTCCCGCGTCACAGCCCCATCGGTGGTATTCGAGGGCGAGCACCTTCACGGTGCACGTGGCCATCCGAGGGTCCTCAAGGATGGGCCACTCAGCACCCTCGATGTCGATCTTCACGATGTCGGCGTCGTCCATGAGCACGAAGGCGTCCACCGTGGCAACCGAGTGGCTGCCCCCATCACCCGAGCGTGACTCGGCGAACTGCCCGGCCGCAAACTCCACGTTGCCATCGCCGTCGGGCGCCGCAAAGGCCTCGATCACTCGCCAGTCGGTACCCATGGGCACGTTGGCGGCATTCCGTCTGAGCACCGCAGCGTTGTACGGGTCGGCCTCAACCGAGGTGATGACCGATGGGTTCAGATCGCGAATCGCCCGTATGCCGAACATGCCGATGTTCGATCCCAGATCAACAACGCGGGGTCGCGCCGGCAGGTGCTCCCGGGCCTCTGCGGGTATCGAGTACTCATCGCGTGCCAGTACCTCGGCGACCGTGAAGATGTCGGCGGTGCCGTGGCGCACCCACACGTATCCGCCACCCGCGAGGCGGTGCTGGCGCAGGTACCCCATTCGACGACCGAGACGCTGCCACTCGGCCGCCGCGTTGGAGTTGCGGGTGCGGGCGGCCCGGGCCACGAACGGGCGCAGCGGGACGCACCGCAGCTCCCCGGTGATGAATGCAGTGCGGTCACCCACCTGCCCGATCGCATCGGAGAAGGCGGAAAGGCGATGCCGGATGGCGAGATTCATGACTTCAGGAGGGTCTCAGCGATCGTCAGGTACCGATCGGCACATCGGCTCCAGCTGAACCGCTCCCGGGCCCGTTCCGCAGCCGTCGCCCCCAGCGCCTCGCGCCGGGCGGGGTCGTCGAGTAATTCGCCGATGGTGACGGCAAGCGCCTCGGCTCCACCGGCGAGCGCGAATGTCGCCGCGGTGTCTCCCACCACCTCGATATTGGGCGCGTGATCGCTCACGATCAGCGGTGCCCCGGCAGCCATGGCCTCGATGATCACCGGGTGCGTGCCGCCCACCTCGGTGGGCGCGCACATCAGGCCGCAGCGGTGCACCAGTTCGGCGTAGCCATCACCGAACACGTAGCCGGGGAAGATGACCGCCGGCGACGCGTTGGCCTTCAGTTCGGCGATGTACTCGTCGGCATACGGGGCATCGCCCACGATCACCAGGGGCCAGTCGGGGGCCAGCAGGCGATGGGCCTCAATGAGCAGGTGCGCGTTGTTCTCGGGCACCAGGCGGCCGACAAAGAGGATGAAGCGGCCAGGCTGTACGCCTAGGCGCTCGCACTCGGCGGTGGTGCCGGGGTCGGGCAGATCGGCACCGTAGGGGATGCTGAGGATGCGCCTGCCAAACCGCTGCTCGTACAGGTCGGCCACGCTCTCGCTGTCGGTCACCGCGATGGTCGCGGCTGCCGCCGACATGTGCTCGGCCTGGCGGATCATCTTGCGCGCGGCCTTGGGCCACTTGGCGCGCTCCGAATCCATGCCGTCAATCTGCAGGATGCTCGGCACACCGGCCATGCGGGCAAATGGCACCACGGGGGCATTTCCGGCGATGAAGTAGATGGCCACGTCAGGCCTGTCCTTGGTGACCATGTGCCCGGTGCTGAGGGCGGTGTGCACGATGGTGTCGAGGTACTTGTTCTTCACCGTCGGCAAGTGCACCAGTCGTGCGCCCGCGTGCGCATCCCGCTTCTCGGTCATGTGGGGGCGGCAGTACACCACCACCTCGTGACCGCGCTCGGTGAACTGCTCCGCCAGGTGCTGCACGGCAGTCTCAAAGCCGGAGTAGGCAGCGGGGATACCCCGGGTGCCGATGAGCGCGATCTTCATGGGGTGACCATTCGCAGTGCATCCCATCCGGCCCTGCCCATGGCATCCGGGGTGAACGTGGCCGCCTGCACCGGCCCCGCCGCGCGGAGGCGGTCAGCGATCACCGGATCGAGCGCCTCACGAATGGCATCGGCCAGCGCATCGGGGGTGGGGTCGGCAACGATGGCGCCCTCGCCGGCCACCTCGGGCATGGCCCCGCGGCTGCTCGCCACGGTGGGTGCCCCGCAGGCCATGGCCTCGAGAATGGGGAGGCCGAACCCCTCGTAGAGCGATGGCACCGCCACCACGGTTGCGGCCCGGTACAGGTCGGCAAGTTCCTCGTCGCTCACGCGGCCGAGCCATCGGGCGTTGGCTCCGGCAACGATCTGCTCGCCGCCAAGGGCTGGGCGGCCCACCAGGGCCAGTTCGAGGTGGGGGTCACCGAGGTGCGTCAGGGCCTGGGCGAGCGCGCCGATGTTCTTGCGCGGGTGGATGTCACCCACAGCCAGCACGTACCGGCTGAGCCCCCAGCGCTCATGCACGCGGCTGGCCGCGGTGCCCGAAGGGTCGGGGGTGAATGCCGGGGCAGGGTAGGTGCGCACCACGCGGATCCGCGCCGGGTCGATATTGAGGGCATCGGCGATCTGCGCGCCTTCTGTGTTCGACACCGCGATGACGATCTTCGCCCGTCGCACGGCGCCCGGCACCAACTTGCCGAGCACCAGCGTGTCGCGTCTGCTGAACCACTCGGGGTTGGTGATGAACGCCGCATCGTGAACCACCACCGCACTCGGGATACGGCCCCGGAACGGCACCACGTAGTTGAACACCCCCACGTCGGCACGGGCGCGCTCCATCGCGCGCGGCGCGCCCCACGTGAGCCTGCGCATGTTGGCCTCACCCACCTGCAGCAACGGTACGCCCGGGTCAATGCGCTGCTCGGCCGCCGCGTGCGCCACCATGGCGCACACCTGATCTCCGCCGGTGGCGGTCAGGTGCAGGGCGTGGATGAGGTTCTCGATCCACCGGGCATTGCCGGCATCGCCGGCGCTCGGCTGGGCCACAGCGTGCGCGTCAACGGCAACCCTCATCGCGAAAGACCCAGTGCCTCACGCCAGGCGTCGGTGGTGCCTCGGGCCGTGGTGGTCCACGAGAGCTCATCGGCCCGGGCGCGCGATGTCTGGCCGCGCTGGGCCAGGGCCTCACGGTCGGCAAGCACCCGGGTCAGTTGCGCCGCCGTGCCGTCGATGGAGCCATCTTCCACCAGCACCGCTGGGTTGCCGCCCACCTCGGCCTGGCTTGAGTTGTCGGCCACCATCACTGGGCAGCCGCGGGCCATGGCCTCGGCGATTGGCAGGCCAAATCCCTCGTATGCGGACAGGCTCACAAACAGCGTGGCCCGCCGGTACAGCTCGGCCAGATCCTCGTCGGGCACAAAGCCCAGCAGGTCGCAGCCAGGGCCCTGAAGCGCCCGTGCATCGGCCTCCTGGCTGCCCCCCGCCCCGGCAATGACCAGCCTGCATACGGGTGGGTAGGCGGGCGCACTCGCGAAGTACTGCGCATGCGCGCGCATCAGATCAAGCACCCGTTTTCTGGGCTCAAATTCGCCCACGGCCAGAATGAACGGCTCGCGCTCGCGCTCGGGCTGGTGGTCGGGTTCGGTGCCCAGGTTCACCACGCGGATACGGCTTCGGGGCACGCGGTAGATCTGCTCCACGTCGTGCGCGCCGGCCTCGGTGGTGGTCATCACCAGTCGCGCGCGCTTCGCGGTGCGTCGTCCCACAAATGATGCCCAGCGGCGAAACCCCGCCGGGTACTGCTGGGGCATGCGCTCAAAAGCCAGGTCCTGGATCATCACCGTCATCGGCGTGCGGCCCCGCAGCGGGCCCCAGTTCATGGGTGCGTGGATGAGCGCGGCATGCTTGCGTCGCGCCAACGCGGGCAGGCCCACCGTGAGCCACAGCATGTCGATAATGAGGTTTCCCACCGAGGTGAGGGCGTTCTTTCGCGGAAGCCCCGGGGGCCCGTTGACAAACACCACTTCCATGTCGTCGGGCGGGTCCACCAGGAGTGCGGTGCGGGTCTCGTTGATGACACGCGCGATGCCCGTGCGCCGGCGCCGCGCCATCCGGGCATCTACCAGCACGACTGGCCTGGGGCTCACGAGCTCAGCACTTCGTTGTAGGCGGCCACGATCTGCGTGGCGGTGCGATCCCACGAGAATGTCTGTGCACGGGAGGGCCCACCGATGGCCGCCGATCGGCGTAGCGCGGGCTCCTGCCACGCCTCGGCGATGGCGTCGGCCCACCCCTCGGGGTCGAACGGGCTCTCGTAGCGCGCGGCGTCGCCACCCACCTCGCGAAGGGCGGGGGTATCGCTGGCGATCACCGGCACGCCGGCGGCCATGGCCTCGAGCACCGGCAGGCCAAAGCCCTCCTTCAGGCTCGGTACCACCACGGCCTGGGCGCTCTCGCGCAATGCGGCCAGCTCGTTGGCCGACACCAGGCCCAGTAGGTCCACGCGGTGCAGCACGCCGGCGCGGTGTGCGAACTCGCGCACGATGCGCAGCCGGTGCCCGCCCCATGGCCCGGTCATCACAAGGCGAAGCGGCTCAGGCAGCAGGGCCAGCGCGCTGATGACCGGCCACGGGTTCTTGTGCGGCTCCAGGCCACCGCTCATGAGGATGTACGGCGCGTCGGGCACCTCGCCCGTGGGGTTTACAAGTGGCGGGCAGGCCAGGGGAACAACGCGCACGCGTGCCGGATCGGCCCCGGCCAGACGCACGGCGTCGTCGGCGGTCTCCTGCGAGATGCACAGCAGCAGCTCAGCGTCGGGCAGGCGCGCCATCCATCGCCGGTAGGCAGCGGTCTCGGCCGCGTGGGTCGCCCCACGCAGAAACAGTTTGGGGTACGCGGCGGGAATGAGGTCGTACAGGGTCACCACGCTGCGCACACCCGAGGGCATGAGGTCGGGCTGTGTGGAGTGGAAGAGCCGCGGGCTGATCTTGCGGATCTTGCGGGCGATGGTGGCGGCCGGGCGGGGGTCGGGCACGCGCCGCACGCGCCAGTCGGGCCACCTCACGCTGATGCGCTCGGGGATGAGCGGGGCATGCTCGCCGTCTCCACTTACAAGAAACGCTGGCCGGTCGGCCGGCGGCTGCCCGGCGAGCCCTTCGGCCATTCCCCGCACGGCCGCGCCAATTCCACGCGCGGCATGGTCGCGCCCAAGCGGGGTGGCATCGAAGAGAACGGCAGATTGCATGCGCCGCAGGCTACCCGGGTTGGATCAGTCCCAGACGGCCAGACGCGTGGTTTTCCGTGGCAGGCGCGCCTCGAACTCGTGGATTCGCCTATCCCGGGTGATGACGGGGATGCCGAGCACTCGCGCCGTGGCATAGATCATCTGGTCGGCGGGGTCACGGTGGAAGCCCTCCCGCTCGAGGCCTGCAGACTCGATCGCGATGCGCGCTGTGAGCGGAGCAACCGCACAGGGGTCGGCGAGCGCCGTCATCATCCATTCGTCCCACGTCATCTTCGGGTCCCGTGTGCGCAGGCGATCCCGCGCGCCGTGTACTGCAACCTCACGCAGGCAGATGGCGGGAACGTGCAGCACCGTCGCCGTGTCCGTGAGTCGCTGGGCACGTCGGGGAAGCGCGTCAGGTGCGGTGACGTAGTTCACCCAGGCGTGGGTGTCGAGCACGTACTGGTCGTTCACCGCGATGCGCGCGGAGGCTTTGCGTACTTCCCGGCCCCGGTTCCGAGCACTGGGTCGGTCACGCACGGGTCGGGCCATTCGCCATCAGCGGAGAGGAGGTCGTCAAGGTTGTCGGGGAGGATGAGGCTGCCGATCAGGCTTTGACGCTCGGCTGTGGGGACAAGCCGTGCCACCGGGCGGCCACGGCGGGTGATGACGATCTCATCGCCCGTCGCGGCAACTTCGGTGACCAGGCCCAGAAGGGTTGCCTTCACCTCGGATATCGGCATGGTGCGGGCGGCCACGGTGGCCTCCTTTGAATGACCAGTTGGAGTGGTCATCAGGCTATCGCACCCGCACCGTCACATTCTTCGATACCCCTGCCCCCAGCGGCCATCCCATCTCCTTGGGCGCCCGCACCCGGAACGGCACGGTGAGGCCGCTGGCCTGAAAGCGCCACGACATGGTGAATGATCCGTCGGCCTTCGTGCGCGCGTTCACCACCGGGCGCCACTTCCTGCGGAAGGGATCGCGCCACTCGAGTACCACGGCCTTGGCGGCCCCCGGCGCCGGGGCCACCTTTCCCCTGAACACAATCGGGGCACCCTTGGCGGTGGCCTCGTTGCTGCTGGCCATCAGGGTGACCGTCGCCCGCACGTGCACGCCCACCCGGGGGCCGCTGGGGATGGGCACCACAGATGATCCATCGGGCACGCCCACGTCAACCGGCCCGCTCTGGCGGGGCACCGCGCGCAGGCGGAACGACCCATCGGGGCCCGTCACGGCCGATCCCACATCGCGGCCACTCTGGCGGGCCACCATGGCGAAGCCCGCCAGCGGGCCGCCATCCTTGGCCGCCAGCCGACCCGTCACGACGATCGCCTGTCCGTATGTGATGGAGGTGGTGCGGTACTCCGCGCCCTCAATCATCTCGACCGATCCCTGCTCGAGCCCCAGGGTGAGGATGCCCTCACGGGCCTCGTCGGCCATGTGCTTGGGCGAACCGGGTGGCGTGGTCGCACCGGGGGCCGCGGGCTGACTCGGCGTGGCCGGCCGCGCCACCTCGGGCATGGCCACCTCCATGGCCCGCATGTTGCCCGCCACATCGCCCACCTGTACCCGCATGCGTGCTTCCGGGTCGGGGATGAGTGCCGGGTCGAGCGTGATGATTCCGGTGCCATCCGACGCCGGGCGCTCGGTCACGGTGCGCCAGGTCCAGCCGTCGAGCCACTGCAGTCGCACCCGCTCCACACCCGACCGCACGTCGTCGGCCGACCAGATCATGCGCACGCGGCCGTCAGCCAGCACCGTGAGCGCTGCCCGTGCCAGGTCGGGAGGGGTGAGGTCGGTGCGCACCAGGCCCAGTCGTTGCGCCACCAGCGTCTGGCCGAATGGCCCGCCATTTCGTAGCTTCAGGCGTACCTGGTGGGTGCCGTCGCCCAGCCCCGTGAGCGGTACCTGCATCTGCTCGCGACCTGGCGCGTGGGATTCCTCACTCATCAGCACCCAGTCGCCGTGGCTGGTTCCATCGGACGCGATGTTCACCTCAACGTCCAGATCACCAAGGCCGAGTACCGACTCGAGGTTGTCGTGCAGCGTGACGTCGAGCGGCAGGGTGGATGTCCACGCGGCGGGGATGGGCACCATGTCGATCTTCGGCGTCTGGGTATCCACCACGATGGGCACCTGCGCGGGCTCCTGCACTGCGTTACCGGCATCGTCGCGCGCGCTCACCCGCCAGGTGTGAACGCCGTCTGCCATTCCGGTGCCGGCAATGCGGGTGATGTGCTGCCCGGCGCTGGCCCGGGTGGCGGTGCCCGATCCAACCCAGGTGCCATTGGTCGATCCATCAGCCGCGGCATTCACCTCGGCTGTCCCGTTGGCAAGGCCGCTGGTGGCGTCGGCGGCCGACCACCCGATCGTCGCCCTGCCGGTGGCGTTATCGAACGTGGTGTTCATCTCGCCGATCTCGGGCGGGGTGCGGTCAACGCGCACGGTAGCGTCGCCACCGGCCCCGGCCGTGCCATCGCCATCTACGTCGAGGTGCACCCGGTGCACACCATCGGCCAGGCCGTCGAGCGGCACGTCGGTGGCCATCTGCCCCTGCCCGGGGGCACCGGCCCATCGCACCTCGCCGTCAACCGACACCCGCTGCGACCCGATGCCATCGCTTCCGAAGTTGTCGGAGGCCTGCCACGCCACACGTGCCGTCTGCTGGCCGCCGCTGATCCACGAGCCGGGCACGCTGTTTATGGCCGCGCTGGGTGGCGCGACATCGCGCACCACCACGCCGGGCCCGCCGATCCACCACACGCGGGCGTGCTGCTTGCGCTGCTCGGTCTGCACGATCTCGAGCTTGAGATCGCATACCCCGCCTGGCAGGCCGATGCCGTAGTTACGCCCCTCGGCTGGCGACTGCGGTATGCCCGCGTCGCCCTCGGCCCACACCGTGCCCCCGTTGGCCTTCAGTTGAAGGTCGGCGCTCGATGCCGCGGCGTACCGCAGCGCATTCCACGACACCGCGGCAATTTCGCTGCCGGGCACGGGGCATCCCCAGTTCATCGACCACGCGGTTCCGGCTGTTGCCGATGCCGTGGCCGCTGCGTTCACCTGCACGGTGGC
The DNA here is from genome assembly GCA_037138115.1 of Thermoleophilia bacterium. Classification (GTDB taxonomy): domain Bacteria; phylum Actinomycetota; class Thermoleophilia; order Miltoncostaeales; family Miltoncostaeaceae; genus SYFI01. Next base: position 2,031 of record JBAXJA010000057.1, on the reverse strand, counting down.
CGCATTTACCTGCGACGCCGTGGCCAGCGCGCCGGTGCTGAACCCGCCCTGCCCCTGGGTGTAGAGGTTGCCGTCGGTGGCATGCGCTGCGGTGCCCGCGACGGAGGTGATTGCTGCAGATGCAAGCAGCACGAGACCACGCGGCATGCGCCTGCGAGGTGGGATCGTCATGGTCCGAACTCCAACTGAGGTTGGGCGCCGGGCGATGCCGGTGCGTTCTGCGAAATGGAACCCCGGGCAGGGGATGCCGCGGGCGCAGAGATGACCTGCGCTGCGGGTGCGGCCTTCTCGGCGGCTGCCTTGCGCTGGGCCGCGTGCCGCCGTGCGGCAAGGGCACGGCGCTCGCGGTCGGTCTGCGCGCGCAGGCGTGCGAGCAGGTCCTGTGCATCCGCCACGCGCGGCGCCGATGGCGACGGGCCCACCACCGCGGCGCTGGTCTGGACTGGCTGGCTCATGGTCACCTGCTGTGCGAGTGCTGCCTGTCCGCCCTGCAACTGGTGGGCCACGATGGGTACCCCGGCCACACCCGCCACGGTGACCGCCAGCGCCCCCGCGCCAATGCGCGCGCTCATAAGGGACGGGACGTCCAGCAGGGCGTTCCACGCCTGGCCGATTGACACCGCGAGCCGTGCGGTGCTGCGATCCATCACATTCATCGCCGCCGTGGCGTCGGGCACACCGGCACCGGCCACGGCCGTGGTGGCGATGATGGCCACCGGCACCAGCACGAGCAGGCCGGCGTTGCTCTGGCGCCGCGCACGCAGCGTCGCGCGGCAGTGGGCGCAGTGGCGCACGTGCCGCGAGACCGATCGCCGATCGCCTGCGCTTGCCTCCTCGTCACCCACGCGCTCAAGCGCCGGGCGCGTGCCGAGGCACTTCTCGCCCGACGCCAGGTCGAGGTGCCACGCGTTCAGCCGTGCCCGGCCGCGCACGATCGATCGCTCCACCTGGCGGTCGGTGTAGCCGGTCATCGATCCGATCTCGGCACGGCTCACGCCGGCGGTGCGAAGCAGCAGGCAGATGCGCTGGGCATCACTCAGCGTGGTCATGGCGTCCTGCAGCGTGCGGTAGCGCTCTTTCCACTCCATGACCGCCGCGGGCTCATCGTGGTTGCTGGTGGCGCGGTCGATGGTGGCGGTTACCACCTGGTCGTCGGCCGGGGCCTCCACCGATCGCCGCCGGGCGAGGGAGGTGGCCTCGTTGCGCAGCACCACGTGCAGCCACGCGACGAACTCGTGCTGGTCGACCACCGGCCCCCGGGTGAGCGCGATCTCCATGGATCGCTGGTAGGCGTCCTCGGCGTCTTCCATCGAGGGGGCGAAGCGCGCGGCGTAGCGCAGCAGACCGGGCGCTGCGGCCATGGCCCCGAGACACAGCCTGCGGCGGGCGGTTGATTCATCCTCGCCCGTGGGGGCCGGGGCCAGGCCAAGAGAAGTGTGCATCACTGGGGTCTGCATACCTATGTCCGTTGGGGCCGACGAGTGTTGCAGCACATCGGGAGTCCTGAAATCGAAATTGCACGGGACGGTTCCAGTGCGACCTGCTCCCTCAACGCACGGGCTCGCCGGTTGCTCCCCCCCTCCGAGAGCACGAGGTCGCTCGGAGCGGGAAAATCACCCCATCTGCGCGGGCTAGGCTGCGCAGATGAGCCAGTCCGCCCCCCATATCCACGTGCACACCCGCCGCATCGTGATGAGCGAGGTGGACGTGAGCCAGATCCACTTCACGATGGCCTACGCCTGGATGGATCGCGGCCTGTGCGAGTGGGTTGCCGAGATGGGCTGGCCCTTTACGCGCATGCTCGAGGAGGGGGTCGGTATCCCCATCGTCAACAGTCAGTGCCGGTTTGACCAGCGCATGGTGCTGGACGACCTCATCACCATCGAGACCAGCGTGGGTGGAGTGGGCACCACCTCATTTCGCAGCCGCCACCGGTTTCTGCGGAGCGACCAGCTGTGCGCCGAGGGCGAGCTCACCCATGTGTGCATTGAGCGGGGTGACCGCACCCCGGTGCCGGTGCCCGAGTGGATC
>JBAXJA010000056.1:0-12600 GCA_037138115.1 Thermoleophilia bacterium | reverse complement strand
CGGCGGGATGGCTGGTGGAGCCGGGGGGTGGTATCGGCCAGCCCACGCTTATGGCGATGATGCCCGACCAGAGCGCACTGCTCGTCAGTTGCGCCGCGACGGGATCCGTTGCGAAGGTGGATCCAGCGACGGGTCAGGTGATTGACCCCGCATTCCTCACCGGCCTGAATCGGCCGCGGGGTATTGCCTTTGACCAGCACTGGAACATCTACGTGGCAAATCAGGGCGACAACACCATCAACCGCTATACGACGGATGGACGGCCACTTCCATTCGCGCTGACGGGGCAGGCACTCACCACGCCGTTTGGCCTCGCCTTTGACGCGAACGGCGTGCTCTACGTCACCCCGGCACAGGCCGCGGTGGTTCAGAGCGTCACGATTCAGGGGAACACCGGGAGGGTCGCGACCTTTGCGACTGGCCAGGCCAATCCCGGCGGGCTTGTCTTCAACGGGGGTCAGGTGCCGCCCTCGGCGTAGGTGCCGGGGGTGCGCTAGGTCAACAGGTCGTTCAGCTCGCCGGCGCGGTCGAGCGCCGACATTTCATCCCACCCACCGATGTTGCGTCCGTCGATGATGATCTGAGGGAATGAGTAGCCACCGGTCTCGGCCACCAGGCGGTCGCGACCGGCGTGGTCGGTGCGGGGGATCATGATCTCCTCGAACTCAATGCCCTTCTGCGTGAGAAACGCCTTGGCGCGCAGGCAGTAGGGGCAGGGCTCGGTTGAGTACACAGTGACCTTGGGCATGGCGGGCAGGGTACCGCCCCCGATCGGGGTGCGACACTTGATCGGTGGCGTTGATCGAGACCGAGGCGGTGGTGCTCCGCACGCTGAAATACGGCGAGTCGGACGCCATCCTCACCCTGCTCACTCCTGGAATGGGTCGCATCTCGGCCATCGCCAAGGGAGCACGAAAGCCCACCTCGAAGCAAGGCGGCCGGCTTCAGCCTGGCGTGCGTCTCAACTTGAGCGCCGCTGAGGGCCGGGGCGACCTGCTCACACTCCGGTCGGCGCAGGTGGTGGATGCGGGGGCGGGGCTCTGGATGGATGGTTACCGCCTTCGGGCCGCCGGCTCGGTGCTGGAGATCGCCATGCGCGTGGTGCCCGAGCAGGTGGACGCCGAGGCCCCGTACAACCTCGTTACGCGGGCGCTTGCACTGATCGCACGCACCACCGCGCGCGACACACCACCCCGGCTCGATCCGTACGTGCTGGGCGTACAGGCCAAGCTGCTCGCGGTCTCGGGCCTGGTGCCGCAACTGGGTTCATGTGCCGCGTGCGGCGGCCCCCCTCCGCTCGTGGGATTCTCGGCGGCTGCGGGTGGTGGGGTGTGCCCATCGTGCGTGGTCGGGTCGGGGGCCGAGACGCTCGATCCGGCAGCCGCCGACGCCCTTGTCGCGCTGCTGGCGCGCCCGCTGGCGGAGGCCCCCGACGCAGTCTCGGCCGCGGCCGCCCCGGGCGTGGAGCGGATTGCTGCCCTGATGCTGCGGGAGCATCTCGGGGTGACCCTCCGGTCAGGCACGCCCCTCTAACTGCAGAGGCCAGCACCGTCGTGAACGCCCGAAGAGAAAGGGCGAATGGTTCCCTTGCCAGTGCCAAGCACGTGCCAACCCAACGCGTGCACTTTTGTAGCAGCGACTGACCCCCACCGGGGTCAGTCCCCACCCCTGTGGCTGGCCTGATGCAAAGCGTGCACTTTTGTCGCGGCGACTGACCCCCGCAGAAGCTGCACGTACCCAAGAGACCGGCCTCCCGCCGGGGCATACGCAGCGCGTGCACATTTGTGACGGCGACTGACCCCCACCGGGGTCTGACCCCGGTGTTGGGGCTGACCTGGTGCAAAGCGCGCACTTTTGTAGCGGGGACTGACCCCCACCGGGGTCTGACCCCGGGGTTGGGCGTTGGGTTGCTTTCGGCGTGGCTGGTGCGGCGCTACCAGCCCACCGAGATGACTGCCACGGCGATCAGGATCACTCCCTCGTGGCCGGAGTCGTCCCTTAAGCCGTTCGGCTGCCGGTGGCCGCCTTCCACCGGCGTCACCGTTACTTGCCCATACGGGAACCTCGCCCCCACGGCGTCGATGTCCACTCGATCGGCTCCCGGCACCGCGATGGTGGCCTCCACCCGCATGTTCGCCCGGTCATTGCCGGGAAGGAGTTCACGCAGCTGGGGAAAGAGGACGCGGCGGATTGTGTCCTCCACCGCGCGGATGGCGGCCTTTGTGGCGTCGTCACCGGTCAGGTCAACTCCGATGCCGGTCTCGATGATGAGTGGGAAGACTCCATCGGTCACTGTGATGCCTCCGGAAGCAGCATGGTGTCCACGGCCGCGGACCCTGACACCTCGGTGGTCACGAGGCCCTTCGCCTTCATCCACTTCGCGAGGGCGTCCCACTGCGCAACGTTCATCCCGAGCGGCTTCCCATTGGCCACGAGCACGGGCAGGGTGGCTGCCAGCTGGGCGGCAAGCGGCCCCTTCGCGATATCGGGGTTGGCGGCGATGAGCGCAGTCCTCGCAGAGGGCGGGTGGGCCTGCGCCGCTGTGGTGCCCTTTGCGATGGCGGTCAATGCCCGGCGGATCGCCTCTGGCCGGTCCCGGATTGTGTCTTCACCCGTCGCCAGTACCAGCTCGTCGTAGGTGGGCACCCCGTAATCCTCAAGCCTGAACACCTTCACCGGCACACCCTTGGCGCGCAGATCGGGTACCTCAATGTTCCAGTAGCCACCGATGATGGCGTCCACCTTGCCCGCAGCGAGAGCGGGGGAGAGGCTGTAGCCCACCACCTTGGTCTGCACCTTGGCCGGGTCACCGCCGGCGCTTCGCACCACGGTGTCGAGCAGCGCGGTATCGCTCGGCACCCCCGCAATGCCCACCGTCTTGCCCTCAAGATCCTTGGGCGTGGTGATGCCGTGGTCGGTGCGGGCGATGATGGCGTTCAGCGGCACGGGAACCACGGCGCCCACCGCCTTTACGGGTACGCCCTTGGCCCTAGCGATCAGTAGTTCGGGTGCATACGTGAGGACGAGGTCCTTCTTGCCCACCGCCGCCTGCATCAGATTGGTGGTGGGATCGCTGGGCACCGATGGCTCAATCTGCACGCCCGCACTGGCCGCGATGTGGTCACCGATGGCGGTTTCGATTCCGGCATGGTCGGCATTGGGGTACCAGTCGAGCGCCAGCGACACCTGCTCGGTGCGTGTACTGGTTGACGTGGCTCCAGCGGAGTCGCCACCGCAGCCCATCAGGGCAACCGGGATGGCGAGCGCACTGAGAGCGAGAGCGATGGAGCGTGTGAATCGGGGCACGGCGATTCCTTCGGACGGGCTCAGCGGGAACCGGGGCGGGTGCCCCGGCGCAAGTAGGGCAGGGCGGCCCACTCGGCGGTGGCCACGAGGAGGAACATGGCGATGCCGATGAGAGCGAGGATGACCACGGCTGCGAATGTGACCGGGGTCTCAAACTGACCGGCCGAGAGGCGGGTGAGGGCGCCAAGGCCGCGGTCGGATGCCACCAGCTCGCCCACGACGGCACCGGTGACGGCAAACACGGCGGCCAGTTTGAGGCCCGTGAACAGGCGCGGCAGCGCAGCGGGCACGCGCACGTGCCACCAGGTCCATCCCGGCGATGCACCGAGCGTGCGAACGGCGCGGATGAGCTCGGGATCTGTGGAGCGCAGTCCATCGACCCCCGCGACAATGACGGGGAAGATGCTGATGAGTGCGGCCAGGGTGACCATGGCGCCGAAGTCGGGCATCCACAGCACGAGCAGAGGTGCCAGCGCCACCAGCGGAATCGTCTGCGACACGATGATCCACGGGTAGAGCATGAGCCCGGCGATTCGGCTGCGCGCAATAAGCGCCGCCAGCAGGCAGCCCACAACCGTGGCGAGCGCGAAGCCCACGACGGTGATGAGGATGGTCCACTGCGCGTGGTACCAAAGGCGCTCGCGCACGTCCCAACCGGCGCGGGCGATTGTGGCCGGCGAGGGCAGTATCCATTCGCGTGGCTGCACGATCCACGCGCTCACCTGCCACATGAGCACCAGCAGGAGTGGCAGGGCGACCGCGGCGGCTACCTGGCCCCATCGAATACGGCGGCGTCGTGGCGCGAGCGGCACCGGTACGACCGGCTCGACCTGGGCGGCGGTGATCATGCGGCAACCCCCGCCGCGCGGAGCGACATGAGGATGTCGTGCGCGGCATCCGGCCCGGCATCGGCCACGCGCACCCGGCTGACGATTCGCATGGGTCCCGGCGAGGCCACCAGCACGGTGTCGGCAATTGCCACTGCCTCGGCAATGTCGTGGGTCACCAGCACGATGGTGGGGGCCACCTGATCCCGTACGGCAATCAGCACGCGGTGCATTTCGCTGCGGGTCAGCGCGTCGAGCGCGCCGAAGGGCTCATCCAACAGCCATATGTCGCTCTCGGCGAGCAGCGTCCGGGCCAGCGCGCCGCGTTGGCGCATTCCTCCGGAGAGCGCGTGCGGGTAATGATCGCCGAAGCCCGCCAGGCCCACGCGTGCAACCTCGCGGTCGGCAAGGGCCCGCGCGTCGCTGCGAGGTGCGCCGCGTAGCTCGGCGGCGGCAGCCACGTTGTCGCGCAGCGTGCGCCACGGCATGAGGGCATCGCGCTGGGGCATGAGTACCGGTCGCCCGTTCGGAGCGGTCACGACCGACCCGGAATCGGGGACGACCAAGCCGGCGATGACATCCAGCAGGGTGCTCTTGCCGCAACCCGAGGGGCCGATGATGGCCGTGACCTCTCCCGCACGGGCCTCCAGGTCAACACCTGCAAGCACGGCGAGGGGTGGATCGTCGCCCAGCGCAAGATGCACGTCATCAACGCGAATGGCGATCTCGATGTCGTACCCATGGGGCACGCTGCACTCCCTTCGCTGGCATTACCCAGGCAGGTTCAGAGGGTCGAGGCCGTATGCCTCCTCTCAGCCGTGGTAGCGGCTCCCCTGTATGCGCATCAGGCTATCAGCGCATCTCCACCAACTCGATGCGGTACCCGTCGGGGTCGGCGATGAAGCAGATGACCGACCCCCCGGGGCGCGACGCATACGGCGGCCGCTCGGGCGAAATGCCCTTGGCGGCCAGCTGCGCCAGTTCGGCGTCAATATCGTCAACCGAGAGGGCGATATGGCCGTACGCCTCACCCAATTCATATGGCTCGGTGCGCCCGTCGTTCAGCGTGAGCTCAAGGCGGTCCCCGTCTCCGGGCAGGGCCATGAAGATGATGGTGGCGGTGTCGCCACCCACACGCGAACGGCCTGTCTCCGAAAATCCCAGGGCTTCGTAGAAGGCGAGCGACCGCTGCTCGTCAAGGACTCGCAGCATGGTGTGAATAAGGGCGCGTGGCATCGGGCTTCCCGGGTTGTGGTGCGTGGCGTCGAGGGTACTCGGGGATTGAGCGGCCGGGCGGCGCGTGCGCAACCGCCCGGCCGAGGCCCCGCGTCCCGGCCGCGGGGCCATGCCACCGTGCATCCCGATGGCACGGAGTCCATCGCCGCCGCCCTGCCCTCACGCGGCGATGGATTGAACCTATGGGGTGGGCCGAGTTGATCCATCGGCCCGGTCGCCAATATGCGCGACGTGCCTTTCGCCATGGGTACAGGCGGGGCACCGGGTTACCATCGTTGCGTGGCCAGCACCTCGTACACCATCTCCGATGCCCATCTGCCGGCAGGAGACCAGCCTCACGCCATTGCGGCGATCGAGGAGGGGCTCGCGGCCGGTGAGCGGTATCAGTCGCTGCTCGGGGTCACCGGATCCGGCAAGACCTTCACGATGGCCAACCTCATCGCCAACTCCGGCCGTCCCGCCCTCGTGATCGCGCACAACAAGACCCTCGCCGCGCAGTTGTGCAACGAGTTCCGCGAGTACCTGCCGGGGGCGGCGGTGGAGTACTTCGTCTCGTACTACGACTACTACCAACCCGAGGCATACATCGCATCGAGCGATACGTACATCGAGAAGGACGCCTCGATCAACGACGAGATCGACCGTCTGCGGCACGCAGCCACGGCGGCGCTCTTGGCCAGGCGCGACGTGGTCATTGTGGCGTCGGTGTCGTGCATCTACGGAATGGGATCGCCCGATCGGTACCGCGAGCGCCTTGTGTTGCTGGAGCGTGGTGCACAGATGCCACGGGATGACCTCTTCAAGCGCCTCATCGAGGTGCAGTACGAGCGCAACGACATGGTGCTTGAGCGCGGGCGGTTTCGGGTACGCGGCGACGTATTTGAGATTCAGCCGGTCAATGCCGAGACCGCCTACCGGGTGTCGATGTTCGGCGATGAGATCGAGCAGATCACGCACTTCCACCCGATTACCGGCGAGGTATTCGGCGATCTTGAATACGCGGCCATTTACCCGGCCACGCACTACGTCACGCCCACCGACGTAATTGAGCGCTCGCTTGGCGAGATCCGCAGCGAACTCGAGGAACGCTGCGCTCTCTTCGATGCCCAGGGCAAGTTGGTGGAGAGCCATCGCCTGCGCCAGCGCACCCAGTACGACATGGAGATGCTCCGCGAGATGGGCTTCTGCTCAGGGGTCGAGAACTACTCACGCATCCTCGACGGCAGAAAACCCGGCGAGGCGCCCCACGCGTTGCTCGACTTCTTCCCCCGGGACTTCCTCACCTTCATTGATGAGTCGCACAACACAGTGCCTCAGCTGCGGGGGATGTACGAGGGGGACCGATCGCGAAAGATGAACCTGATTGAGCACGGGTTCCGGCTTCCATCGGCGGCCGACAACCGGCCCCTCCGGCTCGAGGAGTTCCTCGACCGGGTCGGGCAGATCGTGTTCGTGTCGGCGACCCCCGGCAAGTTCGAGCAGGAGAACTCGTCGCGCATTGTTGAACAGATCATCCGTCCCACCGGGCTCGTGGATCCCGAGGTGGAGGTGCGTCCGACCGAGAACCAGGTGGACGACCTGATGATGGAGATCAGAAAGCGGGTGGAGGCCGACGAGCGGGTCATCGTCACCACGCTCACCAAGCGCATGGCGGAGGACCTCACCGACTACCTGACCGACGCCGGAATCCGCGCCCGGTACCTGCACAGCGACATCGATGCCATCGAGCGCATCCGGGTTGTGCGCGATCTGCGCCTGGGCGAGTTCGACGCACTGGTCGGGGTCAACCTGCTGCGCGAGGGGCTCGACCTGCCCGAGGTCACGCTCGTGGCCATCCTCGACGCCGACAAGGAGGGCTTTCTCCGCGGGCAGACGGCGCTTATCCAGACCATCGGCCGTGCCGCCCGCAACGTCAATGGCAGGGTGATCATGTACGCCGATCGCGAGACCGAGTCGATGCGCGTGGCCATCGGCGAGACCGCCCGGCGCCGGGAGATCCAGCGCGCGCACAACACGGAGCATGGCATCACCCCGGCCACAATCATCAAGGGGGTCTCCGACATCGTGGAGTTCCTGGGCCTGAGCAGCGGGGGCGACCGCAAGCGCAGGCGCAAGGAGAAGACGGTGCCCGAGGGCGCAACCCCGGCCGAGATCCGTCGCGTGATGGTGCAGGTTGAGCAAGAGATGATGGAAGCTGCGGAGAACCTGCGATTTGAGCAGGCCGCTGATATGCGTGATCGTCTGGCGGATCTGCGCGAGGCCCTTGGGGAGGGGTGATGGCTGACCTCGATCACTCGGCCCCCGAGGATCCCGAGACGGCCCCACCCGTCGAGCCGCTCCTTGACGAGGACGACATCTTCGCCGCCATCCTGGGGCTGCCCGGCACCGGGGCCTTCTGGGGCAGCGTGCCCGCGTCGCCGTCGGCGCAGCAGGATCCGGAATGGAGCGAGGAGGCTGATCGCCGACGCAGACGCGAGGAGATTCTGGGGCGGTGGGAACCGCGCGCGGAGTCGTCGTGGCGTGAGTGAGAATCATTCCCATTTGGGATAGACTCAGCCGGTGCGCCGCTCCCGTCTCACCACTGTGCTTCTCATTCCGGTTGTGTCGCTGGCCGCCTTTGCTCTGGCGGGGTGCGGTGGATCCAGCACCGGTGCCTCGGGTGAGAGGCCGGTGATCGTTGTCACCACGCCGGTGCTCGGTGCCGTGGTGCACGATGTAGTGGGGGCTGTGGCTGATGTGCAGGTGCTCATGCCCAATGGTGCCGACCCGCACGAGTGGCGGCCATCGGCCCGCGACGTGGCGGCGTTGGATCACGCGGATCTGATTGTGGAGAACGGGCTCGGGCTCGAGGGGGGGCTCGTGAACGCCATCCAGATTGCGCGAGACGATGGGGTGCCCGTATTCACCGCCACCGATCACGTGAAGATTCGTCACGTGGGCGCGCAGGAGGGCGGTGGAAGCAGCGACCCGGATCGCGCAGCCGGTGCCCTGGACCCGCACTTCTGGACCGACCCGCTGGCCATGCGGGGGGTCGCCCTCGCCCTGCCGGCGTCGGTGCAGGCAGCCACGGGTCTCGATGTGCAGCCCGGTGCACGCGCGCAGGCCACCCGCCTTGCCCGCCTCGACCGCGAGGTCACGGGCATCGTCAAGAGGGTGCCGGCCGGGCATCGCGACATCGTTACCGGTCACGAATCGCTTGGGTACTTCGCCGATCGATACGGATTCGGTGTGATCGGCGCGGTTACCCCATCGCTCACCACGGGGGCTGAGGCATCGGCGTCCCACGTTGCCGATCTCGCTGCAGCGGCCCGCGCGCACAACACCTGCGTGGTATTCGGTGAGAAGGGAACGCCCGCCGCTGTCACCGAGGCTGTGGCATCTGAGGCCGGGGCCCGGGTGGTTGAGCTCTCCACCCATGCCCTCCCCGCGGTTGGTGGCTACGACGCGTTCGTTACCGACATCGCCGATGCAATTGCGGCGGGCCTCCGGAGCTGTCGATGAATGTGCTGACTGACCCGTTCGTGCAGAACGCATTTATGCAACGTGCCCTGCTCGCGGGAATCCTGGTGGCCATCGCCACCGGGGTGGTGGGCACGCTGATGGTGCTCCGCGGGATGGCCTTTTTGGGGGATGCCCTGGCACACGGCGTGCTGCCGGGCATCGCAGCCGCGCTGCTCATCGGCATTCCGTCATTTGTGGGCGCACTGGCGGGTGCCGCAGTGATGATTGGCGGGGTCGCTGCCGTACAGCGGCGCACGCGCCTGAGCAGCGACGTGGCAATCGGTCTGCTGTTTGTCGGCATGCTCGCGCTGGGCGTGGTGATCGTGTCCAGATCATCCGAGTTCGCGGGCAGCCTCACCGAGATCCTGTTTGGCGAGGTGCTCGGCGTGAGTTGGAGCTCCATCCTGTGGCAGGCGATCGTGGCTGTGGTGGTGGTGTGCCTCGCATGGACGCTGCGGCGGCCATTTCTGCTCATGGCGATGGATCCTGATCAAGCCCGAGTGGCCGGCTATCCGGTGCGGCTGCTCGAGGCCGTACTGCTGGGAATGATTGCGCTCACCGTTGTGGTGTCGTTTCGGGTGGTGGGCACGTTGCTGGTATTCGGCATGCTGCTGGCACCTGCTGGCACGGCAGCGCTCTTGGTGCGCAGGGTGGGCGCCATGATGATCGTGAGCGCGGTCATCGGCTCGGTGAGTGTGTACGTCGGCCTTCTGCTGTCGTGGTACTACGACCTGGCAGCCGGGGCCACCGTGGTACTGGTGGCGGTGGGCATCTTCTTCATCGCCCTGGTCGTGCAGGGATTTCTCCCATCGCGCCGGCCGCACCCGGAGCACGCATGACCACCCCCGCCATCAGCGCTCACAACCTCACCATCGGGTACGGCGGCAACCCCGTGGTGTCCGGCATCACGCTGACCCTCGCCCCGGGGCAGTGGCTCGCCGTGGTGGGCACCAATGGATCGGGCAAGAGCACCCTGCTCAAGAGCATTGCCGGACTTATCCCCGCGGTGGAGGGGCGCCTGGAGGTGCTCGACGGTGCGCCCGGGAGCGGCAGCACGGGCGTGGCGTATCTCTCGCAGTCTCATGAGCAGGGGTTTCTGCTGCCCATCCGGGCGAAGGACGTTGTGCGCATGGGGCGGTGGCCGGTACGTGGGCTGATGCGTCGGCTTCGCCGTGAGGACGAGGGATACGTGGATGACGCCATGGCCGCCATGGGCATTGAGGACCTGGCTGAGAGGCCCCTCGGCGCCCTGTCGGGCGGTCAGTGCCAGCGCGTGCACCTCGCGCAGGCGGCGTGTCGCCGTGCGGACCTGCTTCTGCTTGACGAGCCGACGTCGGGTCTGGATGCCGCAAGCCGCGAGCGATATCTCACCCTCATGGATTCTGAGCGTGCCCGGGGTGCGGCGATTGTGAGCGCCACGCACGACGTCCGCGAGGCCGCCCGCGCCGACCTGGTGCTGCTGGTGGCCGAGCGGGTGGTCGCCTGTGGGCCTCCGGGCGAAGTGCTCACGGCCACGTCACTCGCCGACACGTTTGGCGTGATCATCAGCGACGCCACCGGCCCCGTGGTGATCGATCCCCATCACGAGCACGGCCATCACCATGGGCCGGGGCTGCCCCGCGTGCGTGGGCACGCCCCTGGGCACGACCACGATCACGGTCACGACCACGATCATGGGCACCACCACTGAACATGGCGGGCTCGGCCAGCCACTGATCGCTGGTGGGGGAAGTGCCAGATAGGCCAGCCAGTGCAAGGGTGCGGTCGCCATCGCTACGGTGCTGTGCATGGCCCCGAGTGCTCCCGAGCCCCCTGCAGACCCCACGAAGAAACGTCGACGGCCGCTGGGGCAGCGCATCGCGTTGATCAGCCTGGCCGTCGTCGTTGCTTTTGTGGTTCCGATGGTGGTTGCGACCACTATCTCGGGACCCAATGCCGCCATTGCGACGCTGATGGGGGTGATCGCAGGGTTCGCCGGCAGCATGCGTTCGGGCTGGTCCCGCACGATCCGCGTCATCCCCTTGATGGGCGTGCTTGGCACGTCGGCCGCTCTTGCGGGCTACGGCTGGGGATGGGTGGTCGTCATGGGGGCCGTGGGCCTGATTGCCGGATGCGGCTTTCCGTATGGGTACCTTCCTGCCCTCGTGTACGCCGGGTTCGTCCCGACGATGGTGCACAGCGCCACCAGCGCACGGAACGCGATCCTGATCGGCTGCTTCGCCATCGCGGGCGGCGTTATCGGCGTGACGTTCGCCCATCGGCTGGGCGCCACTCGGACGACTCCGGCGCCTCGGCGTCGGCCCGGTGGCCCGGTGCTGCCCGCAATCGTCGGCGTGTGTCTGTTGGGTGGCGGCGCAGCCATCGCCATCGCCACCTCCCTTCCGCACGGCTACTGGATCCCGCTCACGCTCATCGCCGTAATTCCCCCGTTGGCGATGGGCGACACCGGTCGAGGCCGTCAGCGCCTCACGGGCACCGTGGGCGCACTGCTCATCGTGATCCCGGTGTCACTCATCCCGTTGCCCACGTGGACGTTTTATGTTCTGGGCTTCCTGCTGTTCATCCCAGCATTTGCGGTGTACCGGCGCAGTTACGCCTACTACGCGTTCTTCGAGTCGGCGGCCGTGGTGATGTTGGTATCTGCGGGCCACAACGTGCTGGAGACCGGAGAGGCCCGGGCGGCGGCTGCGGCAATCGCGATCGCCATGCTGGTGGTCACCGTTGCTGTGGTCACGTGGATCCTCAGGCACCTGCCTGAAACGTCCGCACCAGCGCCCGTGATCGAGGCGTAGCCACCGCGGGGGCCTCTGGGGCAGTCGGACCCCAGAGAGAGCTAATTCGCCCGGCGGGTCTTCGTTCCGGCAGCGCACGCCGCGCATCGCCCGTGCAGGGTGATGTCGTGTGCATCCACCTGAAATGCCAGCCGGTCAGCCATCTCGTGGAGTGCCCGCTCGACACCGTCGTCCTCAATGGCAACGACCGCTCCGCAGTCGCGGCACACCGCATGGTGGTGATGGTCCCCATCCGGGTGTGCGGGTTCGTACCGGGCAACCGCCCCCCCGAGGTCAACCTTGTGCACCAGATGCAGGTCGGTGAGGGTGTCGAGCGCCCGGTACACGCTTGCCATACCGGGGGTGGCACCGGGCGCCACCACCAGGGCGTCGCGTATCTCCTGGGCGCTCAGACAGCAGTCCTGCTTCGCGAGCAGATCCACCACGGCACGTCGCGCGCCTCCGGCACGCAGTCCGGCGTCGCCAATGGCCTGTTCGGCATGGCGCGCCCAGGCGGCGCGTTCGCGGGCGGTGGTCACGGGTGCATGATCGCAGGCCGCATCGGGGTGGCGTCGGGTTACGATGGGCGCAGTGAGTTCGCGAACCAAAAATGGCGCCGGCGCCATCCGCGTCGTTGGTGCCCGCGAGCACAACCTCAAAGACGTCAGCATTGAGATCCCCCGGGATCAGCTGACCGTCATCACCGGCCTGTCCGGCAGCGGCAAGTCGAGCCTTGCGTTCGACACCCTGTATGCGGAGGGGCAGCGCCGCTACGTGGAGAGCCTCTCCTCGTACGCCCGACAGTTCCTGGGCCAGATGGACAAGCCCGACGTTGATGACATCGAGGGCCTGTCCCCGGCCATCTCCATCGACCAGAAGACCACCAGCCGCAACCCGCGGTCCACCGTGGCGACGGTCACCGAGATCTACGACTACCTGCGAGTGCTCTACGCCCGCAT
>JBAXJA010000055.1:0-12970 GCA_037138115.1 Thermoleophilia bacterium | reverse complement strand
TATCGCCGCACTTGCCGCCCGCCCGCTCAGCGCCGATGAGGACGCCGCGATCGAAGCGCTGCTTGCGGCACACCCTGCCGCCGCCCGCGAGTACGGCCACGGTGAGCCGCCGCAGCGCGAGACGGTCTAGCGGCATTCATCGGCACCGCTCCCGGTGCCCTTGCCCTGTTCTTGGGATCGGGCGGTTCCATCGATCACACGGAGGCAGGCCCACGGGGGGCCAGCCTCCGTGTGATCCGGGCAGTTCTCAGTCGGCGGGCGCGGGTGGCGCAGCCGCAGTCAGCACGGAGGTTGCGCCGGCCATGTCCCAGGTGGAATTGAGCGATGCCTGCAGGTAGGGGTGCTGCAGGCTGTAGAGGAAGCTGAACAGCACAGACAGGCCCACTGACGGCTCCTCGCCGGGCGCCCCGGCCAGCACGATGCGGCGCACCTCGCGCACCCGCTGGGCGGTGGTCACCCAGGTCCAGATAGCCGGCACGATGAGGATTCCCCCGGGAAAGAGGGCAAGCACACTCCTGCCGGGCGAGTTACCCAGCGGTGCCCCGGCCGCGGCGGAGAAATCACGGACTTCACGGTTCATGTAGTACCAGTGGAAAAGCCCGTAGATACCAATGGTCACGAGAATCAATAGCCAGGTGACCAGCGGCCCGCGCCGCTTCACCGCGACTCCTTGTACAACCATGTCCAACGCCATTCCGGCCTCCTGATCGGGGTTCAGAGGGGAAGGGTACGCGCGACGTGGGGGTTGTGCAGTCCATTACGCCTTGTGACAGGCATCATCAGGGGTATGCGGATCGCGGTGACAGGGGCGAGTGGCCTCATTGGTGGGCACGTAAGCAGAGCCCTGCTTGCCCGGGGCGACTCCGTCGTGCCCGTATCGCGCGCCGGGGGAATGGTGGAAGGGGTTCGCACCGTGCGCTGGGATCCAGCGGCTGAGGCGTTCCCAGCCGCCGCCACCGATGGCGTGGACGCCGTGGTGAACCTTGCCGGTGCCTCGGTGGCCGAGGGCCGCTGGACCGACGCGCGAAAGCGCATCATCCGCGATAGCCGGGTTGTCACCACCACCCGCATCGCAGATGCCCTGGCGGCTGGCGCGGGCCCCTCGGTGCTGGTGAGCGGCAGCGCCAGTGGGTACTACGGCAATCGCGGGGATGAGGTACTGGACGAGATGTCCAGGCCAGGGACCGACTTCCTGTCAGGTGTTGCGCGCCAGTGGGAGGCCGCTGCCCACCGGGCCGAGGCGGGCGGGGTGCGCGTGGTCATCTCCCGTACTGGCATGGTGTTCGCACCCGATGGCGGCGTCATCCCCCGGCTGGCCAAGATTGCGCGCATCGGCGGTGCGGGCGCCATCGGGGGAGGCCAGCAGTGGGTGCCCTGGGTGGCGATCGCCGACGTGGTGGGCATGATTCTCGCGGCCATCGACAACGCCTCGTGGCATGGACCAATCAATGTCAGCGCGCCCGGTCCCATGCGCCAGCGCGAGGTGGCAGCGGCCCTCGGCACCGCGGTCGGATGCCCGGCCAGGGTTCCGACACCAGGGTTCGTGCTGCGCGCGACCATGGGGGAGATGGCGGTATTGTTGCTTGACAGCCAGCGTGCGGTGCCCGCTGCCGCCGAGGCCCTTGGATATTTGTGGGTGCACTCGGACGTGCAGTCGGCGCTGCGGGCGGCGCTCCCGGATTAGTCGGTGGACCTGGGCTTTGGGGGTGGCGCCAATTCGGGGAACAGCCGCACGAGGTCGGCCTGCAGCACAAGCCACGTCTCCCGCAGGTGCGTGGTGAGCACGTGGTACTTGCCACCCGGCATCATCGATGCCGTCTTGAACACGGCTTCGTCGCCCTGCGCATCAGCCTCGAACACCATCTGCCGGTAGTCCTCAAGGAGGGCCGCCAGGTCGAGATGGTGTTGCTGTTGCACCTGCAGCAACTGATCAATACGGGCAATGGCCTCGTCGGACACGATGCCTCCGGGGTGGAACGGTTCGGGGCAACCCTACCCGTGGACGGCTGCGGCGGTGCTACCTTCCCGAACCGCGGGGGGATTAGCTCAGCTGGGAGAGCGCCTGCTTTGCAAGCAGGAGGTCACCGGTTCGATCCCGGTATCCTCCATCGAACGCCGGAATGACCGTCGTGGCGATGTACCGGTTGATGACGATTGGCCCGTACGCGGGGAACCGTCCACCGTGGTGAGTCCGGCCCTATCCGATAGTGTGGGCACGGGGCTTGAGCGATACCCGCTCGCCGCCTGGAGGAGCATCGTTGGCAACCATCACTGGGGATCGCCCCCACACGGGCGTAAGTTCACCTCGCTTGTTGAAGGGCGGTAGTTCATTCCATCGCGAGTTGCGTACCGCGGTGAATGAGGCGCTTGATTCCCGCGTGCGTCGTAACGGGCGGGTCCGCTACTTCTCCAAGGCAGCGTTCATGCTCATCTGGTGCATGGCGTCGTATGTGTACCTGGTGTTCTTCTCGCCCAACTGGATGACCATGATTGTGGGCTGCCTCTCGCTCGCGTTCGCGATGGGCGGTATCGCATTCGGCATTCAGCACGACGCCAACCACGGCGCCATCGGCAGGCGCTGGCGGTTTCTCGGGTTCTCGATGGACTCCATGCTGGGCGGCTCGTCATACCTGTGGCGCGAGAAGCACAACCACGCCCACCACACGTACACCAACGTTGTTGACAAGGATGGCGATATCGACCAGCTGCCGCTGGCCAGATTCGCACCCGACCAGAAGTGGCGTCCGTGGCACAAGTACCAGCACATCTACATGTTCTGCCTCTATGGCTTCTACGCGCCAAAGCAGATCGTCACGGGTGACGCGCTCACGCTGTATCTCGCCGACAGGGCCCATGTTCCAATCGTCCGCCCGCGCGGGCGTGACCTGTTCACGCTCATCGCTGGCAAGGTGATCTTCGTTTGCCTCGCGCTTGTGGTGCCGATCATCTTCCACCCCGTCTGGGTGGTTCTGTTGGCGGCCCTCGGTACCACGTGGATCCTCGGCATCATCCTCGCTGTGGTGTTTCAGTTGGCGCACTGCGTGGAGGAGGCCGAGTTCACGTCACTTGACAAGCTCACCGTCGAGGTGGAGCACGATGGGCCACGCGACTGGGCCGAGCATCAGGTGGCGACCACCGTTGACTTTGCCCAGAACAGCCGGCTGCTCGCGTGGTACCTCGGCGGCCTGAACTTCCAGGTGGAACATCACCTGTTTCCCACCGTGTCGCATGTTCACTACCGGCGCATCTCACCGATTGTCGAGGACATGTGTGCGCAACATGGCCTGCAGTACAACAACAACCTCACGCTGATGGACGCCCTGCGCTCCCATGCCAGATGGCTCAAGCACATGGGTGAGCGCCCGCAGGTGATGGCCTAGCACCACGCCGTTGGGGTGCGTCGTGCATGCTTCGCGGCATGCACACCGATCTGAGTGACACACACCGCGAGATCCGGGCCTTGGCCCGTGATTTCGCGGTGTGTGAGATTGCCCCCAACGCCTCGGCGTGGAACGAGCAGCAGCATGTCCCGCTCGAGGTGATCAAGCAGATGGGGGCCCTCGGCCTGCTGGGCATCGTGGTGCCCGAGGAGTACGGCGGGTCGGGGCTGGATGCCACGTCGCTCGCGCTCGTGATGGAGGAGGTGGCCTGTGCCGATGCCGGTACCTCCGTGGCAATCGCTGTGCAGAACGGTCTGGTGGCGTCGCCCATTGTGCGTGCGGGCACCGAGGAGCAGAAGCACGAGTGGCTGCCCCGTATCGCCAGCGGCGAGATGATCGGCTGCTATGCACTCACCGAACCGGGCGCCGGATCGGACACCGCATCGCTCTGCACGAGGGCCACCCAATCGGGCGATGGCTGGAGCCTGAGCGGCGCAAAGCAGTGGATCACCAATGGTGGAATCGCCGACGTGTTCGTCATCTTTGCCCGCACGGGTGGCGATGGTGCCCGTGGCATCAGCGCGCTGGTGTCGCCGAAGGCCGACGGGCTGCTTGTGGGCCGCGAGATCCCGAAGATGGGGCTGCACTCCTCGTCGACGGTCGAGCTCGCCTTCGACGGTCTGCACGTTGCGCGCTCCGGCCTGCTGGGCGCCGAGGGCGAGGGGCTCAAACTGGCACTGGCCACCCTCGACGGCGGGCGTATCAGTGTGGCCGCCCAGGCCGTGGGCATCGCCCGGGCGGCACTCGAGCTCGCGGTGGCATATGCGTCGGAGCGTCACGCCTTTGGTGGCCCCATCGCCCGGTTTCAGGGCGTGCAGTTCCCCATTGCGGACATTGCGGCGCAGGTCGATGCCGCTCGTCTGCTCACGCTGCATGCCGCGGGGCTGCGCGACGCCGGGCATCCGCACGGGGAGGCCGGGGCCAAGGCGAAACTGTTCGCATCGTCGGTGGCCGTGCGTGCGGCCGACGTCGCCGTGCAGACCCTCGGTGGCTACGGATACTCACGCGAGTACAACGCCGAGCGGTACTACCGCGATGCGAAGATCACCGAGATATATGAGGGCACCAGCGAGATCCAGCGGCTGGTCATCGCGCGCAGCCTGTTCGGCGACGCCGCCCGCTGATCGCTAGATGCTTACCTCGGTGCCCAGGTGGATGACCTGGCCTGGGGGGAGGCGGAAGAAGTCGGCGGACTTCGCGGCGTTGCGGTGCATGGCACCGAACAGGCGCTTCTGCCAGCGGGGCAGGCCGACCACGTGCTCGCGCGTGATGACCAGCGAGTCGTCGCTCACGATGTACGAGGCCTCCCTTGGAGACTCGGGAAGACCCAGAACGCCCCACACGCTTGCGAGTGCCTCGGGGATGTCGGGGCGCTCAACGTAGCCGTACCAGATCTCGATGGCGGTGATTCCCTGATCCAGTCGCTTGGTCAGTACGCGGGCAGACGGGTTCACCCTCGGGGTGGTGCGATACCGCACGCTCACCAGCACCAGATGTTCGGGCAGCAGTTTGTTGTGCTTCAGGTGGATGGCCAGCGAGTGCGGCGCCACCTTGGGATTAGCGGCCATGAAGACGGCCACGCCGGGAATGCGCTGCTCCTCCATGGGCACTGACGCGACCAGATGATCCATGGGTATCGACTCCGACGCGATACGGCCCCGCAGTACCCCCCGGCCCCTGCGCCAGGTGACCATCACCGTCAGGAGCAGGACCGCCATGAGCATGGACACCCAGCCGCCGTGGGGGATCTTCTCGCACGTGGCCACGAACAGGAGCAGGTCGATGGCCAGCAGCGGGGTGAAACACATGACGATGAGGGCGGGATTCCAGCCCCACGCATTGCGGGCCATGATCATGGTGAGCCCGGTGGTGATGACCATGGTGGCGGCGATGGCGAGCCCGTACGCGCCGGCCAGGGCCTCTGACGATCCGAACGCGAGGATGAATGCCACCACCACCCCGTACAGCGCCATGTTGGGGAAGGGCATATAGATCTGCCCTTCCATCTCCTCTGAGGTGTGCACCACGCGCTGGCGGGGCAGAAGGTCAAGCTGGATGGCCTGCCGGGTAACGGAGAAGACGCCGGAGATGACCGACTGTGATGCGATGAACGTGGCCACAGTGGCCAGGATGAGCAGCGGGATGGCCATTGCCTGCGGACCCATGTTGAAGAAGGGGTTGCTCGCGCTGCTGGGATTGGTCATCACCAGCGATCCCTGCCCCAGATACGCGAGCATCACGCACGGGAAGCCCACCACAAGCCATGCGAGGGCAATGGGTTTGCGGCCGAAGTGGCCCATGTCGGCGTACAGGGTTTCAACACCGGTGACGCACAGCACCACGGCTCCCAGCACGGCAAGGCCGTGCCCCGGATGGCGGCCGAGGAAGATGAGGCCGTCCAGCGGATTGAACGCCTGCAGCACGAAGGGGGCGGCGATCACCTCCTTGAGTCCCAGCAGCGCGATGACAATGAACCACAGCAGCATGATGGGCCCAAACGCCTTCGCGATTTTGTCTGTGCCGAAGCGCTGCACGATGAACAGGATCGTCACCACCGCGATGGCAAATGGCACCACCAAAGCGCCCGCCGATGGGAAGCTCACCGTGATGCCCTCTCCTGCCGACAGCACAGACACCGCTGGCGTGATGACCCCATCTGCGTAGAAGAGCCCCATGCCCACCAGCCCGGCCAGAAACGCCCACCGCGCCGTCTTGCCGCTGAGCGTGCGTCGCGCGAGCGCCGACAGCGCCAGCACCCCGCCTTCGCCCTTGTTGCTCACGCGCATGACGAGTCCGATGTACTTCACGCCCACGATGAGGATCAGCGCCCACAGGAAGAGCGACAGCAGGCCCAGGATGTCGTTCCGGTCGGTGCCGACGCCGGTGGCGATGGCAGCCTGGAACGCGTAGAGGGGGCTCGTCCCGATGTCGCCGAACACGACTCCGAGTGCACCGAGGGCGAGCAGGGCCGTGGCGGGGGCTTTTGTACCGCGATCGGTCACGTGCGCCAGCCTATCGCTCATGGCGTCGCTCTTTGGGAATGCTGCGCATCCGTGCAGAGGAGGATGGCCAGCAGGGCGCCCGCGAGCACACCATCGCTCAGGCGGGGGTATTCTCGCCGAATGGCAAACGACTTCGAGGTTTCAGTTGAGGTGGCGGTACCGGCCGCCGCGGCGTGGGCCCTTGCCGGCGACCCGGTGCGCATCCTGGAGTGGTTCGACCCGGTCGTAGAGGTCGTGATGGACGGCGACACGCGCACGGCAACCATGGGCAATGGGGCTGTGCTGGTGGAACGCATCGTCGACCGCGACGATGCCGCCCGCAGGTATTCGTATGAGGTCATCTCGGGTATCCCGGGCCTCACGAGCCATCGGGCCACCATCGCGGTGGACGAGACCGGTGCCGGCAGCCGGGTGCGGTACCGCCAGGTGGCGACGTCGGAGATTGACGGTTATGACATCGAGTCGCGGCTGTCGGGCGTGATGAGCGCCGGACTCGAGAAGCTCAAGGCCGTGCTTGAGGGCGCCTCCCGCTAGGAGTATTCCTCCCTTGGGGGGGGTTTGGACACCCGGCCAAAGCATTCGATGGCCACTTATCCACCGGGCCATGAGGTGCGGGCGCGCGGGATGGCACCGTTTCGGAGCCCCGGGGAGCCGGGCTCCCGGCAGCCCGATTCCCCCGGAGGAACCGCATGAACGCAGTGGCCATCGACACCGTCTGGGTGGTCTTCGCCGGATGTCTGGTGCTGCTGATGCAGGCCGGCTTCGCTGCGCTGGAGATGGGCCTCTCGCGCATGAAGAACGCGGGGGCGGTGGCCGCCAAGATCATCGTCAACTTCGCGCTCGCCCTCGTGGTGTTCTGGGCCATCGGGTATGCCATCGCCTTTGGTGATGGCAGCGGATTCGGCGGGGCCACGGGGTGGTTCATCGATATCGGCAACAGCCACGGCGTGGCGGCGCTCTCGTACTCAGGCATCGACGAGCCCACGAAGTTCTTCTTCGAGGCCATGTTCGCCGCGGTGGCGCTGGCCATCGTGTGGGGGACCATGCTCGACCGTGCCCGGTTTGTCGCCTACCTGCCGTTCGCAATCCTGTTCGTGGGGCTCATCTATCCCATCGTCACCCACTGGGTGTGGGGTGGCGGATGGCTGTCCCAGCACGGCTTTCAGGACTTCGCGGGATCCGGCGTGGTGCACATCACCGGAGCATTCGCGGGGATTGCCGGGGCGATCGTTGTTGGCCCGCGTATCGGAAAGTTCCGGTCGGATGGTGCCCCGAACCCCATCCCCGGGCATTCGATGCCCATGGCCGTGCTGGGCGTGCTCATCCTCTGGGTGGGATGGATGGGATTCAACGCAGGCTCGTTTCTGGGGGCCGTGGGCAAGCCAATCGGAATGGTGGTGGTTGTCACCAACCTCGCCGGTGCCTTCGGGGTGCTGGGTGCGGTGGTGATGTCGCGCCTGCTCCTTGGTACGTACGACATCGGGATGATGGGGAACGGGGCCATCGCTGGGCTGGGCGCCATCGCGGGCCCGTGTGCCTTCGTGGTGCCCTGGGCGGGCGCGGTCATCGGCCTGGTGGCCGGGTGCGTGATGGTGCCAATGGTGTTGCTCGTTGACCGTATGCGTATCGACGACCCAATCGGCGTGCTCGCCGGGCACGGCATGGGCGGGATTGTGGGCGTGTTGGCCGCAGGGTTCCTCACCACCACTGATGCTGCGGCCACGCTGGGCGGTCGTCCCGGCCTGTTCTACGGCGGCGGCGCGGCCCAACTGGGGTGGCAGGCCATCGGCATGGTGTGCATCGCTGCATTCGCCTTCACCACCGGCTATGCGGCGTTCTGGCTTATCCAGAAGACCATCGGCCTCAGAGCATCGGAGTCCGACGAGATGGCCGGTCTCGACATCTCTGAACACGGCATGTTTGGGTACCCGGAGCGGTTCATCGAGGTCATCGGTGCCGAACCGGAGGATGCCCACTCCCATGTAGGTGGATCGCTGTCCGCCTGATCCGGCCCGCACGCACCGCCGCCGCTGGGCACACTGACGGCGTGCTCGTGTTGTTTGATATCGACGGGACCCTGCTCCACGGTGCGCCGGAGGGGCATACCCACGCGATGACCGATGCCATGTGCACGGTGTGGGGCGTGCCGGCCGTACCGGACGACGTGTGGGCCACCCAGCCGGCGGGTCGCACCGATCGCGAGATCGCCCGCCTGGTGTTGCATGGCCACTCGGTCGCCGACAGCGCCATTGATGAAGGCATGCGCGAGTGGATTGATGTCGCGTGCAGGGTGCACGCGCAGATGGCCAACGCCCATCCACCGCCCGTGGCCGCGCCGGATGCCCAGGCCGTACTGGTGTCCCTCCAGGGGAACGGGGTCGAGATGGCGCTGGTTACCGGGAACCTCGAGAGGATCGGCCGGGCCAAGGTGGCTGCCGCCGGTCTCGGCACGTGGTTTGCGCCCGGGGAGGGTGGTTTTGGATCGGATGCCGAGTTGCGCGCCGATCTCGTGCGGCTGGCGCGCGAGCGCGCCAGCGGACGATATTCGGATGATCAGGTGGTGGTGATCGGGGACACCCCCCGCGACATCGCCGCCGCACGGGCTGCTGGCGTGCACGTGATCGCAGTGACCACCGGGGCTCACGATGCGGGGGCCCTCGCCGGCGCAGATGCCGTTGTTCCCCACCTCACAGGCGCTTTGGAGATTCTCGACCGCTGATCCGCAATCTGCAGCATGCGGGTTCGCCTCAGGGCGAACGGGGTAGGCCACCACTTCATCCCTGCGCACAAGGAGCGCCACGCGCCCTCGTCATAGCCTCGTCGGTGAATGGGGGCCGTGCACTTGCACTGCCTCGGAATCGATGAAGGAGGGCAACTCCATGCGTCAGAGGTCACTCAGGTTGGGTGCCGTAGCAGCAGGGGTGCTGCTACTCGGCATCCCCGCCCTGGCCGCTGCGGCAGACGGTCCGTCCCCGACCGACATCGCGGTCAACTCCATGTGGGTTGTGATTGCTGCGATTCTCGTGCTCTTCATGCAGGCCGGCTTCGCAATGCTCGAGATCGGCCTCTCACGCATGAAGAACTCCGGTGCGGTCGCCGGAAAGATCGTCATCAATCTTGCAATTACATTCCTCATGTTCTGGGCGATTGGTTTCGCGCTCGGTTTTGGTGATGGGAATGACTTTGTGGGATCCGCGGGCTGGTTCCTGCACAACGCGAATGCGGCTGGCGACACCAACTCGCTCGGCCTGTTCGACTTCGGCAACGCCCTCGCGGCATACAACATCCCTGTTGAGGCAGTCTTCTTCTTCCAGGCGGTGTTCTGTGCCGTATCGCTCGCCATCGTGTTCGGCACGATGCTCGACCGCACGAAGTTCATCGCGTACATCATCTTCGGTGTCATATTCACCGGGGTCATCTACCCAATCGTCGCCCACTGGACCTGGGGTGGCGGCTGGCTCTTCCAGAATGGATTCCTCGACTTCGCGGGATCCTCGATTGTCCACTTGCAGGGTGCACTCGCGGCCATCGCCGGAACGCTCTTGCTGGGGCCACGCATCGGGAAGTTCCGGGAAGGCAAGCCACAGCCCATTCCGGGCCACTCGATTCCGCTCGCCATTCTCGGTGTGCTGATCCTGTGGGTCGGCTGGATGGGCTTCAACCCCGGATCCTTCATCGGGGCGGTCGGCTACAACTTCGCCGACGTGGCCATCAACACCAACCTGGCGGCTGCGGCCGGCGTCATTGGCGCCACCATCGGCTCGCTGGTCATGTTCAAGACGCTTGACGTCTCACAGATGGGCAACGGGGCCATCGCCGGCCTGGTGGCCATCACGGCACCATGTGCCTTCGTCGATCCGTGGGCCGCAGTGGTCATCGGGTTCGTCGTCGGAATTCTCGTGCCGGCCCTGGTGGTGCTGGTTGACAAGCTCAAGGTCGATGACCCCATCGGCTGCATCCCGGTGCACGGTGTGTCGGGAGTTCTCGGCACCCTGGCAGTTGGGCTCTTCGCCACCCGCGACCGCCTCGACGCACTGAACCTCTCCGGTTCGGAGGCCGGTATCTTCTACGGAGGCGGCGGTCACCAGCTGTGGGTTCAGGTGTACGGGGTGGCCGCAACCATCGCATTCACGTTCACTGCATCGTTCATCGTGTTCGCGCTGATCAAGTACACAGTTGGCCTTCGCGTGAGCGAAGAGGACGAGATGGCGGGCCTCGACATCTCCGAGCACGGTATGTATGGGTACCCGGAGCAGTTCATCGAGGTTCCCGGGGCATTCCCGGAGTCGGCAAGTACGATCGAGCCGCCGATCCTCGTCGGCTTCAAGACCGCGACCTCGTCGCAGTAGGAGGACACTGACGTGAAGAAGATCGAGGCATTCATCCGTCACGAGGCATTCGACGAGATCCGCGACAAGTTGGCGGCCATGGGGCTTCCCTCCATGTCCATCAGCGAGGTCAAGGGCTCAGGGCGCCAAGGCGGGTATACAGAGAGCTATCGCGGCGCGAAGACCACAATCTTCATGCGTCCGAAGCTGAAGCTGGAGATCGCGCTTGACGACAGCGATGTCGAGCGGGCTGTGGATGTCATCCTTGAGCATGCCCACACGGGCGAGCCCGGGGACGGCAAGATCTTCATCATCCCGCTTGATGACGCAGTGCGCGTACGAACGGGTGAGCGCGGGGACGTTGTCCTGATGCCGCACTCGGATGACGTGCCGGCCTAGGTCGGACCACCCATCGCGGTGGGTGTGGGGCCCTCGTCCAGGTTGGACGGGGGCCCCGCGTCATTTCGGGGTTCGGGGGCCTGCGCCGGGAGCGTGAGTGTGAACCGGGCGCCGCCTGCGGGAGCATTACCGGCCGAGAGGTCGCCACCCAGCGCGCGGGTGAGTTGGCGTGCGATGGCCAGGCCGAGCCCCGATCCCTGGCTGCCCTCTGGCGTCTCAGCCGAGCGGAATGGCTCGAAGATGGCTTCGCGCATGTCGGGGCTGATCCCGGGTCCGTTGTCGTCCACATCGATCGTGACCCCTCCACCCGCCTCCGGGCGGGCCGAGAGAACGACCTCGCCACCGCGGGGAGCCCAACGGATTGCGTTGTCAATGATGTTGGTGACCACCTGCTGCACGCGGTCCGGGTCGGTGATCACATCGGGCAGGTCACCGATGTCGGCACGCAGGGTGACGCCCTTGGCCTCGGCGGTGGACCACAGCGCATCGGTCGCCTGCTCCAGCGGCAGCGCGGCGGCCACGGGCACGAGGTTGACGCGGAACCGGTCGGCATCCATGCGTGCCAGATCGAGCAGATCGGTCACAAGTACCTCGAGGCGTGTGGCCTCAGATGCGATGGCCCCGAGCGATCGCGGCACGGCATCCTCGGGCACCACGCCGTCGGACAGCGCGGACGCGTGCCCGCGGATGGCGGTGAGGGGGGTGCGCAGGTCGTGGGTGACCCGCATGAGGAACTCGCGGGCGAGGCGGTCTCGACGCGCCAGTTGGCGCACCATCGCGTTGAACGAGCGGGCGACGGCATCGAGTTCCTCTGCTCCACCGGTGGCGACCTCAGTCTGCAGGTCACCCGCCGCCACGCTGGCCGCTGCGGCTTCGAGGGCGCGGAGCGGCCGTGTGGCGCGTCGCGTAATCCACAGCACCAGCACGACGGCGACCAGAAGGCCGAGGAGCGTGGCCACCAGGATGGGGGGCAGCACGTCGCCCCAGTTGGCCGCCACCTCGTTCTGGGGACGCGTGAGCACGATGGCACCCACATAGCGGCTGCCCACCGTGACGGGCGCTGCGGCCGCGAATGTTGGCGTGGTGGCGCCCGTGGGCGTGAATCCGAACGCCTGCGAGCCATCGCGCACCAGTACGGCGGGGCTCAGGTCCCGAGCCACCGTTCCGGGGAGGCCACCAGTGGGATTGGGTGCCCCGGGTGAGAGGTCGAGGCCCACGTAATACAGGCGCGTGCTCGGGCCGGCGAGGGTCTCGAGGTTGCCGATGGGATCAGTGCGGAACTCGGATCCGGTCTCAAGCGCAGTCTTCACGCGAGCGGACACCAGCACCGCGACAGCACGCGCCTGGCGATCCAGCTCGGCCCGTGCCTGATTGGTCGCCTCCCCGCGGATGAGCGAGACGGCGATGGCGGCAAACAGGATGGCCGCCACGATGAGCCCGCCAACCGCGCCGAGCG
This sequence comes from Thermoleophilia bacterium, assembly GCA_037138115.1. Taxonomy (GTDB): domain Bacteria; phylum Actinomycetota; class Thermoleophilia; order Miltoncostaeales; family Miltoncostaeaceae; genus SYFI01. Next base: position 345 of record JBAXJA010000055.1, on the reverse strand, counting down.
CCACTCGTCCCGAGAGGCTCGCCCACGGCCTCCGGCGGGCCGGGGCCGTGGCAGTCACCGCCGGGCCGCAACCTTGTAGCCGGTACCCCACACGGTCTCGATGGGGCAGGCGTCGCCCAACTTGCGACGCAGTTGACGCACGTGCACGTCAATGGTGCGGCTGTCCCCGAGGAACGTGTAACCCCACACACGCTCGAGCAACTGTTCGCGGCTCAGCACCAGCCCCCGGGCCTGCACGAGCGTGGCCAGCAGGTCGAACTCCTTGGGCGTGAGCGCCACCTCGGTGTCGCCCACGTACACCTCGCGCGGCCCGACTTCGATGCGCAGGTCGTCAACCTCGAGCAC
>JBAXJA010000054.1:0-13202 GCA_037138115.1 Thermoleophilia bacterium | reverse complement strand
GATGCCGGCCCCGACGACATGGAGGCCGTGGCCGACTGGCTGCGGGCTGTGGCCGCGGGACGATCGCCGGACGACACCGCTGCACTGGCCGCAGAAATCCTGGTGCAGGACGCTCTGATGTACGGAACCCCGCCGATGCACCCCGGTGACGATCTGGTGGCCGACTGGCAGTTGGGCGCCTATCCGTACCGCAACCTCATGGGTCGCAGGCCCTACGAGCAGCAGAAGTACCGCCTGCAGGTGGAGCTACTCAAGTTGCAGGCATGGGCCCGTGAGACCGGCCAGAAGGTCGTCATCCTGTTCGAGGGCCGTGACGCCGCAGGCAAGGGCGGCACCATCAAGCGCTTCATGGAGCACATGAACCCACGGGGAGCACGCGTGGTGGCGCTCGACAAGCCCACCGACTCCGAGCGCGGCGAGTGGTACTTCCAGCGCTACGTTCAGCACCTGCCCACCGCGGGCGAGATCGTGCTGTTCGACCGCTCCTGGTACAACCGCGCCGGCGTGGAGCGCGTGATGGGATTCTGCAGCGACGACGAGTACCACGAATTCATGCGCCAGGCGCCTGAGTTTGAGCGCCAACTGATCCGCAGCGGAATCCACCTGGTCAAGTTTTGGTTCTCGGTGAGCCGGCACGAGCAACAGCGCAGGTTCGCCGAGCGCCAGTCGCACCCGCTCAAGCAGTGGAAGCTCTCACCCATCGATATGGCGTCGCTCGACAAGTGGGACGACTACACGGTGGCGAAGGAGGAAATGTTCCTGCGCACCGATTCGGATGAGTCGCCGTGGATCGTCGTCAAGAGCGACTGCAAGAAGCGCGCACGGCTCAATGCCATGCGGTACGTGCTGCACCTGATGCCGTATTCGAACAAGGATTACGGGCGCATCGAAGGCCTTGACCCTCTCATCGTGGGCCGCCCGGGCGGCATGGATCCGATCGAGCGAGTGCCGACAGCCCCGAAGTAGTTGCGACCGCCACGGGAAGGGTCTCACCCGGGGTCATGGAACATATTCGCCAGCCCGTAACCCGCGTGGGAGCACCATGGCCTGGCTGGTCGTCATCATCGCTGGACTCTTTGAGGTCGTCTTCGCGACCATGCTCAAGCTGTCCAATACGTTCACGCGACTGTGGCCCACCATCGGATTCGCCGTGGCGGGCACCATCAGCTTCGGCCTGCTCGCGTGGGCCCTTCGCACGCTCCCCATCGGCACTGCCTACGCGGTATGGACCGGCATCGGGGCGGCTGGCACAGCGGCGCTCGGCATCTGGGTATTCGACGACCCCTGGGGTATCGCACGCCTCAGCGGCATTGCCCTCATCATCGTCGGCGTCGTTGTGCTGAACGTGAGTGGCACAACCGCATAAGGCCTCAGCCTCCCGTAAGGCCTACCATCGGGCTTCAAAACTCGTCCCTAGGAAGTGCACGTGATCCCCCTCCGCCTCGCCGCTGCGATTTGCCTCCCCTCCCTCGCATTGGTCAGCGCCTTCAGCCTGGCATCCACCGCCGCCGCAGACGCTCCCGGTACCTGCACCATGGGTAGCCCGTACACAACCGACCTTGCCGTATCGGTGGATGGCGCCGCTCAGGCAAGCTCTGGGCCTGGTGTTTTCGGCCCATATGCCGTGAGCCTGTGCCGGGTGGAAGGGAATGGACCGGGCAGCACCAGCACCTATAACTTCTCGGCGCAGCGAGTCGCGACAGGCCCCAGCGTTGGCCCCGGCGGTGGCCCCGGCGGCCCCGGTGGTGGAGGCGGCACGACGGGTCTTACCGCGGAGGATGCCGGCAAGACCTTCAGCATCGGCTTCACCCCGCAGGCCGGCGACACGCCGCTGGCTGCCGAGGGCAAGGCCAATATTCAGTCGTTCGGAATTGACAGCACCCATGCCAATGCCGTGACCCTCACGGCCCAGCCACTGGGGTTCGCCGACATTCAGGGTTGCATGGACATGCCCGTCAACTGCGTCACGTCACATCCCACGGCCAGCTTCTACAACCCGGCCAACCTCTCGGGGGCTATCCGTTACTCCACCGCGTCAGGCGAGGGCGCTGCCGGGTTCAGCGACCTGCCGGGCCTCACCACCAGTTCGGGCGCCTACATCTTCTTCGTGTGGGCATCGTGTCCCACCAACACCAACCGCGACCAGTCGTTTAGCGGCCTCAAGGTGGATCTGGGTGGACCGCACCTTATGCCCGACGGCAGTGTCAACAGCACGTTGCTCAAGGCGTACATCCCGGCCGTCGCTGTGGCATCGTGCTTTGGCGCAACGCCTCAGGCCTACGCGCAGAACGCACAGGTGACGCGCACCGAGAATGGCACCACAACCACCGGCACCACCGGTGCCACGGCCGACCCGGGCCTGCAGTACGTCATCGCGGCCACCGACGCCGGCGTCACCATCTCGGTACCGCAAGTCACGTTCTCGTCTCCCAGCTATGACATGAGCACCAAGAGCGGTAAGTCGCTGGCCAAGGTCAAGAAAACCACTGCGGCGCTGACAAAAGCGGCGAAGGTATCGAAGCCGTCGGGTGGCTCCGTGGCCATCGTTGTCGCCAAGTCATCCAAGAAGGTGTGCGTATCAACGCCCACCACCGTCTTCGGATTCGGCAAGGGCACCTGCAACTACTCAGCTGTGTCGTACTCCAAGGCCGGCAAGAAGATGAAGTCGGTCAAGGGGTCGTTCAAGGTCAAGTAGGCGGATGCTGCGCGACGGGATCGCTCTCCGCCGGAGCCGGGGCATCGGTTGCCCTAGGTGCCGGCGGAAGGGCGGCCTCCGCCTTCTCAACCGGGTCCGTCTCGGGCGCGCCCGTCACGCCGTCCCTGAACTCACGCATCCCGCTTCCGACCGACCGGGCCAGCTCGGGAATCCGTTTGACCCCGAACACCAGCAGGATGACGATTGCCACGATGATGAGATGCCATGGGGCCAGTTCACCCATTACGACGTCCTCCGTTGACATGCGTGCATGAAGGCGCGGGCAATCATCGCATGATCCCGGTATGCCCAAGCGAATGGGGCCCGGGTTGTGGCCACACGCACAGACCATGGGGGCCGCTCCCAACGGGGATGCGGGCGATCAGGTGGCCATTGACGGTGCTGATTGCATAGACAACCCCGTTGTACCGCCCCGATACCCACAGGATCTTGCCATCAGGTGACACCCCGCCCATGTCCGGGCTGCCCCCGCCGGGGATGGTCCACTTCCGTACCACCCTCCCGGTGCGGAACGACACCACCGAAATGGTTCCCTGACCACGGTTGGTCACATACAGAAAGCGTGCATCGCGACTGGGATATAGCCCGTGGGTACCGGCGCCTGTGGGCAGGAATCCCCGTATGCGAAGCCGCCGACCATCAACCTTCCATACCCCGTTGCCGTGCATATCCGCGACGTAGAAGACCTTGCCATCGGGTGACACCTTCACGTCCTGCGGCATCGACTTGCTCGATCCGAGGGTGAGCGAACCAACAACCTTGGGCGTGCCCGCAAGGGACACCTTCACGACCTGCCCGGAGAATTCGCAACTGGCGAGCAGGTACGAGTTGTCGGCAGCGAAGTCCATGTGGTCGACGCCGGTACACGGCACCTTCAGCGACTGCGTGAGCCGCATGGTGTGCGGGTCACGAAAGTCCAGGCGTGCGAACCGCTCGGCCACGACGATGGCCGATTTGCCATCCGGGGTGAAGTACATGTTGTACGGGTCCTCCACCTGCAGGTCATGACCTGTGGGCACACCGGTGGTGGGGTTGATGGAAGTGAGGCTGTTCCCCAGATCATTGGTGACGTACAGCGTCTTCAGGTCCCATGACGGGACGACATGCTGGGGGAGCTTGCCCACCGAGTAGTGGGCGACAACCTTGTAGGTATGTGGGTTGATGACGTCGAGCGTGTTGCTCTCGCTGTTGGGCACATAGATGAGGTACTTCGCGTGCCGGGCGGCACCCATGACATTCCCGGCGGAATTCTGGGCATAGACATTGCCGGGCACCGCCGGTGGCGTGACGGTGGTGCTGGACGCAGTGGATGCGGTCGCCACGCCGGTTGGCGCAGCCGACCCACTCACCGGTGTCAGTGCACGAATAGCGGCAACCGTGGCCGATGCCGTTCGCCCGCCGTAGGTAGTGATGCCGCTGCGCGACGGAGCGGAGACGAGATCGGACAGTGCGGTGCCCAACGACCCACCGGACCGCACGTGCCCGGTCGCCGGATCCACGGACACGATGCGCGAGGTGGGCGTGCCGCTGGCGTCGCCCCGGCCACCGATGACCATCACCGATCCACCGAGCACCGCCGCCGTGCCATGGGTGGTGACCGCCGGCAGACGGCCGACGCGCGAAACCCACTTGCCCGGGCGGAATGCCAGCACCTGATCCGTGGCACCCGACGGGGTGGTGCCGCCGGCAATGATCAGCTTCCCACCGGCTGCCGCCACCGCCGCGTACCGCACGCCGTACGGCATATGCGCAACCACCCGGGGAATGGAACCGGGGCGCCAGGCAACGATGGTGTCCAGCCAGTGCGTGCCGTCGAAGCCACCCACCACGTACGCCGTGCCATCCATCACCGCTGCCGAATGATCTGATGTGGGCGAAGGGAGTGTGCCCACACGTGTGGCTGTACCCGTGACCGGGTCGATGCGATCGATCTCGTCATGCTGCGCCGATCCATCACCGCCGCCAAAGAGATACGCGACCGGGCCAATCGCGACAGCGGCGGCGTCGTGGATTGCAAGCGGCATGCGCCCCACCACACTCGTGTGACCACCCTTGACGACGCGAATCTCCGACGTCGACATGTCGCCGGCGTCCAGACCTCCGATGAGCATTACCCGGCCATCGGGGAGTGCGGCGATCGCAGGATCCTGAAGCGGGGCCGGCAATGATCCCGAAGCAGCTGCACGCAGCACGGGCGTTGAACCTGCATGGACGCTGCTGGCCGTCGGTACAACTCGGGTCGAAGCGGCCATGGTGTGCATGTCGGCCATCGTCGCGGCCGTCGTCGCAGGGGACGTCGCGTCTGCGCTGCCGCCATCACCGCTCACCACGGCAATTCCAGTTCCCACGGCTGCGACGATCACCACACCTGCGGCGGCGGCGGCAAACCGCTGGCGGCGGATACGCCTGCGGCGGGCGGCTGCGTCACGCATTCGGCGCTCGGGATCGGGGGCTCGGCTACTCAAGGCAGGCACACACTCGCAGGTAGCGGCTGACCGCGGCCTGACCGCGGCCTACCGGCAGGGACCTAGTTACCGGGTCCTTCAATGCGATGCACGGCAATCAGGCTCGTGGCTCCCGGGTGGGCCACCTGTGGGCCGCTGGTAAGCACGACGCGCTCCCCAGCGGGGATGTCGAGCCTGCGCTGGGCGCGCAGCAGGCAGCGTTCCACCAGTGCCTCCACCGATTCGTCGGGTCGCTCGTGCAGCGGCTCGGGGATCACGCCCCACTCAAGCGCAAGCTGACGCGCCACGCCGGCATCAGCGCACAGCGCGACGATCGGCCTGCGCGGTCGGAACTTCGCGGCGGCACGTGCTGATCCACCGGTGGCCGTGGGGATGACCAATGCGGCGGCCTTGATGTCACGCGCCAGAAACACCGCAGCGCGCATCACCGACTCGGCCACGGTTGCCCCGTGCGCGGTCATGTCGACACCCATCGGGATGACGCCCTCTTGGGCATTCGCCGCAATGGCCGCCATCTGGGTGACCGCCTCCACCGGATAGCGTCCGGTGGCGGTCTCGCCGCTCAGCATCACGCACGAGGTGCCGTCCATCACGGCGTTGGCAACGTCAGATGCCTCGGCACGGGTGGGCTCGGGCGCCGTGCTCATGCTCTCCAACATCTGTGTGGCCGTGATGACCAGCTTGCCGTGTGCGCCTGCCGATTGGATGATGCGCTTTTGCAGCAGGGGCACGCGGGCCACGCCGGCTTCCACGCCCAGGTCGCCGCGGGCAACCATGACGGCGTCCGACGCCTCAACAATTGAGTCGAGACTCTCGATGGCCGCCAGCGTCTCGATCTTGGCGATGATGCGAATGCTGGTGCTGCCCAGGAGCTTGCGCAGTTCCTGAATATCGTCAGCCTGATTGACGAACGAGAGCGCGATGAAGTCGGCGCCGGCATCGATGGCCACGCGCACATCGGCACGGTCCTTGTCGCTCAGCGCCATGCGGTCGACCACGGCATGCGTGAGAAATGCGCCGCGCCGCGGCAAGGCCTCGCCCGGGATGATGCAGGTGCCAAACAGAGCGCCCTTCTCGCGCTCGAGCACGGCGATGCGAGGGGCGCCATCGCCGATGACCAGCTCCGACGTGCCGAGCACCGCTGCCTCCACCAGCCCAGGCCACTCCACAATGAGCGACTTGGTGGCACCTGGTGCCTTCGGGTCGCCCACAATGCGCACGCGGTCGCCCTCCGTCAACGCGAGGCGCTTGCTCGACTCATGCAGACGGATCTTGGGGCCCTGGAGGTCGAACATGATGGCGACGTGGCGCCCCACACTGGCGGCGGCGTCACGGGCCATCCACGCGTGGCGAAGCCAGTCCTCACGGGTGCCGTGTGAGCAGTTGATGCGCACGCCATCCACCCCGGCGCGAATCATCTGGCGCAGGATCAGCGGGTCGTCGGTCGCCGGCCCGAGGGTGGCGACGATCTTGGTTCGGCGTTCAGACATGGCGAAAGGACGCGGGATGGTAGACCCGTCTCGCCCATTTGCAGCACAAATGCCCCCATCACGCCATACGCATTGCATGGCGTGATGGGGGTCGGTCAGATGCTGGTGACCACCTGGTCGAACTCAAGCCGCGGCGCGCGGGGCCGGTACGGGTCGGGGCCGTACTCACCGATGTTCAGCACGAAGAGGGCGCTCAGCCGCCCGTCTCCGAAGAACTCCGCATCCACACCGGCCTTGTCGAACCCCAGCATGGGGCCCGCGTTCAGGCCGGCAGCACGCACGGCGATGATGAAATACCCGGCCTGCAGCAGCGCGCTGAACGTGGCGGTTGCCTCGCGCTCCTCCCGCGTGCGGGCCTCGTGGTAGGCAACCGAATCGGGGGCATGCGGGGTAAGCGTCGCCAGGTATTCGTGAAAACGGGTATCCGCGGCGAGAATGAGCGTGGCGGGCGCGGACGTGGTGCGCTCACGATTGCCCTCGGCCATGAGGGGAAGCAGCCGCGCCCTGGCCTCCGGCGACCTGACCACTACCACGCGCAATGGGTTGATGTTGCTCGCCGTGGGCGCGTACTTCACGCGCTCCCAGATACCGCGGATCTGCTCATCCGTCACCGGCGTGGTACCGAACGTCCTCGGGGTGTGGGCCTCGGTGAACAGCAGGTTCTGGGCCGCCTGGTCGATCTGAGTCTCGGGCATGGGCGGCAGCGTACGCGCCGCTGGTCATGCACCAGATGGGAAACATCCACCCCTCGCGCCCGAGAGGCCCGAGGGGTGGGGGCTCCGGTTCGGCAGCGCGTTACCTCACGACGCCATGTCCGCTACTTGGTCGGCTTCCCGTCCCGGCGAACCGTTACCTTGCGGCCCTTCACCGACCCGGCCCTGAGTGCCGCAATAACCTTCTCGGCCGCTGATGTGGGCACGTCAACAAGCGAGAAACGATCGGCAATCTGAATGGCGCCGATTTCGCGGCCAGCGATATTCGCCTCGTTGGCGATGGCGCCCACCAGATCCTGGGGTCGTACGCCGGCGATGCGCCCGGCACCCACGAAGATGCGCGTGCTTCCCTCGGGCGCCGGACGACTGGGCGCAGCGCGGTTCGCGCGGCGCGGTGCGCCATCACCACCCTGATAGCCCCCGCCCTGACCAGCACGCGGCGGGCGCTCTTCGCGCACGCGGGGCTCCGGGATGTCCTCATCGTCCTCGTCCGAGCCACGCGACGCCTGGTGCGCCAACTTCACTGCGGCGGCAGCCACGTCCATCACGTCGAACTCATCGCTGAGCGTCTCCACCACGACGCGGAACGACTCAAGCTCCTCCTCGAGGATGCTCTCGCGCAATGTGGCGGTGGTGATGTCGAGCCTGCGTGCACGCAGGTCGGCCACCGTGGGCAGGGCCTGCTGCGGCACGCGCTGGCCGGTCACCCGCTCGATGTTGCGCAGCATGCGGTGCTCGCGCGGCTCGGCCAGCGTGATGGCCACACCCTCACGACCGGCACGGCCCACGCGACCGATGCGGTGCACGTACTGGGCGGGGGCCGACGGCACATCGAAGTTGATGACATGTGTGAGCTGGTCGATATCGAGCCCACGGGCGGCCACGTCGGTTGCCACCAGCAGGTCGGTGGTGCCCGAGCGCAGGCGACCCATCACCCGGTCGCGCTGCTCCTGGGTCATGCCGCCATGCAGTGCCTCGGCGCGGTACCCGCGGCCATTCAAGGTCTCAACCAACTGCTCTACCTCAATGCGCGTACGGCAGAACACCAGCGCCGCGGTGGGCGACTCGGCATCGAGCAGGCGCACCAGGGCGGCGGGCTTGTAGGCGCGCTGCACCACGTACGCGGCCTGCCGGATGCGTGGCGACTCGCCCGCTGCCGTGGGCCCATCTTCAATCTGCACCCGTACCGGATCGGTGAGGTGACTCTGCGCGATCGCCCGGATACGGGGCGGCATGGTGGCCGAGAACAACACCGTCTGACGCCCCTCCGGAATTCCGTCGAGAATGGCGCCGATGTCCTCGGCAAATCCCATGTCCAGCATCTCGTCGGCCTCGTCGAGCACCACCACCGTGATGTCGTCGAGCACCAGAGTGCCGCGGGCCACGTGGTCGCGCGCACGACCCGGAGTGGCCACCACCACATCCACACCGCGCTCCATTGCCTTGATCTGCCGGAAGATGGGCTGCCCGCCGTACACCGGAAGCACCCGGGCCCCCAGGGCGCGGCCATAGCGATGGATGGCCTCCGACACCTGCATGGCCAACTCGCGGGTGGGCACCAGCACCAGTGCGCGGGGCGTGCGACCCGACCCGATTGCGGTCATGGTGTGCAGCAGCGGTAGGGCGAACGCGGCGGTTTTGCCGGTGCCCGTGGCCGCATTCCCCAGCAGGTCGCGGCCCTCGATGAGCGGAGGAATGGCCTCCTGCTGAATGGGGGTGGGCTCCTCGTACCCGAGTTCCCCAAGTGCGGTGAGGAGTTCGTCCCGGAGCCCGAGGTCGCTGAAGGTGATCTTGTTGATGGTGCGCTTCCCGATGGAGTTCCGGGCGTCCCCGGCGAACGGGGGATAGTGCCCGAGTGGAGCGCCCATGTCACGCGAAACCTGCAATCAACCGGCGGGAGGTACGGCGGAGGGCTCGCGCCCAGCGCCGGACCCCCCGCCCAGCGGCTACTTCACGTCGAAGTTCGCGTACATCCCGCCGATGTAGTGACCGGGCAGGTTGCAGATGAGCGCGTAGTGGCCTGGCGTGAGCTTGAGCGTCACGTCCCTGGTGACACCTGCTTCCATGTCGCCGGTCTCGCCAAGTGCGCCGGTCTCAACGGCCTCGCCATCCTTCACGGGCAACTTGCCCGCGTCCTTGGTGGTCTTGATCACGACCATCTCATGGGGCATGGTGCCCGCGTTCTTGATCTTGAACGTCACCGTGCCTGCCGCAACCGATGGACTGGCCGGTACAAGGCTGAACTCCTTGGGCGAGCCGAGCGTCACGTCCACCTGACTGGCGGTCGCGGTGGTCGACGCAGCCGTACTGGCTGCCGGAGTACTCGTGGTGGTGGCGGTGGAAGAACTCCCGCAGGCGGAGACCCCTGTTGCAATCGCCCCGGCGGCCAACAGAGCCAAGCCACCCCGTGCGACGCGTGAATGCAAATTCATGTGGAGCCTTTCCTCGGTTCTGGGGGAACCGGCCCGTCGTCATAAATCTTACACCCCATACTGTGGAAATTGTGCCGCTGGATGATCTGGTGACAGATGTCGAGGGGGCCTGCATGGGAGGCGCCCGCCCAGAGCAGTGATCGTGCGATCCACGCTCGTGTCAGCGCCAGCGTCACGTCCGCGGGCAACAGCCATATTTGGTAGCCGATCCTGCCCTCCCCTTGGCGAGAGGGCACAGGAATCGTGACGGCGGCGCGCGGTGCCTGCACCGATCGATCGCTGCTACGCGCGCGGCGCAGTCAATGCCAGTACGGGTGCGACTCATTGGCCACGGGTGCCCCGTGCATCATTCCCGCTCCTTCTACGCAATGATGCGCGGGGTCGAGAGGAAGCGGGACGGAGTGACCAGACGCCAGGAATACGAGTGCCCGAGTTGCGACCGGCATGCCGCGGTGATTGGCGGTCCCGGGAACGACCTCCACGACCGCACCACCACCGTGGGGTGCTGCGAGTGCGGCCAGCTGGACGACGTGGTGGTGGCGCGCCGGGTGGATGGCTCGGCGTTCTCCCCCGATGACGACATGCCGGGCGACGCGATGCCCAAGTGCCGGGCCTGCGGTACCGATGCCGTGGTGCTGTGGGTTGCCGGCGACCCGTGTCCGCGGTGCGGGGGCACACTGCGCCACTGACCGCACGGGAGTGATGGCCCCTCCAGCCGGGCAACTTCCGGACATGCAGTGCACCAGCGAGGTCAGCGACCGGGGGGAAGTCCCCCCATGGGCGGCATCTGCTGGATGAGGCTCGAGTCCACCTTGCCGTGGAAGCACCTGATTGAGGACGTCTTGTCTGCCGTTCCAGGCAGCACGTAGTGGTAGATGCCGTCCGGGAACTCAGGGGTGGCGCTCGTGATGCCGTTGCACGTGTCGAGCGCCGACACCTTCACGACCTTGCCGTTGATATCGCGCTTGCCGTAGATGGGAAAGCCATCGAAGGCGACACCGATGATGTGCGAGGGGCCGGTCTTGGTGTCGGTCTCGGCAGCCACGCAGCCGGGAAGCCCGTGGTAGTGATACTGCCCGCTTGGCGACGGCGTGGGGTGCCCCGAGCAGGTGTCGACAAACCACACCTTCGTCTTCCCGCGCGTGAGGAAGAAGTTGTTCGACATCGCAACTGTCGAGCCATCGCCCTCGTAGGGGTTGAACAGCACGGAGCCCGAAATCATCAGCCCGATCGATCCGAGCGGCGCATCGGTGGTGGTGCTGGTGTACGTGGGCGTGGTGGGGATGCTGAAGTCGTAGTTCTGGGCCCTGGTCGGATCCTTGGCGACGTGCGCCGTGCTCGCCGTCGGCACCCGCACGCCCGTGTCGGGCACGGCGTAGTACTTGGGGCGCGGGTGGTTGGGCAACCCGTTTGACTGCATGCGCACGGAGCCCGTCGCATACGTGGCGGTGATGCCCGACGACCACTTGGCCTTCTTCAGGCCTGCGGTGGTGTTCACCGAGGTGGTGGCGCCAACACCGCTGGCGGTGAGGATGAGCGGCACGGCACACAGGCCGGCCATGACGGAGAGCCCTACTGGCACGAGTTTCATGCGGCCCATCGTTCCATCGGACGCAGATCCCCGCATAAATCCATCCGAAGAATTTTCGAAGAATGCGCTGGATCCGTGCCGGGGGCCATGGGCCCCAGCTGAACTCACGTGCCGTGTGGGCCGGTCGGCGCAGTTGGCAGCGTTGCCTGCAGGCGCTCGACGAGCGCTTGGCCCGCGTCGTCGTGACGGGCCCTCACCTGGATCATGATGGTCATGTCACTCCTGCAAATGCGCGTACGTGCCCGCCGATTCGCTTGGCTACGGCGTGAGCAGAGGAACCCCGGCCGCGCGCCAGCGCGACGCCGTGGTGCTCACCAGGTACCTGATGGCGGTCGGGTTGCTCGCCACCGAGAGCCCCTTCGGAAGGCCAAGGCGCTTGGCATCGTAGGTCGAGTGGATGGTGGGGAACGTCTTGCGCACAACGTCCTTGGGCAACAGGCCCGACGGGACGTACACGGAGCCCGGGGGGGCGGGGCACGACGCCGGGCACCGCTGCATCAGCTGGCTGTACACGGGCACGGTGCCGTCGGTGCGAAGGCCCTTCTTCGTGGCCTTTCGCCCGGCAGCTCCGCCCGACGTGCACGTCTGGCCGCAGTAGTCACCCGCCATCAGGGTGAGCGCCACGCCGTTCAGCACACCCACCTGCCGGGCATCCCACCCCCGGGGGTCACGCTTCGCGTGCCCCTGCGTGGCGAGCACCTGGATGGCCCCCGCGCCCTCCGTCACCTGGAAGATGCGCAGCCCGGCGCCGGCGTCGGCGAACTCCTGGCCCCAGCCCCTGAGCACCGGCTGCGTGAAGGTGGCGGGGTCGAAGGCGATGTCGTAGGTGGGGCTTCCGAAGTGCGGGCTGTTCATGGTGATGATGGAGGGGATCGACGCCCCGGCGGCCACCGCGGTCAGGGCGTAGGAGAACGCAGGCGCCATGGATCCGGCGGCGGGCTGCTTCTTCAGGGCCGCCACCGTTGCCCGTGCCACCACGCCGCCGTAGCTGTAGCCCACCAGGTCGAACGTGCGGTAGCCGTAGGTGGCATTGAGGTACCCGAGGAAGCCCAGCACTGCCTGACCCGTCTGAGTGGGGTAGCCAGAGGTATTCCACTGCACGTCAACCGGCGGCTGCGGTGGGCAGCCGGCCTCCCCCGCCGTGCTCACCTGCGTGTTGCTGTAGCCCGGCGCGGTGAACACCGGGAATCCGGCATCGAGGAGCGCCTGCACGAACTTGGGCCGTCCGCCATCACAGGCGGCCCACGGCGTGGAGTACGGATGCGGTGCGCCGCCGCCCTGGATCACCACCACGGCGCGGTCCGACGTGGCTCCAGCCATCGGACCGGCGTGCAGTGCAGGGGCGACGGTGGCGAGCGCCGCAAGAACGGCCGGGATGGCTGCAGATCGTGCCTTCATGGAGGACTCCCGAAACAGGGGGTGGCCAATGAGCTACCGCGAGAGAACGAGGCGACGCACGACGGGCGCGGTCTGCACCCCGTCGCGAACGGCCACGATGCGCATGGTCCACCGTCCGGGGAGAACGCTCCGGCCGCGCACCCTGCCGCTGATGAACACGCGATTCTGTCCGGCATCGGCTCCGGGGCGGCCTGCGGCGAGCGTGTACTGGTAGCGGGTGTGTGGGCGCGTGGGATTGGTGAAGGTCATGCGCACCCTGGCGCCCTTGCTCAGGCGGTAGCGGATGACAGTCCCCTGGCCGGGGCGGAAGCGTGCGCGCGACACCGCAACCGAGGACAGGTTCAGCGGGGTCACGGGGTTGGGAACAGGCCCGGGCGCCGGAGGGTTGGCGTCGGGC
>JBAXJA010000053.1:0-13388 GCA_037138115.1 Thermoleophilia bacterium | reverse complement strand
CCTTCACGCGGTAGAGGGTCTTGATCCTCTTCACCGGGTCGCCGGGGGACAGGCCCTTGTCGGTCTTCCAGATGGGATTGCTGAGCACGGCGGCGCGCACGTGGGCATCACTCCCGCAGGTGCCCGATGACGAGCCCTGAAATGCCATCACGGCACCGAGCGAGGACCACGTGACGTGGCACGAACCGTAGGCGGCTCGCTGCAGGCCATTGCCGCCGAATGCGGTGCCTGCGGCGGAAAGTGTTCCGCTCTTGGCGCGCAGGCCACCCAGGCGCACACCGCCGGTACGGCTGACCATCACGGTGAGCGGGCCGATGGGGGCCGCGGCCACAACCGGCGCCGGGGTTCCCATTGTGAGGTTGATGGGGGCGAGCCCGTTGAATACCAGCATGGTGTTGTAGAGCTTGAGCACGTTCACGGCGTAGTCGGTGCCGGTGGCCCAGTTGCCGTCGCCCATCGCCTCCCAGGTGGGCGACTTGCCGTACGGCTTTACGTACGACATGCGGGTGTCGGTGAGTTGCCGTGCAACGCGCAGCGGGTCTGCGGCTGGGTCGCCGTAGGCCCAGAGATGCTGAATCTGCGCACGCACGCCTGCGGTCGGCGACGGGTACTGGTTGCCTGAGGTACAGGTATCGCAGGCGCCAAGGCCCGAGAAGTTGTTGTCAGTCGCCTTCACCATGCTGCCCTTGTAGGCGAACCAGCCGGTCTCGAGTACCGACTGGGCGAAGGCGATGTCGCCGCGCACGTTCTGGGCGTTTCCCTCATCCACGAAGATGTTGGCGAGGTCGAGAATTGGCGTGACGATGGTGGGGGTGACGCCCTGCTTGGCGAACCATGCGGCGATTTGCGCTCCGGTGAGGCGCGACTGGCCCACCAGCGGCGTGACCGAAGTGAGTCTGGGCGCGGCCGGGGCGGTGGGGGTGCTCGTGGTCGGCGTGCTGGTTGTGGGGGTGGTGGACCCTCCGGGCGGCGCCGGTGCCTGGGTCTGCGCCATCGCTCCCGCGGGTATCGCGAGCAAAAGGGCAGCGGTAATGGCGAGTTGAGTGCGCACGATGGGCGATGGTAGGCGAGTCGGGCGTCCGGCCCGACCGCGATCACCGGATCTTTACGACCTCGGCGCCGTGCGCCCTGCCGCGGGTTCCCCGAGACCACGGCACCGCTACCCTCAGTCCGTGCAGGTAATTCCCCTCTCCACCGGTGCAGATCTTCGCGCCCTGCGTCCGGACTCCGACACCGTGGTGCTGTGCGTCAACGGGGGCACCGGCCGTATCGTGCCGGGCACCTGGAGCCCCACGCTCGAGTGGCTGGTTGGGCGGCTGGCCCCGCGGTTCCCCGACGCCGGGTTCGTGCAGGTGCGCTACCGGGTGAAGTCGTGGAAGCGGCTGCCCGAGTGCATTGCCGATGGCCATGCGGCCCTTGATTGGCTGACGGTTCCACGGCGCGTGATCATGCTCGGCTTCTCGATGGGTGGCGCGGTATCGGTGGGCTGCGCCGATGATCCCCGGGTGCACGACATCATTGGCCTTGCACCATGGTTTCCTGAGGAGTTGCCCCTGCCCGATCTCACAGGTGACCGGGTGCAGATCATTCACGGCAGCATTGATGGATGGATCCCGGGCGTTCCCGGGGTGCGCCCATCGCACTCGCGTGACGCAATCAATCGGCTGCATGGCGCGGGCGCCGAGGTGTCGTACCGCCGCATCCGTGGGGCGGTACATGGGCTGGCCGTACGGCCACGTGGCCGGTTGGTCACGCTGCCACGGGCCGGTGCATGGGAGATGGCCGTCGAACACGCGCTGCGGGGCGCGGGGGCCGACGGCGGCCAGCGCTAGGGCGCTGCGGCCCGCCGGATCTCCTGGCGCTTTGCGGTGGGCACCTTGACGTCCCACACCAGTCCCACCCGCTCCATGCCGCGAATGATCATCCACGACACATCGACCTGACGCCAGGTCAGGCCGTGGCGGGCCGATCCGGGGAATGCGTGGTGGTTGTTGTGCCACGCCTCGCCGAACACCGGCAGTGCCAGCGGCCAGAAGTTGCGGCTCTCGTCACCGGTGGGGAAGTCGCGCCTGCCAAACATGTGGCAGATGGAGTTGACCGACCATGTGAGGTGGTCGAACACGAACACCCGCAGCAGCCCGGCCCAGATAAAGCACTCAAAGCCCAGCGCGAGGCTGCCCCCACCCACCAGATAGCCCACGGCGAATGGGATGGCCAGCGACAGCACCAGCCACACCATATAGAGGCGGTCGATCCACCGGATGAGGGGGTCGGCATACAGGTCCCTGCCGTAGCGCTCGCCGCGCTCGAGTCCCTTGGTGGTGAGCAACCACCCCACCTGGGCATGCCACAGGCCCTTCAGCACACCCCTCCAGCCACTGCCATAGCCGTGGTGCGGGGAGTGGGGGTCGCCCTCCTTGTCGGAGAGCGCGTGGTGCTTGCGGTGGTCGGTCACCCACTGGGCGACCGGGCCCTGCAGGGCCATCGACCCGAGAATCGCCCACAGCGCCGTGAGCGCGCGGGTGGTCTTGAACGCGCGGTGCGAGAACAGGCGGTGGAACCCAATGGTGATTCCCAGCCCGCACACCACGTAGAGCACGGCGAAGGTGATGAGGTCGACCGGCCGTACTGCGACACCCCACAGCAGTCCGGTTATCGACAGCAGCGCGAGCGGTGGCACGATGATGGCGATGAGCGTGATGATGCGCGCAGACAGAAGGGGCGTGTCGCGCACGGTTCCAACCAGGGGGGCTCGTGGCTCCAGTGGGTCGACTGTCGTCATCGGTGGGCAGGGTAGCGCGACCGTTCCCACGCATCGGCAGTACGGGGGGCGTCATGATGGGGCCGTGCGGATTGCGGTGATCGGAAGCGGAATCGGTGGCCTCGGGGCGGCGTGGCTGCTGTCGCGTACCCACGAGGTCGATGTGTTTGAGCGCGACTCACGCATCGGTGGCCACAGCCACACCACGCGCGTGATCGGGCCCGATGGAGAGCGTCTCGCGCTCGACTCGGGGTTCATCGTGCACAACGAGGTCACCTATCCACTTCTGGTGCGAATGCTGCGCGAGTTGGGGGTGGCCACCCAGCCCTCGCGAATGGGATTCTCGGTGGCCTGTGAGGCCTGCGACCTGGAGTTCTCGGGAGTGCGCCTGTGGACGCAGCCCGGGGCATTCATACGTCCCGCGTTTTTGCGGATGATTCCCGATGCTGTGCGGTTTCAGCGCACGGGCGACCGCGCGCTTCTGCCCCGGTATGCGGGCCTCACCCTGCGCGAGTTCGCGCGCGCAGAGGGTTACTCGCAGCGATTCATCGATCACTATCTGGTGCCCCTCACCTCGGCCATCTGGTCGGCGGGGCAGGAGGACTCCCGCGACTTCCCGGCCGCCTACGCCGTCGGGTTCTGGCGCAACCACGGAATCCTCGGGTTCCGCCGCCTTGAGTGGCGCACCATCACCGGGGGCAGTGACACCTACGTGCGTGCCATCACGAAGGGGCTCGGGGAGCGCGTGCATGCCGGCCTCGGGGTGACCGAGGTGCGTCGTGATGCCGATGGCGTGGACCTGCGCACCGATGACGGAAACGTCCGCAGGTTCGATCACGTGGTGATGGCTGCCCACGCGAATCAGTCACTCGCCATGCTGGCTGACGCAAGTGACGATGAGCGTCGAACCCTCTCGGCCTTTCGCATAACCACGAGCGACGTGAGTCTGCATGCCGATGCCACGCTGCTACCCACGAGGCGCCGGGCACGCGCGGCGTGGAACCATCACGTGGATGACTGCCACGCCCCGTACGCCGCACCGGCCATGACCTACTCGCTCAACCGACTGCAGGATCTCAACTCGCGCACCGAGTGGTGCGTGTCGCTCAACCGCGATGATGAGGTTGACCCCGCGCGCCTGGTCATGCGCACGCGCTACGCGCATCCGGTGCACGACTTCACGGCACTCGCGGCGCAGAACGACATGCAGGCCATCCAGGGGGTGCGCCGCACGTGGTTCAGCGGTGCGTGGATGGGCAATGGGTTTCATGAGGACGGCATGCGTGCTGCGGTGGGTGTGGCGAGGGGCCTCGGGGTGAACTGGTGAGGTCGGCCATCTACACCGGCACGCTCGTTCACGCACGCCGTACGCCGGCCGAGCACGTGTTTCGCTACCCGGTGTGCATGTACGCCATTGACGTGGATGAGATCGTCGAGCTCAACCAGAGCCTGAGGCTGTTCTCGTATAACAGGGCGGGCATTCTCAGCCTGCGTGACGGCGACCACATGGGCGACCCCACGCGACCGGTGGGCGCGAATGTGCGCGAGTACCTGGCCAGTCACGGTGTCGACGTCGCCGGCGTGCGCATCACCATGATCACCAACCTGCGCACCGCCGGGTATGTGTTCAACCCCGTCACGTACTTCTACGTGTACGCCCCCGACGGAGCGCTGCGATGCATCCTGGCCGAGGTGAGCAACACCTTCGGCGAGCGCATGCCGTATCTGCTCACCGACGCCGAGCGCATCGAGCCGCTCGCGAACGAGGACGCATTCCGGCACGACAAGCGCATGCACGTATCGCCGTTCTTCCCGCTCGACCAGGAATACATATTCCGCATGGGTGAGATGGGGGAGACCCTCGATATCCGCATGGACGTGATGCAGGGCGATGAGCGGCCATTCTGGGCGCACCTCACCGGCACGCGTCACGCGTTCACCGATCGCGAGCTGGGCCGTGCGCTGCTGCGATATCCGCTCATGTCGCAGCAGGTCATCTCACTCATCCACCTCGAGGCCCTCAAGCTCTGGAGAAAGCGCGTGCCGTTTTTCAAGAAGCCCAAGTTCGTGCCGTCGGAGGGATCGGTGGCCGAGGCAGACGGGCCCACGCCGGGTGGCCGGGGGCTCAGGCCGATTCCCGAGGCAAAGCGCAGCCCGATTACGCCCGTGGTAAAGGCCCTGGCGCTTCGCGGCCTGCGAAGGCCCGTGGGTGGAACCATCGAGGTGCAGATGCCCGATGGCGTTGTGCACCGCCTGGGATCCAGTGGCCCGCGGCGCGCCCGCATTACCGTCACCGGCAAGGACTTCTTCCGGCGCATCGCGCGCCGGGGACGCGTGGGCTTCGGTGAGGCGTACCAGGCCGGCGACTGGCGGGCGGAGGGTGATGATCTGGTGGCGTTCCTCGAGATCCTCGCGCTCACCGCCGAGGATGTGCGCCGCCGGCCACCCGCGTCGCTGGTGCCCGCGGCCATCGGACGCCGCCCGCGACTTCCCAACCCGGCCGATCTGGTGCGTGCCCGCAGGGACGTGCGGTACCACTACGACTTGGGGAATGACCTCTACCGCACGTTCCTCGATCCCTCAATGACCTACTCGTGCGCCTACTTCGAGCACGAGGGTCAGTCGCTCGAGGATGCCCAGCAGGCGAAGTACCGGCGACTGTGCGAGAAGCTCCGCATCGGGCCCGACAACCACGTGCTGGAGGTGGGCTGCGGGTGGGGTGGGTTCGCCATCCACGCCGCGACCGAGCGCGGCTGCCGGGTGACCGGCATCACGCTGTCTGTTGAGCAGGCGGAGGAGGCCCGGGCACGGGTGGCCGCCCTGGGGCTTGAGGACCGCGTGGATATCGTCATCCGCGACTACCGCGAGATGACCGGCGCGTACGACCGCATCGTCTCCATCGAAATGATCGAGGCGGTCGGGTACGACTCGCTCCCAACCTACTTCCAGCACCTCGATCGCCTGCTCGCGCCGGGTGGGGTGATCGGCATACAGGCGATCACGGTTCCCGATCAGCGCCTTGAGCGCTACCGCCGTGGCACGGACTGGATTCGCGAGTACATCTTCCCGGGTGCCTTCTGCCCGCCGCTGGCCTCGATGGTTGATGCCATGCGAAAGCACACCGAACTGCAGGTGGAGGGCATCGAGAACATCGGCATCCACTACGCCGAGACCTTGCGGATGTGGCGTGAGCGGTTCATGGCCGACCCGGACGCCGTGCGTTCCCTCGGCTTCACCGAGGAGTTCATCCGCACGTGGGAGTTCTACTTCGCGTTCTGCGAGGCGGGCTTTCGTACCCGGGCGCTCGGCGACCTGCAGATGGTCATCTCGCGGGCGTACAACGGCGCGCTCCCCCGGTTTCCGGAGGAGCGCCTCTCGCTGTAGCGGCGGCTACTTGGCTCCGGAGTCCTCACCACGGTCGGCGAAGTCGAGCGATGCCGAGTTGATGCAGTACCGCATGCCATCAGGGCCTGGGCCGTCTGGGAAGACGTGCCCCAGGTGCGCGTCGCACGTGGCGCATCGCACCTCGATGCGCTTCATGAACAACGAGTTGTCCTCGTGCTCGATAATGGCGTCCGGGCTGACGGGCCCGATGTAGCTGGGCCACCCACTGCCCGACTCGAACTTGTGCTTCGAATCGAAGAGGGGGGCATCGCAGCACACGCAGCGGTACACGCCGTCATCGTGGTGATCCCAGAAGATCCCCGTAAAGGGCGCTTCGGTGCCGGCCTCGCGCGTTACGTGGTACTGCATATCGCTCAGCTTGTCGCGGTACTGCGCGTCGTCTGGTGTCTCGCTGTGTGCCAACGTCGTCCTCCGGATGTTGTCGTGGAGTGGGCGCTCAGGATACGACGAAAACACCCGGACCCGGCCTCCGGGCGGTCTCCGGTGCCACCCGCACGAGGGCCGTGCGTCAGGGCATGTGGGGCCCCGTGTCACGCCGTACTTCCGGCAGGCGCTGATACCCTCGTAAGTCGACTATGAGGTCCCGTTCCCGCTTCACAATCGCGCTCATCCTTGCGACCGCCCTCGGCGGTTGGCTCATCTGGACGAGCATCGGCGGAAGCCTTGAGACGTATACGAGCCCGTCGGGACTCGTCAAGAGCGATGGCACCACCTACCGGCTGAACGGCAAGGTCAATGCCGGGGCCCCGAAGGACGCCGCCGAGCGGGCGCAGTCGGCCGCAGGCCTGCGCTTTATCGTGCGCGACAAAGACAAGCCCAAGTCGACTGTGCAGGTGGTCTACCGCGGCTCCGTGCCCGACGCCTTCACGGTGGATCGCGAGATCGTGGTGACCGGGCATATGGAGAACGGTGTGTTCATGGCCGAGCGCGGCTCGCTCATCACGCTGTGCCCATCGAAGTTCATGCAGAAGGCCGCCGAGGACGGCAAGACGATGCCTGCGAGCATCGAGGTTCCCAAGGGGACCACGGGCAAGTGAGCCTCATCGGGCGCGCGGCGCTCCTCCTCGCGTTCGCCGCGGCGCTGTACGCGGTGGGTGCGGCCCTCTGGTCGCGCCGTCCGGGCCAGCGCCGCTTCCTGATATCCGCCGAGCGTGCGGTATTTGGCATGGCCGGGGTCACCACGGTGGCCGTGATCACCCTGTGGACGGCACTGCTCACCGACCGCTTCGACCTCGCCGATGTGGCGGGGTATTCATCGCGCTCCCTCGGGTGGGGATACAAGATGACGGCCATGTGGGGCAGCCAGGCCGGATCGCTGCTGCTGTGGACATGGCTCCTGTCGCTCGTGTCGTCGCTGGTGGTCATCACGAACCGGCGCCGCAATCGCGAACTCATGCCCATCGTTGTGGCGGTGCTCATGGGCGTGGGCGTGTTCTTCACCAGCGTCCTCTCGTTCATCACGAGCCCCTTCGAGACGCTGTCCCCGGTGCCGCTGGATGGTCGCGGTCTCAATCCCCTGCTGCAGAACGTGTACATGGAGAGCCACCCGCCGCTGCTCTACATCGGGTACGTGGGGCTCACCGTGCCCTTCGCCTTCGCCGTGGCCGCGCTGGTGACCCGCCGCCTCGATGCGTCGTGGATCACCTCGGTGCGCCGCTGGACGATCCTCAGCTGGTTGTTTCTCGGCGTCGGCATCGTGCTCGGGTCGCGATGGGCCTACGAGGAGCTCGGATGGGGTGGCTACTGGGCCTGGGATCCGGTGGAGAACGCGGCCTTTATGCCATGGCTGGTGGCCACCGCCTTCCTCCACTCGGTAATGGTGCAGGAGCGCCGGGGCATGCTGAAGATCTGGAACATGGTGTTGGTGACCCTCATGTTCACGCTTGCCCTCTTCGGAACGTTCCTCACCCGCTCGGGGATCCTGTCGTCGGTGCATGCGTTTGGTGAGAGCACCCTCGGCCCGTACTTCCTGGGGCTCATCATCATCGTGCTGGTGGCGGCCTTCGCGCTGCTCATCACGCGCCTGCCGCTGCTGCGAAGCCAGAACTCGCTTGAGAGCTACGTGAGCCGTGAGGCGATCTTCCTCTACAACAACCTGTTGCTGGTGGGGCTCGCATTCGCGGTGTTCTGGGGCACCATCTTCCCGGTGCTGTCAGAGGCCGTGCGCGGCGACAAGATCACCGTTGGTCAGGGCTTCTTCGATCAGGTGGCTGCGCCAATTGGGCTCGCGCTGCTGTTCTTCACTGGCGTCGGACCGCTGGTGCCGTGGCGCAAGGCGTCGGGCCGTGAACTGCGGCGACGCTTCGGTGCGCCGCTGGTGGTCGCGGTCATCGCGCTGGTGCCGGCCCTGATTATCTCGTCGGAGGGCGCGCACTGGTGGGCTGCGGCCGCCCTGGTACTGGCTGCCTTCACGCTCACCTGTATCGCCGGTGAGTTCTGGCGTGGCATCAGGGCGCGCCATCAGATCGGTGAGGTGTCCTGGCCCGGTGCCTTCGGTCAGTTGTTCGTGCGTAACCGCCGCCGCTACGGGGGCTATATCGCCCATATCGGCATCGTGCTCGTGATCGTGGGCATCGCCTGCCAGGGCGCGTTCTCGTCGCAGGCCGATATGGCATTGCGCAAGGGGCAGCACGGTCAGGTGGCCGGCTACACATTTGTGAACGAGGGTGGAACCCGTACGCGGGATGACCACAAGATGAGCGTCGGGGTCGCGCTCGGCCTGTACGACGGCACGTCACGCATCGCGACCCTCAACCCCGGCGTCGACGTATTCGTGCCCCAGATGCAGCGCTCCAGCGAGGTGGCCATCGACACCACGCCGTTCCGTGATGTGTACGTGGTGCTCGTGGGGCTCACTCCCGATGGTCTCGCGCGGATCAGTGTGTTCATCAACCCGATGATGTTCTGGGTCTGGGTGGGCGGGCTGATCGTGGCCCTCGGGGCGCTGATCGCCGTGTGGCCCGCACGCCGCTCGCGTGCGCCCTCCACCATCGAATCGGGGGCCGATGTCGCAGCCCGCGGGTAGCCTCGCGCCGCCGCCGCATGTCGTCCGACCGGCCGCATCACACCGATGACCTACCTTCTCATTGCCGTTCTCAGCATCGTTCTCGTCGCGATCATCGCGTGGCCGCTGGTCGGGGGGCGCGTTCTGCCGGAGCCCGCGCCCGGGGCGGCGGCGCTTGCAGCCGTGGAAGATGACCTCATGCGTTCACTTGACGCCATCCGTGAGATCGACATGGACCACCGGGCGGGCAATCTGTCGGATGACGATTTCGCCGCGCTCGATCACGAAGAGCGTGCCCACGCCGTGGAGTTGATGCGTCGCCGCGACGACTTGCGCGGCCCGGACGCCGGCTGATGCACCGCCGCACCGCGTGGCGGGCGTTTGCCGCCGGCCTCGCCGCCCTCGCCGCCGTGCCGCTCCTCAGCGGCTGCAGCGCACGGCTCACGCAGATGGTTGCCATCGCGGCTGACGGCGGCGGGAACCTCTCGGTGGAGCTTCGTCTCGACCCTGAAGCCCAGCGCGCCATCGACCTGCCCGCACAGTTGGCGGCCGGCACCTTCGACCAATTCCTCTTGGTGGGTGGGGAGCGATGGACCGCGCCCGGCAACGCATCGTCGACATTGCAGCAGTCCCAGGAGCCCGATGGCACGGTGGTGCTTACGAGTGTGCACCGGCTGCGGGCGGGCACGGGTGATCTCGCCGACCTCCGGTCAACGCTCGGCATTTACCGCCCCCTTCAGCCCATCCTCACTGCCACCGGGCGCTACTGGGGCGCGCCGGTCGCGGGCCAGACCTCCACCACCAGCACCACGGGGACCACCACCACCGTGACCGCCCCGACCACGACCACGGTTGCGGCAGGCGGCACCGGCGCGGCCCAGGCGGGCATCACCGGCCTTCCGCCTCAGACAACCCTGCAGTCGCTCCTGGCGTCGGAGTTCACGTCGGCCCGGACCGACCGCAGTGGCCGTCACTTGCAACCGACCTTCACGATCGCGTCGCGCGCGGGGGTGGGGGAGGTGCTCGACCCGACATGCGACGCGGCCAGTAACCGATACCCCAAGACCCGCGCCGACAAGGACCTGGTGAATGGGCTCACGTTGCGTTACACGTGGGCGATGCCGTCCGGGATCTCAGTTGCGTCGCAGGGGGCGGCCCTCACGCCTGACAAGGCAACGGCCACCTGGACCATGCCGTACGGGCAGTGCGAATTGATGGAGATCTCCTCAACCGGCGCCGATGACGGCCGCTTTGTGAACGGCCTGATTCTGGGTGGCACCCTGATATTCCTCATGATCGTGTTCGGGTTGCGCAGCCTCGGGAAGCGCCGTCGCGCCCGGGACATCGACGCCTGACCCATCGGCGCACCGGGGTGCGGCGGGGATGGCATAAGAAACGCCCCTGAGCAGGTTAAAACCGGCAAGACCCCCCTCGGCTTTCACGCAGGACGCTTCCCCATGTGTCATGCAGTCTGCGTTACGAAAGTCCCCCCAAACGTCGTAATTCCGTAAAAATCATGTGCCCCAGGGGGTTGACTCGCCGGGGCCAGTCGCTAGGGTCGTTCCCGGCCATGACCTCCGAGGGGCACGTCTCCCGGCTCCTGCCGGGAAGCTTGTGACCTACAGCTGGTGACGAACGCCCGAACACGGGCGACCGGCGGAAAGGAACATAGGATCATCGACCTTTCCAGCAGTGCCGTGCGCGTGACCGGCCGGCCAATCCGCTTTCTGGCGGGTGTGGCAGCCGCATTCACCGTCGTGATCGGAGCACCAGCCGCCTTCGGCGTGGGCAGCCCGCCGCAGCTTCCGGTGGTCGTCCCTGGCGTGCCGCCGGCCGATGCTGGCGTGGCGCCCGCGCCTGCCGCCGCCGCACCTGTTGCCACCGCACCTGTCGCCACGACCCCTCCTGCCGCCGCCGCACCGGGCACCACCGGTTCGCTGGCACGTGGCTCTGGTGGGGCCGATGTGAAGGCGCTCCAGCGCAAACTCCGCGTGCGGGGCATTCGCGTTCCGGTTGATGGCGCGTACGGTCGCCAGACCCGTGCCGGTGTACGAATCCTGCAGCGCAAGCTGCACCTGCCGGTCACTGGCATCGCCGACGCCACGCTGCTGTCAAAGCTCGGCCTCAAGATCCGTGCAGTGGCCTCGGCGCCGGTCGCCACTCCCGCGGCACCCGCGGCGGCCCAGTACCTCAAGGCATTCCCGGTAATCGGCACGCATTCATTCGAAGATGACTTCGGCGCCGCCCGGCACCAGGGCTCGCACGAGGGCAACGACATCATGTCCCCGCGCGGCACTCCGGTGGTGGCTGTGGCCGATGGCACCATCAAGCGCCTCACGCGGGTGGAGACCGGTCTCGGCGGTGTGTGGATCTGGCTCGTGGACACCGCAGGCAACGAGTACTACTACGCCCACCTGAACGACATCGTGGCCGGGCTGGACGCCGGTTCGAAGGTGACGGCCGGGCAGCAGATCGGCACCGTCGGCAATACCGGCGACGCGCGCTTCGGCGACTGCCACCTGCACTTTGAGGTCCACCCGGGTGGCGGCGGTGCCGTCGATCCGTACACAGATCTCGTCGCGCTCGACCCGAACCACGGCAAGAACTGATCGGCCGTGATGGCGCGCCCCTGAGGGGGCTGCGCCATCACCGGCCCGATGGCAGGTAATCTCCCGGCCCGTTCACCACGCGCACCGAGAGGAATCCTCGCGTTGTCAGAAATGCCGCCCGTCCAGAAGACCGCCCAGTACCTCGCCCTGCCGCATGAGGTGCACCGTGTCGTACTGCTCTACTCGGGCGGCCTCGACACGTCGGTGATGCTCAAGTGGATCCAGGATGAGTACGACGCCGAGGTCGTGGCGCTGTGCATCAACCTCGGGCAGCCCGAGGACGACTTCACGGAGATCCTCGAGAAAGCCACCAATCTGGGCGCCATTGAGAGTCTGGTGATCGACGCGCGCGAGGAGTTCGCCCGCGACTACGTAGCCCCGGCAATCAAGGCGAACGCGCGCTATCAGGGCGGCTACCCCCTGTTCACCTCGCTGGGGCGTCCGCTCATCGCCAAGCTGGCGGTTGACGAGGCCCGTCGCCACGGCTGCGACACCATCGCCCACGGCTGTACGGGCAAGGGCAACGATCAGGTGCGCATTGAGGCCACCATCGCCACGCTGGCACCTGAGCTGCGCGTTATCGCACCGGTGCGCGAGTGGCAGATGGGCCGCGACGAGGAGATCGCCTACGCGAACGAGCACGGCATTCCCGTGTCGTCGAGCGTGGAGCGGCCGTACTCGATCGACGACAACCTCTGGGGTCGCTCGAGCGAGGGCGGGGTCATCGAGGATCTCACTCAGGCAGTGCCCGACGATGTCTTTCAGCTCATCACGCCGCCCACAAAGGCGCCGGACCGCACCGAAGACGTGGTGCTCGGCTTCGTGGACGGCATTCCCACCAGTCTCAACGGTGTGGAGATGGCGCTCGTGGACCTCATCCCCGCAGTGGCCGAGATCGCCTGCCGCAATGGCGTGGGGATAATGGATCACATCGAGGACCGCGTCGTGGGGCTGAAGGTGCGTGACGTGTATGAGGTGCCGGCTGCAACGGTGATCCTCGAGGCGCACAAGGAGCTCGAGAAGCTGGTGTGCACCGGCCGGGAGAATGCGCTGAAGGCAAACCTCGACCTCCTGTGGGCGCAACTGGCCTACGAGGGTCTGTGGTACGAGCCGCTCCTCGCCGATCTCAACGCCTTCATGGACCGCGTGAATAGCAAGGTGGAGGGCACCATCACGGTGCGCCTGTACAAGGGCTCCGCCACCGTGGTGACCCGCGACTCGCCCTGGGCTCTCTACGACCGCACGCTGGCCACGTTCGACGCCGACCCGACCTTCTCGCAGAATGCGAGCCCGGGCTTCATCGAACTGTTCAGCCTGCAGAGCCGCATGGCGCACCAGATCAGCGAGGGCCGCAAGAAGGGCTGAGAGGGACCAGCGCGCCGAACACAGGGCCCCTGAGACCCCCGCGGGGCTTCTCAGTGGGGTCAGACCCCGGGCGGGGTCAGTCGCCGTGACAAAAGTGCACGGCCCGGACGCAAGGGCGGATGCATGGGGGTCAGACCCCGGGTGGGGTCAGACCCCGGGCGGGGTCAGTCGCTGTGACAAAAGTGTGTTGCGCGGGCGCCGTCGGGGCGAGTGGGTAGGTTTGTGGGGTGAGTACCAGCCCGCC
>JBAXJA010000052.1:0-13806 GCA_037138115.1 Thermoleophilia bacterium | reverse complement strand
ATTGTGACGCGGTCGGTCATACGGAAATGGCCTCCAGGGCCTCGGTTCTCGGGTATCCGGCGTCATTCGCCTGAGCGCGCACGTAGGGGCGCACAGCAGGGTCGATCCATTCGTCGTCCAGCGCGTACTCGGGATACACCGTGAGGCGCTCGTGCAGCGGGTACCCAGCCTCCTGACACATGCCGGCCATCAGTGCGAGGTCCGGCCAGGGGCGCTCGGGATTGATGAAGTCGGGCGTCACCGGTGACACGCCACCCCAGTCGTTGATACCCGTGAGCAGCAGGGGGCCGTAGTCGGCCGAGAGGTTGGGCGGTGCCTGGATGTTCATGTCGGCACCCAGCACCAAGCGGGCGATGGCGCATGCGGTCATCAGCTCGACAAGCCCGGGTTCGCCGGCGCCTGCCATGGGCGTTTCATCCTTGGCCCGGAAGTTCTGCACGATGACTTCCTGGATGTGCCCGTATTCGTCGTGCAGGTCACGGATTGCCAGGAGTGCGTCGATGCGCTCATCCTCGGTCTCGCCAAGCCCGATGAGGATCCCGGTGGTGAAGGGGATTCGCAACTTGCCGGCACGGCGGATCATGGCCAGTCGGGTGCGGGGCTTCTTGTCGGGGGCGTGCTCGTGTGGGCCACCGGGGGCGCACAGCCGCTCGGACGTGCTCTCCAGCATGATCCCCTGGCTGGGCGATACCTCACGCAGCTCGCGCAGTTCGCGCTCGCTCATGATGCCGGCGTTGGGGTGGGGCAGCAGGCCTGTCTCTTCCATGACCATGCGGCACATGGCCACCAGGTACGACTGCGTGCTGTCGTGGCCGAAGCCCTTGAGGATGTCGCGGTACTTGGGCCAGCGCACTTCCGGGCGATCGCCGATGCAGAAGAGCGCCTCCTTGCATCCCAGCGCCTTGGCCTCCTGCGCCATGGCCAGCACATCGTCGGGGCTCATGGTGCGCGCCCGGATGCTGTCTTCGTCAACGGCGAAGGTGCAGTACGAGCACACGTCACGGCACAGATTGGTGAGCGGGATGAACACCTTGCGCGAGTAGGTAACGATGGCCGGGCGCGTGAGGTTGCGCAGATGCGCGGCGGCGGCCCACAGCGCGGGGTGCTCGGCCGATGTCGCGCCGGCCAGTGCCATGGAGTCGGCGCGCGTCAGCCGGTCGCCCGACAGCGCCTTCTCTACGGCCTCGCGCCGTGCGGGCGCGAGCGCTGCGAGACCCAGCTCGCTCACCGGCTTGTGCGGCGGGTCGCGGGCTTGGCAGCGGGCTTCTTTGCTGCCGGCTTCTTGGCCACAGGCTTCTTGGCTGCGGGCTTTGCGGCCACAGGCTTCTTCGCGGCTGCGGGCTTGGCTGCCACCCTCTTCTTGGCCACGGGAGCCTTCTTCGCGGCGGGCTTGGCGACAGGCTTCTTTGCGCCCTTTGCCGACAGTGGCGGGCTGGCGGGGTCGGGCCCCTGCCCGTCGCGGAACTTCCGCCAGTCGGCGGGCCGCTTCCCCTGGAACGACGCGATGCCCTCCTTGGGCTCCGGGCCGTACACGTGGTTGAGCGCCACCAGTTCCAAACCGTGCTGCACCGACGAGTACAGCGCATCGGTGGCGGTGTTCATGGCGATCTTGGCCAGGCGCAAACCCTGCGGCGACTTGCGCAGGATCTCGTCGCACCACTCGTCCACCAGGGCGTCGAGCTGGTCGTCGGGAACGACCTTGTTCACGAGGCCCATGCGCTCGGCCTCATAGGCGTCGTACTGGCGCACGAGAAAGAGGATTTCGCGGGCCTTCTTCTCGCCGACAACCGACGGCATGAGCTGGCATCCCCACCACAGGGGAGCCGAGCCGATCTTGGGGCCCGCCTGGCCGAACCGGCCGGACTCTCCCGAGAGTGTGAGGTCGCACATCACGTTGAGTTCGTTGCCACCGCCGATGCAGTAGCCGCGCACCTTGGCGATGACCGGCTTGCCGTTGTTGCGGATCGCATTGGCCACCCGGTGCGACAGGGTGTGCAGGTGGCGCTTCTCGGCAGCAGTGCGAGTGGGGTCGGCGACATCGCCGCCCACGCAGAACGCGCGCTCGCCGGCACCGGTAAGCACCACGACGCCCACGGCCTCGTCGTCGGCTGCGGCCTCCAGCGCCTCACCCAGTTCGAGGATCGTCTTGGCGCGAAACGCATTGAGGCGCTCCGGACGGTTGATCGTGATCGTCGCCCGGCCATTGCCGGTCTCGTAGAGGATGTCCTCGTATGCCACGCCATCGACTCCCATGTGGTTCTCGTGCAAGGTGGTGAAGCGTACCCGTGACGGGCCGTTTGGCGCAGGGGACCGATTTACGCCAATGGGACGGTGTCTCACAGAGCGATACGGTGACCTATGGCCCACGGCGTGCCCTTGCCGGTGCCATGGCGGGCTGATAGCAATGCCGCCTTCGTCGCATCCGTCACAAGACGGTGTTTCGCAGAATGAGACATGGCAACCACCGCGCACACTGACACCAACGCAGCTCCGGACCGCTACCGCATCCAGGCGGTGGAGCGCGTCGGCGCAATCCTCGAGGTGTTCAGCCCCGAGGAGCCCGAGTTGGGTGTCACCGAGATCGCCGAGCGCACTGGGCTTCACAAGAGCACCGCGCATCGGTTTCTCGTCAACCTCGAGGCGGTTGGTCTTCTCGAGCGCGATGCCAAGTCGCAGCGCTACCGCCTGGGGCTCAGGATGTTTGAGATGGGCGGAATCGTCCTCGAGCAGATGAGCCTGTGGGACGAGGCGCTGCCATTCCTCGAGGGTCTGGTGCGCGACTCGGGCGAGACCGGTCACCTTGCCGTGCTGGAGCGCGGCGAGGCGATCTACATCGAGAAAGTTGAGGCGCGGCGTGCGCTTCGCATTCCGTCGGCCATGGGCCGCGGGTATCCGGCGCACGCAACCAGCCTTGGCAAAGTTCTCCTGGCCGATCTCGGCGAGGATGAAGTGCGCGAGATCACCAGCGCGCACGGGATGGCGTCGTACACCCGTACGACGACCACCGACGTCGATCCGCTGCTTGCCGAACTCGTGGTCATCCGCGAGCAGGGCTACGCAGTTGACGACGAGGAGTACGACGAGGGTCTCCGCTGCGTCGGGGCCCCCATCCGGGATCACACTGGTCGGGTCGTCGCTGCCCTTGGCATTGGCGGACCAGTCAGCCGGGTCACCCCTGAGCGCGTGGATGAACTCTCCCGCCTCGTGATCACTGCCGCAGACGGGCTGTCCCGCCGCCTCGGCGCCTCGCAGTCAGGCGCGTTCAACCGTGCCGCCCGCCGCGTGCGGGCAACAACACCTTCTACCCCGCGGCCGAGCGCCGCTCTCAACGTCGTCCGATAACGGGACGGCGACCGAGCACCGAAAGGAGCAGTACCCATATGAGCGACGCTCTCACCGACATCCGCGACGCACTCTCGAGTCGCACCCAGCACTTTGTTCTTCCCAAGCAGTGGGCCGCCATGCGCAAGGCCGAGCAGATCGAGCGCGACACCGGCACCAAGATCCTTCACTTTGAGAAGGGCGACTTCCAGGGCGACGAGTTCTATCCCGCCCCGCACATCTACGAGGCCTGTGCCAAGGCCATTCACGACGGCCACGTGCGCTACGTGCCGGGCCCGGGTCTTCCCGAGCTGCGTGACGCCATCGCCGAGGAAATGACCTCACGTGGCCGTCCCACCAAGCGCGAAGAGGTCCTCGTGACCATGGGCGCCAAGCACGCCCTCACCCAGTCGCTGCTCACCATCGTGGATCAGGGCGATGAGGTCATCTTCCCGAACCCCGGCTACCCGCCGGACGAGTTCTGGATCACCTACGCCGGCGGCAAGGTTGTGTACGCCCCGCTCGTGGAGCCCGACTTCCACTTCGACCTCGACTCGCTCGAGTCGCTCATCACACCGCGCACGAAGATGCTCGTCATCAACACCCCGCAGCGCCCCAACGGCATGGTTGTTGGCCAGCTGCCCGAGATCGCCGAGATCTGCAAGCGCCACGGCGTGATCGTGCTGACCGACGAGATCTTCTCGCACATGGTCTACGACCCCAGCAAGCACGAGAGCATCTCGTACATCGAGGGCATGAAGGACCAGTCGATCGTGGTCGACACCTTCTCGAAGACGTACATCATGACCGGGTTCCGCATCGGCTGGTGTGTTGCCGACGCCGAGCTCATCACGGCCATGGACATCTTCCAGCAGAACTCGGTCACCAACGTGCCCGCGTTCGTGCAGTACGCCGGCCTCGCCGCCCTCACGGGCCCGCAGGACCACGTGCTGCAGCAGACCGCCCGCCTCAAGGCCAAGCGTGACCTGGTCGTGAGCAAGTTCAACGAGATCGAGGGCATCGACTGTCAGACGCCTGACGGCTCGTTCTACGTGTTCCCGAGCATCCGTGGCACCGGCATGACCGCGCAGCAGTTCGCCGACTACCTGGTCGAGGACTACGGCGTCGGTGTGGTTGCCGGTAACGCCTTCGGTGACCGCGGTGAGGGCCACATCCGCTTCACCTACGCCGCTCCCGACGAGCAGCTCGAAGAGGGTCTGGACCGCATCAAGACTGCTGTGGAAGCCCTCTAGGACTTCCTCGCAGCACGCAGTAACCGAAGGGCCCGGACATCGTCCGGGCCCTTCGTCGTTTTGCCCCCGGGGCGCCAGCCACCCAGCCGCCCCCGGTGCCGTGTGCATGGGTGGGACACGCCTGGCCCGTGATCGGCACGTGCGGGGGCCGCACATGCAGGATCACACCACGCTACGTCCCACCCATGCACACGGCACCGGGGGCTCATGCCTCTTGCAGTCAGCAACCACTAGAGCGCCGAGGAGGGGTTGCGGTGGCGGGACGTAGCCTGGTGTGATCCCGCATTTGCGGCGGTTCCGCAAATGCCGATCACGGGCCAGGCGTGTCCCGACACCGCAATCCCTCTCGGCGCTGCGCGGAGACGGCCAGAGGCATGCCCCGGCACCGCAACCTCCCTCAGTGCGGTGCCGGAACGGCCAGCGACGTGCTTCGGTAAAGCGGTGGGCTCAGGCGTCGGGGCTGAGGGCGACCTTCACGGAGCCCTCCTTGCGGGAAGCCATCACTGCGTAGCCCTCGGTGCCCTGAGAGAGCGGCAGGTCGTGCGTAAACACAGGCGAGGGGTCAATGCGACCCGACTCGAGCAGGGGCCACAGCTCCGGCAGATAGTGCTTCACCGGCGCGACGCCACCCCTGATGGTGGTGTTCTTCATGAAGGCCTGATCCCACGGGATGTCCGGTGCGCCCAGGAAGACCTCCATGCCGACCCACGAGATGGTGCCGCCCGGCTGGATCTGCTCCATGGCGAAGCGCATGGTCTCGGGGCTCGAGATGGCCAGGATGATGCGGTCGGCACCGAGGCCGTCGGTGAGCTCGTCGATGGTGTCCTCCGCGCCACCGGCCTTTGTGTCGACCGTGTGCGTGGCACCGAGGTGCGCGCCGATCTCAAGCCGGTCCGGATGGTGA
This sequence comes from Thermoleophilia bacterium, assembly GCA_037138115.1. Lineage (GTDB taxonomy): Bacteria > Actinomycetota > Thermoleophilia > Miltoncostaeales > Miltoncostaeaceae > SYFI01. The sequence goes on along the minus strand of JBAXJA010000052.1, from coordinate 8,328 downwards.
CCGCACAGGATCACCGACTTCGGCTCGAACAGCTGCGACGCATGGGCGGCCAGGAGGCCCACGGCGCCGTCGCCAACGATCACGACGTTGTCGCCGGGCTGCACGTCGGCGCAGTGCACCGCGTGGAAGGCGGTGGGGAACACGTCGGTCATCGGAAGGACCTTGTGGTCGTGCGAGTCGGCCGCGAGCGATTCGGGGATCTTGTCGAGCGTGCCATCGGCCATGGGCACCCGCACGAACTGCGACTGGCCACCCTGCACGGCACCCTCACCGGGCCAGAAGGCCTGGAAGCCGAAGCAGCCGCCGCTGATGCATGAGGTCTGGAGCCCCTTCTTGCAGAAGTAGCACTCACCACACGAGATCCAGAAGGGGGCGCACACCTTGTCGCCCACCTTGATGCCGCGGACGTCGGCACCGACCTCTTCAACCACACCCACGAACTCGTGCCCGATGCGGCAGCCATGGTCAAAGCCAAATGCCTCGCCGTGGTTGAGGATGTGGAGGTCGGATCCGCAGATGCCGGCCTTGGTGACCCGGACGATTGCGTCGCCCGGCTCAAGGATCGTGGGGTCGGGGACGGTCTCAACCGTCATCTTCCCGTTGCCCTCGAAGACGATTCCCTTCATGCGTGCAGTCCTTCCGCAGATGGCTGGTGAGTGAGGAGTCATTCGACTCTAAACCCCGCATACGACAGACCAGCCGCCCGGCGGTCGTGTTCCCCCGTTATGCTCCCGCCCGCCTTTGGCGCTCGTGAATCGGGCGCCCCAACGATTTGCAAGGAGTTCTTGTGGCTGAGCGTCTTTTCTGGGAGGAGCTGAATGCGGGGGACAGCGCGGAGTCGCTGCGTCGTACGGTCACTGAGGCCGACGTCGTCAACTTCTGCGGCGTCTCCGGTGACTTCAACTGGTTCCACATCGACGAGGTTGGCGCCAAGGACTCTGTCTTCGGCCAGCGCGTCGCCCACGGCATGCTCGTGACGTCTATCGCCACCGGCCTGCAGGTGGAGAAGATGGAGCCGAAGATCGCGACCGCCGCATTCGTCGGTCTCGACACGTGGCAGTTCCGCGCACCGGTGTTCATCGGCGACACCATCCGCGTGAAGCGCACCATCGGCGAGAAGTCCGAGAACGAGAAGAACCCGAAGGCCGGCTGGTGCAAGTACGAGGTCGAGGTACTGAACCAGGACGACAAGGTTGTGCAGCGCGGCGTCTGGAACATGCTGATCCAGCGCAAGGGCTAGCAAGCATCCATTCGTGCGGGGGCCCTCGCGGCCCCCGCACGGCAGGTGTTCCCCCGCGTGGCGTCGAACGCCCCGGGCATGGAGAACACCATGCACATGACCGTTGCCGAGGCCTCTGAGGCCCTCGGCGTGTCCGAGCGCACTGTGTGGCGCTACCTCAGCTCAGGCCGCCTCGTCGGCGAGACCGTGGGCCCCGTGGGGTCGCAGCGCACGCTGATCGAAGCGGTTGCCGTGCAGGCGATCGTCAGCGGGCGTGGCGGTGGCGAGGAGATCACCGCACTCAAGGCCGAGGTTGCCCGCCTGGGTGACGAGAACGCCAGGCTGCGCGCCGACGGCGACCAGATGCGTCGCTCCATCGCCGGCCTTCGCGCCCAGGTCGTCCAGTTCCACAAGCCCGTGTCGAAGCGTGCCGGTGACCTGGTACTCGCTGGCCTGTCGTCGTTGGCCAGCCGCCGCACCGCCAGGTAGCGCCGGCCCGAACCCCCGGTTGGGCCCCCGGACTCGCTAGGCGTCGGTGCGGCGGGGCGGCTTCCCGTGCTCGTCGCACTGCTCGGGGTGCCAGCGGCGGAAGTGCTCGGTGTGCTGGTCGGTGTAGGCCCCGGGCGGGTAGTGCTCGTCGTAGAAGTCGGTGTCGATGTGTTGCACCTGACACGCCAGGCGCTGGTACATCGGATCGAGGTTGGCCGGGAAGCGGCCGTAGGCCTCGTACACGTACTCGCAGAAGTCCTTGACGATCTCGATGGTCTCGGCGGTGGGTCGCGGAATGCTGGCCACGATCGCCTCGGCCCCGTTGATGGCCTTGGGGATGTGGTTCTCGTACTGGCCCCACTTCTGCTCGAGAAATGCATCCACCGCGTCGGACATTGACGCGTGGTACGGGGGGCAGAGTGCCTCAAACGCACCGTCACGACCCACGGGAACGAGCGGGCCCTCCTTGGGCTGCACGTGGCGGAACCCGAGGCCCTCCACATCCATGGCGCCGAGCACATACGACGAAATGAACCCGGTGTAGGTCCAGCCACCAAGGCCCATGGTCTGCATGGCGATGTTCATGTTCTGGCACATGAACGCCTGCTCAACCACCTGCATGCTGAGCACACGCTGCTCGATCTCCACCAGGCCCATGCGGCGGGTGGGGTCGAGGCGGCCCTTGTCGATCCACTTCTGCAGGCCGGCGGGCTGGTAGCCATTGCGCTCGTCCAGCAGGGTGAACCGGTAGCCCTCTGAGAAGTAGATGAACAGCAGGTTCATGTACTCAAAGGTCATGTTGGAGATGGGGAGGAACAGCGAGGTGCCGGGCTTGTTGGCGTTCCACAGGTTGAACGCGAAGAGCCCGGGAAGGGTGGCAGGCAGATCGGCACGGCCGTCCTTCAGCGTGCGCTTGCCGCGGCGGGCCATCTCCACCAGCACTTCGGCCTGCTTCTCGATGGGCTTGCCGGCAACCGTGGCCAGCTCTCCCGGCTCGGGCTGCATGTTCCACATGTCGAGGAAGTAGAGCCCGTCATCGTTGGTGTAGAAGAGCTCGGTGCCGTGGTTGGAGCACGACGACGGCCAGGTGCGCGCGGTCCACTGCACAAGCGCGTCGGCCCCCATGCTGGGGTCGATATCGGCCAGATTCAGCCCGGCCAGGCCGGTACCGGCCATGAGGATGAGGGCTTCTTCCAACTCCGTGAGGGGAACGGGCACATAGGGGCTCTCATAGGCGAGTACGCCTTGGGGGATTTCCATCCCAAGGGCGACCCGCCGGCTCTTCCTATCGAAGAGGGCCTCGAAGTACGGATACGACAGCGCATCCGTGAGACCGGGTCCCTGCGTGCCCACGGCGGCCGGGAATGATCCCGGGCCCGCCGGAGGCGGGGGATTCACAGACCGAGCTCCTTGCTGATGATCATCTGCTGGATCTCCGAGGTGCCCTCGGTGATGGACGCGAGCTTGGCGTCGCGGTACAGGCGCTCGACCGGGTACTCCACGATGTAGCCGTAGCCACCGTGGATCTGCACGGCCTCACGGGTGACCTCGTCGGCGACCTCGGCGGAGAAGTACTTCGCCATTGAGGCCTCCTTCACGCAGGGCTGGCCCGTGGAGTACAGCCATGCCGCCTTGTAGGCGAGGGCCTTGGCGGCCTCCACCTTGGTGGCCATGGTGGCCAGCTTGAAGCGGATGGACTGGAACTTGGTGAGGGAGCGGCCAAAGGCCTCGCGGTCCTTGGCGTAGGCCATGGCCTGGTTGAGCGCGGCCTCGGCGATGGCGGCGCTCTTCACACCGTGCGAGACGCGACCCGTGATGAGCGCCTCCATCAGGGCGCCGAAGGCACCCTCCTTGCCGCCCAGCAGGGCGTCCTCGCCCACTTCGCAGTCCTCAAACACCAGTTCGGCGGTGTCGGATGAGCGGTGGCCCATCTTCTCGAGCTTGCGGGTCACCTCGAAGCCGGGCGTTTCACGGTCGACGATGAACACCGAGATGCCCTCGCCGCGCTTCTCCTTGTCGGTGTACGCGGCAACGAGGCAGAAGTCGCAGATGGTGCCGTTGGTGATGAAGTTCTTGCGGCCGTTGATCACGTACCGGTCGCCCTTCTTCTCCGCGCGGGTCATGAGACCGGCTGCGTCCGAGCCCGTGTTGGGCTCAGTGATGGCGTAGGCGCCGATGGTCTCGCCGGCAATGGCGGCGGGCAGGTACTTGGCGCGCTGCTCCTCGGTGCCGAACTTGTAGATGGGGAACGACGCCAGGTCGGCGTGGGCGTTCACCGATGCGGTGATACCCGCGCACACCTTGGTCATCTCCTCCACGAAGATGCACTCGGTGATCTTGTCGGCGCCAATGCCGCCGTACTCCTCGGGGAACACGATGCCGAGCAGCCCCAGCTCACCGAGCTTGGGCATGATCTCGACAGGGAACTTCTCGTTGCGCTCGGCCTCTTCGACGAGCGGGGCGATCTCCGCCTCGGCGAACTCGCGCACCATGGCGCGAAGGTCCTCTTGCTCCTCGGTGAATGCATAACTCAGCATGGGACTGTTCCTCGGGGTCGGTTCACGAGTTCGGTGCGGGCATCTTAGGGGGGTTCAGGACGGTGCGCATACGGAGAACGGGCATGGCAGGGACACTCGCCCCTCGCATGAAAAGCGTTGTGCAACGGTAGCCTTCGCTCCATGAATGAGCCTTTTGCACTTGACGGCCGCGTGGTCATCATCACCGGAGCATCCCGCGGAATCGGAAAGGGCACGGCCGACGCCGTGTCGCGGTCTGGTGGGAGCGTGGTGCTGGTTGCCCGCACCGCCGATGATCTGGAGGCCGTCGCAGCCTCGCTTCCGGGCCCCAGCCGCGTGGTTGTGGGTGCGGTGGAAGACCCGGGTGTGGCCGATCGCGCTGTGGCCGCGGCTGCCGAACTCGGCGACCTGTGGGGCCTGGTCAACAACGCGGGAATCAGCCCGTATTACCACCCGGCTGCCGAGACCAGCGACGACGAGTGGGATCACATCCTGCGCGTCAACCTGCGGGCGGCCGCGTCGTTCTCACGCGCGGCGATCCCTGCCATGGCTGCAACCGGTCGCGGCGGCCGCATCGTCAACCTGTCGTCCATCGCCGCATTCGCGGGGCTACCCAACTTGGTGGCCTACAACGCCACCAAGGCTGCGCTCGACGCCATGACCCGCACATTGGCCGTCGAGCTCGGACCCATGGGCATCCTGGTCAACTCGATTGCGCCGGGCACCATCACCACTGAACTGGTGGGCGAGTTGATGGATGCCAACCCGGCCCTTGCCGAGAAGTTTGTGAGCAAGACCGCCATGGGCCGCGTGGGCACGGTGGAGGAGGCCGCATGGCCCATCGTGTTCCTGCTGTCCGATGCCGCCGGGTTTATGACCGGTCAGGTGATGCTGATCGATGGCGGCCGCCTGGCCGCCGCCTGACGGGAGGCGATCGATGAGGGTCGTCATCGCAGGGGCTGGCACCGCGGGATGCGTACTGGCGGCGCGCCTGTCGGCCGATCCGGGCATCGACGTGGTGCTGCTGGAGAGCGGACCCCACTACCGGCCCGGTGAGTGGCCGCCCGAACTGGCGCACGCCTACCGCATCATCAAAGAGACCCACGACTGGGGCTTCACCGCTCAGGCGGGTGCATCGCCGCGCGGCGTGCACGTGCCCCGCGGCCACGTGGTTGGTGGGTCGTCCATCACCAACGCGGCCATTGCGCTGCGGGGCCTGCCCGAGCACTACGACGAATGGGCCGCGTTCGCACCGGGGCTCAACTGGGCCACCATGCTGCCGTGGTTCAGGTTCATCGAGACCGACACGGACTTTGGCACTGAGCCGTACCACGGCGATCACGGGCCCATCCCCATCGCACGCCACCCGCGCGACACCTGGTACCCCCTGATCGAGCGCTTCGCCGAGGCCGCGCTGTCGCGTGGGCACAACTGGGTAGATGACCACAACGAGCCGGGCGCGATGGGAGTGGGGCCCACGCCGTTCAACATGAAAGACGGCAAGCGGCAGACCCCGGCCGACCACTACCTCGACCCGGCGCTGTCGCGCGACAACCTCACTCTTGAGGTTGGCGTGCGCGTCGACCGCCTGGTGCTCGACGGCACGCGGGCCACGGGCCTTGAGGCCATTCGCGAGGCAACGGGCGAGCGGGTTACCTACGAGGCCGACCACGTCATCCTGTGCCTCGGCACCTACCAGAGCCCGGCGGTACTGCTGCGATCTGGCGTGGGCCCGGCCGCCGCCATCACCCCGCACGGCATCAAGGTGGTGCATGAACTGCCGGGTGTGGGCCGCGGCATGCAGGACCACCCAAAGATCTCCTACCGCTTCTGGATCAGCAGTGACATCCCGCAGTGGCCGCACCCGTGGATCCAGGCGCTGCTCACGTCGAAGGCCGAGGTGAATGGCGAGGAGCGCCTGTTTCAGGTGATGCCCTATGCGGGATTCGTCGACGGCGGGCACCGCATCAGCGAGATCAACGTGCAGGTGGCCGACTCGCGTGGACGCACCGGACGCGTGGACATCCAGTCGACCAACCCCATCGACCAGCCGGTGCTCCGCATGGGCTGGATGGAGGCCGGGGGCGACCGCGAGCTGGCCGTGGCCGCCGGGCGCGAGTTGATGGCCGTGGCCCGCACCAAGCCGCTGGCCGACCTGCTGGACCCGTGGCCCAACATGGACGATCCCGACCATGCGCTGCGCACTGTTGAGACATTCCACCATCCGGTGGCCTCGCTTCGTATGGGGCTTGATTCCGACCCCATGGCGGTTACCGATGGGCAGGGGCGCATCCGCGGCCTCGATGGCGCGTGGTGCATTGATGCCTCAATCATCCCGCGTGTGCCGTCGGCCAACACCCATCTGGCAGTCATCGCGCTGTCGGAGAAGCTCGGGGCGGAGTTCCTTCACGGCACCGGCCACGGTGCTGCGGCTGTGTCGCCCCCGAACGGTGCGTAGCAGCAGACACGTGGGGGGCGGCGGGCACGCTCTTTCTGGGGGACCGCACTCAACCCGTGTAACGTCCCAAGCGTTATTCCCCCTCCCCTGGAGCACCACGTGAGTCAGCGATCGCGCCTTGGCGTACTTGCCGTAGTTGTCGGAACCTCCGTCGCCATCGCGGCATCTGGCGTTGCGATGGCCGCCGTACCTGTGCGGTCGATCGGTCCGGTGGAGCAGGTGGCCACCCCCACGGGCATGCGGCCCGTGGTGCGCGACGTGCTGGTGAAGTTCCGCGCGGGCACCACGGCGCGGGTGCAGGCCGACGTCCGGTCCGAGGCCCTCGACGCAGCGGGTGCCCAGCCGCGGGCGGCGCGAAGGGTGGAGGGGCTGCCGGGCGTGTGGCGCGTTCCGGTAGATGAGGGCGCCGCCCCGGGCGCTGTGGCACGCAGGCTCGACGCACGGGCCGACGTGCGCTGGGCAGTTGCTGACGTTCCGGCGACCATTGATGTCACGCCCAACGATCCACTCTTCCCCAATCTGTGGGGCCTCAGCAACACCGGCCAGCAGGTGCAGGCCCCGACGCCGTTCACCGGGCTCGCCGGCATGGACCTGGGCGCCCTGGGCGCCTGGGGCACCACTCAGGGGTCTGCAGATGTGTCGGTGGCGGTGGTTGACAGTGGCGTTGCCCTTGACCACCCCGACCTCGCGGCCAACCTGCGCACCGCAAATGCCCGCAACTTCGTGCCCGATGTCCAGGGCGTGGTTGACCCGCTCGCGGTCGAGGATCAGAACAAACACGGCAGCCACGTCTCCGGCACCATCGGTGCCGTCGGCAACAACGGCATGGGCGTCGCAGGAGTCAACTGGACCGTGGGTATGACACCGGTGCGCTCATGCGATCTTGCTGGGAGCTGTGGGTACCTTTCCGAGGGGATGGCGTATGGCGGCGGGGTGGCGCGCGTGGTGAACATCAGCGCCGGGGGGCCCGGCGACCTGCAGCCAAGCACTGATGCCATCAGCCAACACCCAAACACCCTGTTCGTCGCTGCTGCAGGCAACGATGGCACCGACAATGACGCGATCCCGCAAGACCCCTGCGATGTCCCTCTGCCCAACGTGCTTTGCGTGGCCGCCATCGACGCAAGCGGCAACCTGGCGAGTTTCTCCAACTATGGGGCGACATCAGTTGACGTCGCCGCACCGGGCGTCGATATTCAGAGCACGGTGCCCAACTTCGCCGCCGCGTTTGCACCGGCTGTGCAGTCAGATGGAGGAACACCCCCTCTGCCCGATGGCTGGGTCCAGGCCCCAGCCGGGGAATGGACATTCGAAACGACCGGCGGCCTCGACTACATGGAACTCTACGCGCCGCCCAACCCTGCGGGCTCGGGGCGTGTGGAATGGGCCATCGCCGCTCCAATCACCTTCAACCCCCTCGGCTCGTCGTGCCGGATGAATGCCTATATCGCCACCCACTTGGACGGACAGAGTCAGGTGGTGGCTCTGGCATATACGACGGATCAGAATTCGACTCCGGCCTACCTTGGGGTGACCACCAGCAGCACTCACGGCAACTTCATCCCTTGGGAGGTCGACCTTTCGGCGATCAAGGGACAGACCGGAGTGCAACTCGGATTCATCGTGCAGAGCGCGAAGGGCGCCGC
>JBAXJA010000051.1:0-14239 GCA_037138115.1 Thermoleophilia bacterium | reverse complement strand
ATTCCCTCGTACTTCAGCCAGCACGCGCGTGAGTACGTGGAGACGCGCACGATCGTGGAGACGGTGAAGTCCGGGACGTCGCTCACTGAGACCGAGGCCCGTCGCCTGCTCGGGCGGTTTCTCTTTCGCGGCGAGCTGGCCGACCGCACCATTGAGGGGCTTTCGGGTGGGGAGCGTCGACGCCTGAGCCTGGTGCAGTTGGTGGCCGAGGGCGGAAACCTTCTGGTGCTGGACGAGCCCACCAACCATCTCGACGTCGAGAGCCGCGAGGCCCTGGAGGATGCCCTGGGTGCCTACGACGGCACGATCATCATGATCTCGCATGACCGGGCGCTCATCGATGCCGTGGCGACGCACACCTTGTCGCTGGAGCAGGGCACGGCGGTGATGCGCTCGGGTGGATATGCCGACCTTCTTGCCATGCGCGAGGAGGATGCCGAGCAGGCGGCCATGTCCCCCCCGGCGCCCGTGCAGAAAGAGGTCACGCCGAAGCCCGTCAAGAAGGGCGGTAATGGTCGGATTTCGCGCGAGGTTTCGAAGATTGAGACGCGCATCGCGTCAATTGAGTCCGATCTGCGTGAGGTCGAGGGGCTGGTTGAGGCCGCAGGGGTCGCGGGTGATGTGGACCGCGTGATGGAACTCAGCGAGCGCCACCGTGCGTTGCAGGAGGACCTCGCGTACGCCCTCGCCGAATGGGAGCAGCGCGCTGCGCTCCTGTCCGACGCATGATTGACGCCCCAACCGGCGCCGGGATTCCCGAGGGTCTGCTGGTGCGGTTGGAGGGGGTTTCCCGCCGCGTGGAGGTGCCCACCGGCGGAGAGGTCGTGATTCAGGACCCATCCGGGCATGTCGGTGTTGTGGCGCACGGCCAACTCGCAGTGGCGGTGCCAGGTCACGCGGGGCGCATGCATACCATCGCGCTCCTCCAGGCGGGTGATGCGCTCGTGTTGCCGGGGGACGCGTGGCCGGAGGCGGCGGGTGCCGTGATGCGGGCCGCGACGGACTCGGTGGTCCTTGTGGTGGTTCAGGATCTGCACGAGGTGCTGTCAGCCGACCCGGAGCTGGGCGCGTGGATTATGCGTGCGCTGGCGGGTGCTCTGGCCGACCGTGAACTCTCAACGGCAATCGCACTCGAGCCGAGGGTGGAGCGGCGCCTTCTCCTCAAGCTGCGCCAGTTGGGTGAGCGCTGGGGGCGGGTGACGCCGGAGGGGGTGAGGCTCGACCTCAGGGTCACCCATCAGGAGCTCGCCGACATGGTGGGTGCGGCCCGGGAGTCGGTGACCGTTGCCTTCGGGCGCCTGCAGGAGCAGGGTGAGATCGAGATGCGGCAGCGCACGGTGATCATCCGCCGCATGGATGATCAGTCTCTGACGGCCACCGAGATCGCGTAGCGGCCGAGGGCGTCTTCGTCCCACGTGATGGGCGTGAGACCGGCGTCGGCATAGAGCCCGGCGACTCCCCCTGCGGTGAACTTGCAGGAGATCTCAGTGCGGATGGTGCGTCCCTCAGGGATGTGCACGCGGAGGTCAAGGCCCGGGAGGTCCCATTTGATATCTCTACTCGCGCGCAGGTGCATCTCAATGCGTGATGCACGGGAATTCCATCGCGCCTCGTGAACGAACGCATCGGGGTCGGCGTCGCCCTCAAACGCCCGGTTGATATGGCGGATGATGTTGCGGTTGAACTCGGCAGTGACGCCCGCGGCATCGTCGTACGCGCGCACCAGCACTGCGGGGTCGTGGGCGAGGTCCGTCCCCATCAGCAGGGCATCCCCCGGATCGAGGAGCCGGGCGAGGCGACGCACCATTGACCGCCGCTGCGCGGGCTCGAGGTTGCCGAGTGTGCTTCCGAGGAATGCCACCAGCCGGGTGCCTCCCGCCGGTCGCCGGGGGATCTTGCCGAGTTGCCGTGAGAAGTCGCCGGCAACGCCGTGCACCCGCAGGCCGGGATATGTAACGGCCAGTGCCGATGCACTTCGGGCGATGGCACCCGGACTGATGTCGAAGGGGATGTACCGGCGAAGGTCTCCCGAGCGTGACATGGCTCCGAGGATCGCCCGGGTCTTGGTTGCAGCGCCTGAACCGATCTCGACGAGTTCGGTGGGGTGGATGGCATCAACCACGGCGTCCATCCGGGCGTCGAGAAGTGCCTGCTCAGTACGGGTTTGGTAGTACTCGGCGAGGTCGGTGATGCGCTCGAACAGGGCACAGCCGACGTCGTCGTAGAACCACCGGGGAGAGATGGTTGGGGCGCTGGCTGTGAGTGACCGCCGCAGATCGCCTGCGGCACCGCCGTCATCGCCTGCGGCCACGTGGCAGTCGAGGCGCCATGGACGTACCTCTGTCTTGGTCTCCGTGGTGCTCACGAGGCATCCCACGCAAGCCTGAGGCCCGCAAAAATCTGTCGACGCTCGGGGAGGTCCCAGTTGCGGAAGGTGGCTCGTGCTGCAACCGGCTGCGTGGCCCATGAACCCCCGCGCAGCACCTGATGTCCACAGTCGAAGAACGGCTCGGCGTACTCGCGATATGGGAATGCGCGAAACCCGGGGTAACCGTCAAAGGGCGTGGAGGTCCACTCCCACACATCGCCGAGGAGCTGCTCGCAGCCGCTGGCCGACGCACCCGCGGGGTATGCCCCGGCATGCGAAGGGCGGAAGGAGCACTGCCCGACGTTCGCCCGCCCATCGTGTACCGCATCGCCCCATGGGGCCCAGGCGTCGACGGGCGACTCAGGGGTGAGGCGGGCCGCCATCTCCCACTCAGGTTCGGTCGGAAGCCGGCCGCCCGCCCAGCGGGCGTGAGCCTCGGCCTCGAAGAACGACACGTGGCAGAGGATCTCGGCGGGATCCAGGGCCTCGGTACAGCCGAACTGCGTGCGCTGCCAGCCGCCTTCACCGTCGCGCTGCCAGTGGAGCGGCGCGGTGATGCCGGTCTCGCACCGCCATGCCCACCCGGCCTCGCTCCAGTGCCGAGGGTCCGCGTAGCCACCATCGGCCATGAATTCGAGGTGGCGCCCGACGGTGACCGGGTGGCGGTCGAGCCGGAAGGAGGCAACCTCGGTGGGATGGCAGGGGCGCTCGCAGTCGAGCGCGCCGTGGGCGCCGTCGGATCCCATCATCAGCAGGCCGCCGTCGATGGCCACGGGGTTGGGGCCGGTCACAGGTGCGTCAACCGGCGGGAGCGCCCCGGGGCATGGCGAGTAGGTGCCCGCTGGCATGAGCTGGAGGGTCTGCAGCAGCGTCTCGTCGTGCTGCGCCTCATGCTGGGCCACCATGTCCCACACGAAGCCGCCACGAGTGAGATCGGGGGCGTCGTCAGAGAGGTCGGCGCCTGCGAGAACGCCGAGAGCACGTTCGCGTGTACGGCGCATGTACTCGCGCGACTCCTCGGCGTCGAGGATTCGGATGTCGCCGCGCACGGCGCGCGGGGTTGCGAAGGCATCGTAGGTGGCCGCCAGATCGGGGTGGAGCGGCGCGGACTGGTTCAGGTGCGTGACCAGCCACAGTTCCTCGTACGCGGCGATATGCGCCATATCCCACGCCGGCGGACTCATGATCGGGTCGGGGCTGCGCGTAATCCACTCGGGGTCGAGCGGCTCGAGAATGGCGAGCGTGCGCTGCCGAACCGTCTCGAGGCGATCCGCGATGGCATCCGGGGCAGCGGTCATGCGGGCATCATGCACGCCGCGGGCCCTCATGTGATGTGAGGACGGTTACATCGGGCCGACCCCCACGCGACCCGGTCGCGGGCCCCCGGGCCGCCTGCGCGCCTACTCGGTGGAGAGGTTGGGGTCGGCTTGCTGCGTGACGGGATAGATGGCGAGGAAGTGATCCTCGGGTGCTGCAAGCAGTACGTCAACCTCGGCGACGGTGTCGGACTGCCCCGACTCCGCGAGGGCGTCGCGGTAGCGCCCCAGAAGTTCGCCCACGCTTTGCAGGTCATCGTCATTGAGCGCAATGATGCTGACCTTCGCCGCCTTGGAGAGGCGACGCCGGATGGCGGCCTCGTCGAGGTTCCAGTCGGCGTTCTGACGCACATAGACCACGCCGCCGGTCATCCCCGAACACAGCCAGGGACCCGGGTCGCCAAGTACGACCACCCGCCCGCCGGTCATGTACTCGAAGGCGAAGCCCTTGCAGTTGGCCCTGGCACCGAGGGTGCCAATGCGGTCGTCAATGGGGGCGTCGGGCTGTCCGCCCAGCACCATGTCGGCGCCCGAGAGACGGATTCCCGCGCGGGCGTCCGCATTGCCCTGCACCAGGAAGACCCCGTGCGATGCGCCGTAGGCGAAGGACTTGCCCACGTGACCACCCACCCACATACCTGAGCCGGCCTGTGCCTTGAGAATGCTGACCTCGCCGCCCACCGAACACTTGCCCACGCCGTCCTGTGCGCCACCCGCCACACGGATGCGTACCCCGGCCACGTTGAACGCGCCGAGCCCCGATCCGGTGGCCGCGCCATCCGTGAAGGACAGGTCAACCAGCGTGTCGCCGCCCACGTTGCCCGCGATGCGCTTGGCGAGTGCAGGGTCGGTGTGCAGGCCTGTCTGCGCACGGGCGATGACGCCTGCGAGATCGGTACCGAGGTTGCGGTCGCGCGCGGTCGCGGCAGCCTCCTCCACGGCCAGCGCGCCACCCGCGGCGAGCATGTTGGATGCGGTCTGCGGTGCCCGGTGAGGGGGAGGCGGGTTGAACGCGCGGAAGTACCGCTCGCCATCCTCGGGCGCGGTGACGATGCGCTCACGGGTGGGGGTGAGAAGGCCGTCGAGGTCCATCTCCGCATGGTGGGTGACCTGTACCAGGCGATCGGCGTGACCCACAAGATCCTGCACGCGTTCGACGCCCATGTCGCCGGCAATGCGGCGCATCGCCGTGCCCATCTCTGTGAAGTAACGCACGAGCGCCTCCACTGAGGGCTCGTAGACGCGGGGAATGAAACGCTTGACGCCCCGGTGCTTCGCCTCATCCTCGTCCAGTTGGGTCGCGATTCCCACGTGGCAGGTGTCCAGCTGGCAACCCCGGCAGATAGTGCAGCCGATGGCAACCATCGGGGCGGTGCCGAATCCGATGCGGTTGGCCCCCATGCAGATGAGCTTGATGGCGTCGGCAGCGGTGCGCAGGCCGCCGTCGGCCCAGATCTCGACGCGGTCACGGATGCCCGCCTCAACCAGGGCATGGTGCGCAAGCACGGTGCCGATCTCGCAGGGGAGGCCGGTACGACGCAGCGCATGCAGGCGTGCGGCACCGGTACCGCCGTCGAATCCGGAGAGCGTAAGAACGTCGCCCCCCGCCTTCGCGATGCCCACGGCGATCGTGCCGATACCCGGGACCACCGGCACCTTGACGATGACCTTGGCGTACGGGTTCGCGGTCTTCATCTCGTCGATGAGCTGTGCGAGGTCCTCAATTGAGTACAGGTCGTGGTTGTTGGAGGGGCTGATGAGGTCGGATCCCACTGTGGCGTTACGCGCGTGCGCGATGGCCTCGGTGACCTTGGATCCGGGAAGGTGACCGCCCTCGCCGGGCTTCGCACCCTGCCCGATCTTGATCTCGATCCACTCAGACGAGTTCAGGAGAAGCGACGACACACCAAAGCGACCGGAGGCGATCTGCACGCCGCGGTGCTTCGGATACTTGCCGTACATATCGTGGATCTCGCCGCCCTCGCCATTCATCGACAGCATGTCGGCGCGAAACGCCGCCTCGGCATACGCACGGAAGGACGTCTCGCCCTGGCTGCCGAAACTCATCGACGAGATGATGAAGGGCAGTTCGTGCTCCGCCACGCGGCTCGATACGCGATCGGCCGGGATACGGTCGGCCTCGGGGGCCAACTGCATGCCGACGGCATGGCGGATGGCAACTGGCTGGTCGTCCTCAAGGCGCTGGCAGGTCTCGGCAAACTCGTCGTAGCCGCGCTCGGAGGTGGCCAGGCGCGCGAGCGCCTTCCATACCTTGGGGTACATACGGGGAAGCTTGATCTTGCCCGGACTCTCCTCACCGGCACGGATCAGTCGGCCCTGCTCGGCCAGGATCTCGAGGCGGGCGAAGTCGAGGCCGCGACCCTCTGACGCGCAGAAGCCCGGGATGCCGAGGGCATCGAGCACCTCTGGGGCCACGCCAATTGCAGATACCAAGCGGCCGTAGCCGCGGATCTCATGAATACCCAGAGTCGAGAGCACCTTCTCGATGCCCTTCTGAAGACCGTCCAGCAGGCGCCCGGCCGCAGCCTCGGGCTCGGGTGAACCGTTGACGGCCTGCTCGACCATCGCGTACGGGCACAGGGCATCGGCACCGAATCCCACGGCTACCACCACGTCGTGCACGTTGCGGATGCCGGCGGCCTTCAGAACGATGCTCACCCGGCGACGCAGGGCGGCGCCATCGGCCCCCGGCGTTTCGCGCAGGGCCTTGTCGACCACGGCAACTGCCACGTGCGGATCGCACACGCGGTGCATGGGTGTGGCCAGGCGGTCCTCGAGCACGAGGATCTCGGCCCCCGCCTGCACGGCTTCGACCGCGGCTTCGCGCAGGCGCTGCACGTGCTCGGCCATGGTGTGCTCGCACGGGAAGTAGAGGGGGAGTCGCGCGTAGCGCTCCGCCCACGCAGCGTGGACGTCCTCCATTACGGCCACGCCCTGCCCGGCCGCAACGCGACGCAGCTCGGGCAGGCTCACCTCGACACCCGGGCGCATGGCACCCAGGATGATGGGCACGCGCAACTCGCAGCGCTGCGGCGCGTCAGTCTCCACACCCTCGATGGGCGGACGGCGGCCGAGCACCACGCGGGTGGAGAAGTGCTCCACCTCGCGCTCGCGATCGATGGCCGGGTTGGTCACCACCGCCACGGTTTCCTGCAGGTAGTCCGACAGCGGCACGGGGACGGGGGAGAGCGGGCCGAGCGGGCCGTCCCATCCGAGCGACCCGATGGGCTCCGCGCCGCGGTCGGCGTGGAACTGGATCTGCTGCTTGTCACCCTCAATCCAACCGGCGGATGCCAGCAGTAGTTCGAGCGGTGTCTCGTGCACCACGTCGTCGTCGCCAGCCCATGGGTGGGCGACGGGTTCGAGACCACCGGCCAGACGGGCGCGGGCCTCGGCGTGGGGCAGACCGCCACGGGCGCTCGCCCGGGCGTGGACCTCGCGCTGCACCTCGGGGTACGAGAGCACACGCGGGGCACCATCGGGCCCACCCACAAGCGCCACCTTCTCGCCGGGGGCGAGGGGGCGGGGATCGGCGGTGAGCTCATGCACAGGCACGATGCCTGGCTCTGATGACGCCACGTACATGTCGGCCGTCTCCACCCACCACAGCGGACGAAGCCCCAGGGCATCGACCGAGAACACCATCTCATCGGCCGCGCGGGTGGCGAGGGCCACCGGCCCCTGCGCGTACGGCCCCCAGGCCTCGCGGTAGTGCACGTAGAGGTCCTGCAGGTCGTTTGGCAGACGGTGAACTTCGCCGAGGATCGGCGGGAACGCGAACTCGACCGCCTCGAGGAGGGACAGGCCCTTCTCGAAGATGAGGCCCTCGAGCAGGCGGTTGAGGTCCTGCGAGTCGGATCCGTCGCGGGTAACGGGAAGTCCGAGCTGGCGACACTGCTCCCGCAACTGCGCGATGGTGTTGATCTCGCCGTTGTGACCGAGGATGGCAAACGGCTGCACCCGGCTGAAGGTGGGATAGGTGTTGGTGGAGTACCGGTTGTGCGCGATGACCCGTGATGAGCTGAAGGACGGATCGGACAGCTCGGGGTAGAACCGTGGAAGCACCAGCGGCTGGCCCAGCACCTTGTACACGCAGTCGTTGGCCGAGAACGACGCCACGTGGCAGGTGAGGTCCTGCTCCACGGCCACCATTGCCTGGTAACAGTCACGCGATGCGGTTGTGGCGTCGCGGGCCAGGAGCGCCAGCTGCCAGAAGACCGGTGGCGTCTCGGCTGCGCGCGGCCCCAGTGCGGAGCGGTCGATGTCGCCCTCGCCCGAGAGCAACACCCCGAAGCCATGCAGGCCGACGATGTCGAGAAGGATCGGCATCTCGCGGTCGGCCACCTCGGAGCCCTCGAAGAACACATGCGCGATCACAAACCGCGGGTCGTCTGCCACCCCGGGGTCGAGGCCCTGTGCCGAGAGACGGCTCGCCCAGAGCGGCCGGGGGATGTCCACCTGGATGCCTGAGCCATCGCCTTCGCCATCCACGCTGCCGGCCCGGTGAACCATCATGTCGAGCGCAATCACCGCGCGTTCGACGATCGCGTGTGACGGCTGGCCGTCGCGAGTGGCGAACGCCGCAAGGGCGCAGGCATCGTGCTCCACGAGCTCAGGGAGCCCAGGCGGGGGAGTCGTCGCGAACGGCACAGGCGTCGTCGTCAAATGAACCCTCAGTGGGTTGGGGATGCGCGCCTACGCAGACCGGGCGACGGCGAACCGAACGGGTAGTGAATACGGCCGGGGGCACGGTGTCAACGGCTTGCCGGACCCAGTCGCAGGAAGACGGCAATTCTCACGTTCCAATGGGACTCCCGGGTACCATGACCGCACGTGACCGAGCCGCCCCAACCCGATGGCCCCGAGCCCATGCATTGCCACCGGCATCCCGGGCGCGAGACGCTTCTCTCGTGCTCATCATGCGGGCGTCCGGTGTGCACCGATTGCATGCGCACGGCAGCCGTGGGTATCCGCTGCCCCGACTGCGCCGGAGGCTCGGCACCGTCGTCCCCCAAGGCGCCATCCCGCCGGCTGAACCTGCTGCCGGCTGCTGGTGGAGCCCCGCTGACGGTGGCGATCATCGTCATCTGCGTGCTGGTGACCATCGTGGAGTTGGCGCAGGGGCTTGGGATCAACGGGGGCGGTAACTCGCGCCTGGCCGTGGATCTCGGCCTGTTCGGGCCATTTGTGGCCGACGGGCAGTGGTACCGCATCATCACCGCGGCATTCGTGCACGCGGGAATCATCCACCTGCTGTTCAACATGATCGTGCTGTGGTGGCTGGGCGGCGCACTTGAGCGGTACGCCGGGACGACGCGAATGGGCCTCATCTTCCTCACGAGCATTGTGTGGGGAAGCGCAGGGGCCCTGCTGCTCGACCCAATGGCCCTGACCGTGGGGGCCTCCGGCGGGATCTACGGTCTTATGGCCGCCCTCCTGGTGCTGGAACGGCAGCAGGGCATCGCGCTACTGGGGTCGGGTCTCGGCATCTTCCTGCTCCTCAACCTTGCGCTGAGCTTTGTGATCCCGGGCATCTCGATTGGGGGGCACCTCGGCGGAATCGCCGGCGGGCTGCTCGCTGCGCTGGTGTTGTCGGGGTTCGGCCGCGGGCACATGGCCTACGGCCGCATGGCTCCCGCGATTATCGGGGGCATGGCCGTGGTTGTGGCAGCGGGCTTCGCCCTTGCGGTGTTCTGGGCCTAGTTGCCGGGGAGGAGGCGGTGTGCCTCCTCAATGAGCGCTGCGGTGAGTGCGACGGCGGCATCGATGTCGTCGGGGTGGCAGGCTTCAACGGCGGTGTGCACGTAGCGGGTGGGGATGGAGATGCAGCCAGCAATGGCGCCCTGTCCCGACAGCTGAATGCTCTGGGTATCGGTGCCGCCACGTCCTGAGACGTGCAGCTGGTGGGGGATGTCCCGCTCGTTGGCCAGGTCGACCAGCAGATCGACGAGACCCGCATGCCCGATGGCGCTCGCATCCATCACACGGATAGCCGCGCCCCTGCCCAGGCGGGTTGTGGGTCCGTCCTTCGGCGTGCCGGGGCCGTCGTCTGCCGGGCAGGTGTCAATGGCCACCGCAATGTCCGGGGCGATTCGGTGGGCTGCGATGCGCGCGCCACGCAGGCCAACCTCCTCCTGAGACGTGGCCGTCGCGTGCACCTCCATGCGGGATTGCCCTGCCGCGCGGAGCCCCTCGATCATTACGTACACGCCCACGCGATTGTCGAGCGCCTTCCCGGTGACCAGATCACCCACCTCGGCGAGCTCGCGGATGCGGGTGGCAACGTCGCCGGGGCGCACGAGCGACTGGGCGCGCTCGCCATCCATGCACAGGTCGATGGCCAGATCCTCGATCTTGGGGGCACGTTTGCGCGCGGCCTCGTCCATGAGGTGCACAGCGGTGGTGCCCACGATGCCAACCAGATCCTCCCGGCCCTGCACCAGCACCCGTTGATCCACGAGGGTCTTGGCATCCCATCCACCGAGTGGGATGAACTTCGCGAAGCCGCGATCGTCCACATGCGTGATCATGAGTCCGATCTCATCCATGTGGGCGGCCAGCATGAGTCGGCCTGCGGATGCATCGGGCGCAGTGCGCACGCCGTCGACGCACCCCATGGGGTCGGTGACCACGCTGTCGGCGAGGCCGGCGAACTGCTGCAAAACGATGGCCCGCACGCGGTCCTCGTGCCCCGAAGGGCCCGAGGCGTCCGCAAGGGCACGCAGCAGCACTACGTCCATCAGCTGCGGGCGGCCTTGCCGCCAGCCGATCCCTCACGCGGGTGCGTGAACGGATCGGAAATTGCCCAGAGCGCCATGTTGGCGGCAATCAGGGTGATGATGCCGGGGATGAACCAGATGCCCCCGCAGGCGAGGAAGCCACCGCAGCCACCCACGTAGAGCAGCGCACTCCCCATGGCGGGGGAGCGGCGCACCACGAGGGCCCCGCCGATGGTGATGAGGGCCATGAGGAGGGCGACGGACCCATTGAGGCTCCCGGCCCGCGGCGCGAAGGTGTCGAAGATGCCGCCGAATGAGAAGGCGTCAAAGGCGCGGAAGACGGCAAGGAAGCTGAGGACGGCCCCGATCCCCCCGAGAATGGCGCACCAGTTGCGCAGTTGCGCCTGCCGCGCGTCGATCAGTGCTGCGTGGTCGTCGGTGCTCATGCGCACTCCAGAACGAGCTTGCCGAAGTGCAGGCCGGCTTCTTCGCGCTCATGTGCGGCGGCGGCATCAGCCAGCGGCCGCACGCTGTCGATGACCGGGGTCCACGACTGTGTGTCCACGGCGGCGAGCAATTGGCGGAACTCCATCGGGCTGCCCATGGTGGTGCCAAGGAGCGCAACCTGACCCATCGTGACCGGTCGCACCTGCATCTCAACCTTGGCGCCTCCGGTGCCACCAAACACCACCACGCGACCACCCGGTGCGCAGGAGTCGATGCTGCCGGCCCAGGTGGACCCGACGGAATCGATGACCACGTCAACGCCCCCGCCGTTGGCCTCCTTCACGGCTGCGGGCCAGTCAGCTCCGGCGTCCACATAGTTGACGCCCACGTCGGCGCCGAGGTCCTTTGCCCGCATGAGCTTCTCGTCGGATGACGAGGTAACGACCACACGGCATCCGGCCGCCTTGGCCAGATTGAGCGCGAAGGTGGCGACACCACCACCGATTCCGATGATGAGCACGGTCTCGCCCGGGAGCACGCGGGCTCTGGTCATGAGTGCGCGCCACGCGGTGAGACCGGCGAGCGGAAGCGCTGCCGCCTCGTGCCATGACAGGCGTGCGGGCTTTGGGAACACGTTCTCGGCCGGGATGACGATCTGCTCGGCGTAGGTGCCCTGATCGGGCCCGCCCAGGATGCGAAACCCGCGCCCGGGTGCGCGCTGATCGGCGCCCCACGAGAGCGACGGCAGGATGATGACCTCGTCGCCCTCGGCGATTCCGGAGACGCCCGCGCCCACTTTGTGAACGACGCCGGCACCGTCGGATCCCGGGGTGAGGGGCAGCGGTACCTTTGCCACGCCCTTGCGCACGAACACATCGCGGCGGTTGAGGGCCGCGGCGCGGAGCGCCACGACGACCTCGCCGGGTCCGGGCTCGGGGTCGTCGACGGTCTCGATAACGAGGACCTCGGGTCCACCTGGCTCATGCATCCTGATTGCCTGCACGAACGCTCCTCAAACTCGCTTGCGGGGCAGGTGTGGGCACGATAGCCGCCCGGTGCCCTCGCGGGACGCGATCAGTCGGACGGACGCGTGGCGCTGAGCAGCGGGAACACGGCCACAGGTGCACGCCCGCGTCGCCATGCGACTGCGAGAGACCCGTTGGAGTGCCCGAGAACCTGACCGGCCGGCACGACGACGCCCTCGCTCAGTCCGTCCTCGTATGAGGCAAGCGCGCCGAGACCGATTCGGTCGCCACCGGTGGAGACGATCCAGAAGCCGATGCCAGCTTGCTGGTCAGCCGCCGAGGCAATGCGCAGCCTGCCGCCCAAGGGGGCGACCACAGTGACGCCGGGGGCGGAGGTGAGTACCACCGGCTGGGTGATGGCATCGATATATCGCACAGGCGACGATGCGGGCGGGGCGAGAGGGAACGCGAACCCGTCAATGACGGCGGGGCGTCCTGTCGCGGGGTCGCCACCCTGCGCCAGGGCCGGACCGGTCGCGGCAGGTGCGAGGCCGCCCCAGACGGTGACCGTGGCAGGGCCGTCGGTGGGCGTGACCGCCGGGATGATGGCCGGCGCGCTGATCGACGCCCCCGGGGCCGCGGTCGATCCGGCGGGTGCGCACGTGGGTGCGGGGTTCTGCGCCGTGGTGAGCACCGGCAGCATGGGGTCGCCGCCGAGTGCGGCGAAGAACGTGCCCACGCCATCCGACCAGCCGGCGTTCAGCCCCTGGGGATCGTTGCTGGCTCCCACCGGCGCCCATCGGCCGCTGATGGCTCCGATCGTGGTGAGGCCGTCGGCCGCGTAGTTTCCGAGGGTGCGGGCCGCCATCGTGATGGCAGCCGCCTCGTCGGGGAATGCGATGCCCGGCCCCAGGCCGAATGCATTGTGGATCTCCTGCGCGGGCCCGTATGTCTCGAGCATCGTCTCCTGTGCCGTGATGGCCACGATGAAGCGCGGGTCGATGCCGTTGGCCATGCCCTCGCGCACGAAGACGGCGCCATTGCCGGCGAGCGGGCTGCCCGCTGCCGCGAGCTGTGCATCGAGCGCCTGAGAGTCGGTGGCGGCGATGCAGTGCAGTTCGGTGGCGCTCACACCACTTGCGCCACCGGAGCCGATGAGCAGGGAGACGCCCCCGGCCAGAAGGGCGGCGGATGCAACGCGGGCAGGTCGGGGAATCACCACGGGTCGGAAATGTACCGGTGCCCCCGGGGGCCGGGGGTGGACGGCCACACATGTTGCACGGCACCCCACAGCGGTTCCTCGGCTAGCGTGCGGGCATGTCCGAATCCGCTGGCCCCAGCCGTCCAGTCGCCATCACGCTCGCCGTTGTCACGGGGCTCGCCTTCGTCGGCATCCTGGCCGGACTGGCGCTCGGGATGCTTGCCGTGGCTGGCATCTGCGGCATGGTGCTGGTGCTGATGTGGTTTGTGCTGATGGGCCTGAAGAAGCGCGGTTAGGTGTCGTGCCTCCACAGGTCCCGAACGCACCCGGCTGATCGGAGCCTTTCCTGCAAACGCTGAGTGTGGTCGGCGCACACGGGGGCGATTGAGCCAGCAGGGCTCTGCCTGGGGACTGGCGCAGGTCACTCCATGCGCCCGCTCTGTAGCCATCGCCTGGGGAACGCGGTCCCCGGGGATTGATCCAGAAGCCGTATGTCTTGATCGGGCCTCACCTCGCCCCGGGCCGGGCACCCCCGTGCCGACGGCCCAGCACCGGCTATCCCGTAACGGCTGCCTTCCGCGGTGCCACCTGCACGCGCTTGCTGAAGTGCGCTGTTGCTACTGACTGCGTACGCGCCGTGGTCGTGATGACCCAGGTGCCACGGGTCAGACGCACGGTGCATGAGTAGGTGCGCTTGGTGCTGGTGCGCCGGATGGTGCACTTGCCAGTCGCGGAGCGTCCGCCAGGGCGCGTGGTTGCCCGCTGGGTGATTCGTGTGGCCCCTGCCGGAACAGATCCGGTGGTGACGCAGGTCGTTGCCACACAGCGCACCTTGCCCTTGATCACCACGGCTGCTGCAGCTGCGGTGGCTGCGGGTGTGACGGCGTTTGACCACGCTGAGGCAATGCCGGTGCCCATAGCGTTGGCCGCAGTGGCCCGGAACCGGTAGCTGGTGCCATTGGTAAGACCCTCCACGGTGCAAGTGGTCTTGGGGGCCACAACCGTGCAGGTCTTCTCACCGGGGTCTGAGGTGACCGTGTACGAGGTGACCGATCCACCCGTAAGCGGGGTGATGGTCACTGCTGCCGCTGCGGTACCTGCCACCGCCACTGGCGCAGCGGGGGCCTGGGGGGCATCGAGGTAGCGCGCGGTGAACACGTCATAGCCCCCCGCACTGGTGAGGGTGGTGCTTCCAAAGGTGG
>JBAXJA010000050.1:0-14325 GCA_037138115.1 Thermoleophilia bacterium | reverse complement strand
GCATGTGTTAAGCACGCCGCCAGCGTTCGTCCTGAGCCAGGATCAAACTCTCCATGAAAAATGCTGTTCACCGAACATCATCCCGAAAGATGAAGAACGATGGAACTTGGAGGTTCCCGTCATCACGAAGATGAACGGGCTCCTGGTCTCGCGCTCCAATCGGCATCACGCCGATCAAAGCGGTTGACGGGTCCATATCCTTTCCTTGGTCATCACTCCCGAGCGTCAGAAGACGCTGGAAGATGATGCGCGCTGTTCAGTTTTCAAGGATCGGGCCCCAAACGGGGTGCCCCTCGCGATCGCACAACAATCCACCACGCCGGCCGGCTGGCCGTCACGTACGCGGTTTCACGCAGGCACGATCGATTGTGAAGGGACTCGGGTCCGAAGACCCACTGGCCAAAAGGCCAGACGGAGCAGTATACAGCGCTGCGCGTCTGACGCAAGAGACCACGTCCGAGGTACTTCAGTGCCGAAGCACTCCGCGGACCGACCGGTAATAATGCCCGTCGGGGTCCACGAAAGCAAGGGGTTCGGTGCCGCTAAAACCCCGCTACGAGCGGGCAGTTACGGCCAATTGCCCAGCAGGACTATCCGCCCCGGACACGAGCCTTGGCAAATCGCTTCTTTCCGGCGCGCACAACCCGCCCGTCCAGCGCCGACGCATCCACATCGAGGTCCAGCAGTGGCACGCCGTCAACACTCACTCCACCCTGGGTCAGCATGCGGCGCGCCTCGCTACGCGATCCCACGCCAAGCCCATCAACCAGCAGAGCCGGCATGTGCACCATTCCTGGGTCGATCTCGACCTCGGGCACCTCATCCGGGGCCGCGCGGTCCTTGAAGAGCCGGTCGAAGTGGGCCTCCGCCCGCTCCCCGCTCCCCTCCCCGTGAAACCGATTGGCCACCAGGCGGCCCAGACGCCGCTTCTCATCCCCCGGATGCCCGCTCGCGCCGGGCTCCTCAGGGAACAGCAGTCGGAAGAAGTCGTCCATCTGGGGGTCCGGGACGCTCATGACCTTGCCGAACTGCTCCTCGGCCGGCTCGTCGACCCCGATGTAGTTGCCAGTGCTCTTGCTCATGCGCCGCACCCCGTCGGTGCCGGGCAGGATTGGGAGGGTCATCGCAATCTGAGGCCGCTCGCCGTACGCCTGCTGTACCTCGCGCCCCAGCATCAGGTTGAACAGCTGGTCGGTGCCGCCGAGTTCCACATCGGCCTTCAACATCACCGAGTCGTACGCCTGCATGAGGGGGTAGAGCAATTCGAGGACGGAGATCGGGCGGTCGTCACCGATGCGCTCCGCGAAATCCCTGCGGCGCAGTAACTGATTGACCGTGGTGCTCGCGGCAAGGCGAAAGAGCGTTTCCAGCCCCATTTCGGCGAACCATTCACCGTTTCGACGCACCTCGGTGTGATCCGGGTCGAGGATACGAAACGCCTGCTCCTGGTAGGTCGCCGCGTTGGCCTCGATCTCGTCGGCCGACAGCATCGGGCGGGTCGAGCTCCTTCCAGACGGATCGCCCACGCGCGCCGTCCAGTCACCGATGATCAGTACTGCGGTGTGTCCAGCGTCCTGGAACTCGCGGAGCTTTCCAAGCACCACGGCGTGCCCCAGATGGATGTCGGGCGCCGTCGGATCCACGCCCAACTTCACCCGTAGGCGGTCGCCTTTGGCGAGGCGGGACTCAAGCTCGCCGGGTGGCTGGATGTCAACGGCGCGGGCAAGAAGATCGTTGGTGCTCATGCCGCCATGCTCCTGGGGATCGGGCGAGAGAGAAAGCGTGAACCGCGCGCCACCATACGCCATGGAAGATCGGTGGCCTGCGAGATCCCGATCCGGGGCACCGCGACCACGTCCACATCACCCTCCCGTGGAGTCAGCGTCATTCCTGCGGCCACGAGGTCGAGCCCGTCAATCGCACCGCTCACCGCGAGGGCCTGGGTGAGCCTGCCGGGGCCTGCACACAGCAGGCGGTCATCCATTCCCGACCGGCGCCCGCGCATCGCCGAGAGGCCGTGGGTGGGCTCAAGCGCCCGAATGAGGACCGCGGCACCTATCCCCTCGGCCTCGGTGACGAGATTGAGGCACCAGTGCAGGCCGTAGGTCCGGTACACGTACACGGTGCCTGGGGGGCCGAACATCGACTTGCAGCGAGGGGTTTCGCCCCGGAATGAATGTGATGCCGGATCGCGCTGCCCATAGGCCTCGGACTCCACCACAACCCCACCGCATCCTTCAAACAGCAGCGTGCAGCCGATGATGTCCGCGGCCACTACCTCAGGGGCGCGATCGAAGAACGCCCGGTCGAGATCGCGGGCGCGTCCGATGTTCACCAGGCGGAAACCCGCGCGGTGGCGTCCTCAAGCTGGGTCACGACCCGGGCCCGTGCGGTACCACCCGGCACGTCTTTCGCCTCCACGGATGCCTCTGCGGTGAGCGACGGCAGCACCACCCCGGAGAGTCCTGCGGAATTGAGGTCGGCCGGAGTTGCCTCGGTAAGGCCCACGCCACGCTCGCTGCACGCCCGAACCAAGGCGCCGACGGCCTCGTGGGCGCTCCTGAAGGGCCAGCCCTCGCGCACGAGGTGATCAGCCAGATCGGTGGCCGCGAGAAAGCCCTCGCCAGCGGCAGCAGTCATGGCATCCACACGGAACTCGGCGGTTGCGACCATGCCGCTCATTGCCGGAAGCAGAAGATCGATGGTGTCCGCGGCGTCAAACACATAGTGCTTGTCGTCCTGCAGGTCCTTGTTGTACGCAAGCGGCAGCCCGGCGGTGGCGCCGAGGAGCCCCTGGAGGTCTGCCGAGAGCCGTGCGGACTTGCCCCGTGCAAGCTCAGCTGCGTCGGGGTTCTTCTTCTGAGGGAGCATCGACGAACCCGATGCGAATGCGTCATCGAGCACCACGAAGCCGACCTCCTCACACGACCACCACACAAACTCCGCACCGAGGCGCGACAGGTGCACCCCCAGCTGAGCGGTGAATGCGAGGTAGTCCACCAGCGCATCGCGGCTGCCCACCGCATCCATGCTGTTGGGGCTCAACCGGTCGAACCCGAGCTCAGTTGCCGTCATGTCGCGGTCGATCGCGAACCCGGATCCGGCCAGCGCACCACTTCCCAGCGGGCTCTCCCCCGCCGACTCGATGGCGAACAACAGACGTCGGTGATCACGGCCCAGCATCCAGACATACGCCAGGAGGTGGTGCGCCAGGCGCACCGGCTGGGCCCGCTGCAGGTGGGTGTATCCGGGCACCAGCGTGTCGAGGTGCTCCGTGGCCCGCGCGAGAAGTGCTTCGGCCAGGGCCTTGAGCGCATCGCCCTGCGCCCGGCCGTGCTCCCTGATCCACAGAAGCGTGTCGGTGATCACCTGATCGTTGCGGCTTCGACCGGTGTGCAGACGCCGACCCGCGTCGCCAGTGATCTCGGTGAGGCGGCGTTCCACAGCCGTGTGAATGTCCTCGTCACCGGGCTGGAAGACGAATGCGCCGGCGGCCATCTCGGCCTCGATTGCCACGAGGCCGGCATCGATCGCCGCGGCGGCGTCTGCACCGATGATCCCCTGAGCACCAAGCATCCGGGCGTGAGCGCGCGATCCCCGGATGTCCTCGCGCCAGAGGCGCTGATCAACTGGCAGCGAGGCATTGAGGGCGTCGAATGCCTCGGCCGACGTTCCCTCGAAGCGTCCTCCCCACAGGCGGGATGCCGGATCGTTCATGCCGCCCGCTCCGCCTGAATCGCCCGCTCCATGGTGTCGCATACCCGGTCCACCTGCTCGTCGGTCATCTCGCAGAAGAATGGCAGCGCGATCGTGGACGCGCTGATCTCCTCGGTCACCGGCAGCTCGCCCGGTGCGTGCCCGTGGTCGGTGCGGTAGTAGGGCTGCAGGTGGATACACGGAAGATACGGCTTGGCCGAGACGCCCTCGGCCTCGAGGCGCCCGATGATCGCGTCGCGGTCGAGATCGGGGTCGAGCCGAGGTGCATAGACAAACCACGAACGGCGCTGCGGTCCCTCGTACATCGGGGTGACGCCATCGACCGACGCCATCCGGGCCTGATAGCGCCCAGCGATGCGGGCCCGGGCATCCTGCATCCAGTCGAGCCGCTCGATCTGCGCGATGCCGATGGCGGCATGTACGTCGGACAGGCGGTAGTTGAATCCGAGGCGCGAGTGCACCAGCCACGCCCCATCGTCAGACCGCCCCTGGTTGGTGAGGCTCTTCAGGAGCAGATACAGCGCGTCGTCGTCGGTGAGGACCACGCCGCCCTCAGCGGTGGTGAGCTGCTTGTTGGCGTAGAAGCCGTACACGGCCGGATGCCCGTGCGTGCCCAGTTTCTTCCCATTGAAGTCACCGTCGATCGACTGGCAGGCGTCCTCGACAATCGCGAGTCCATGGCGCTCGGCGATTGCCACGAGCGCGGGGACGTCGGCCGGGTACCCAAAGATGTCGACGATGAGGATCGCCCGCGTGCGTGGAGTGATTGCCGCCTCGACGGCCGCAGGATCCATGTTGAATGTGAGCGGGTCGACCTCGGCGAACACGGGCGTCGCGCCTGTGTAGACGATGACGTTGGCAGAGGCGACGAAGGAGAACGAGGAGGTGATGACCTCGTCCCCCGGGCCGATGCCAAGGGCATGAAGGCAGCAGTGAAGGCCGGCCGTCCCCGACGAGCAGGCGACCGCGTGCCGGGTACCGATGCGGTCCGCCCACATGCGTTCGAACTCGGTCACGGTGGGTCCGAGCGACAGCTGGCGTGACCGCAGCACGCCGTCCACCAATTCCCGCTCCCGGTCGCCGATGACGGGCCGGGCCAGCGGGATGACCTCCTGTGGCGTCACGCCTGCTGTGTTCCGGATGGGGTCGGCGCCCGTCGCACCCCGTAGTCGAAGCTGTCCACAAGGGCATCCCACGCCGCGGCGATGACGTTCTGATCAACGCCCATGGTGCTCCAGGTGGACGTGCCGTCCGTGGAGTCGATGAGCACGCGCGTGGTGGCCTCGGTTCCGTGTCCCTCGTCGAGGATCCTCACCTTGAAGTTGCTGAGCGAGATACGGTCGATCTCGGGAACGCGGCCGCCGAGCGCCTCGCGAAGCGCTTTGTCCAGGGCATTGACCGGGCCGTTGCCCTCCGCCGTGGCCACGAGCCGCTCCCCGTTGAGGTGGACCCGCACTGTGGCCTCTGTGATGACGTGCCCGGTCTCGTTGCGCTCGGTGATCACCCGGAACGACTCGAGCGCGAACACCGGCTCATGTACGCCGGCCTCGCGCTCAAGGAGGATGGCGAACGATGCATCAGCCACCTCGAAGTGGTACCCCCGATGCTCAAGTTCCTTGATCCGGGCAAGGATGCGCGGGGCCAGATCGGCGTCTGCCTCCACATCGATGCCGGCCTCCCGGGCGCGCTCCAGCACCACGTGGCGCCCCGAGAGCTCGCTTACCTTCATGCCCCGTTCGTTGCCCACAACGCTCGGGTCGATGTGCTCGAAGGTGCGCGGGTCGGAGACCATCCCGGCCACGTGCATCCCGCCCTTGTGTGCGAATGCGTTTGAACCCACGTACGGGGCCCACGGATCGGGTGGCAGGTTGGCGGTCTCGGCGGCCCAGTGGGACAGCTTCGTGAGCTCCTCGAGCCCGCCGGGGCGCAGCACGTCGAAGCCCATCTTGAGGGCAAGAGATGGCGCGATGGAGATGAGGTTGGCGTTTCCGCACCGCTCGCCCCATCCGTTGATGGTCCCCTGCACCTGGCGAGCGCCCTGCTCAACCGCCACGAGCGAGTTCGCCACGGCGCACTCTGCGTCGTTGTGGGTGTGGATACCGATTGCTGCGTCTGGGATGGCAACCCGGATCTCGCCGGTGATGCGCTCAACGTCCGCGGGCATCGTCGCCCCGTTGGTGTCGCACAGGATCACCCACGAAGCGCCATTGCCATGCGCCGTGCGCAGACACTCGATGGCGTACTCAGGGTGCTCCCGGTAGGCGTCGAAGAAGTGCTCGGCGTCGTAGAACACGTCCTTCCCCTGCGCCAGCAGAAAGGCCACCGACTCACCGATCATCTTCAAATTCTCTTCGCGCGATACCTTCGTGACCTTCTTCAGGTGCAGGTCCCATGTCTTGCCGACGATGGTGGAGACTGGGGCGAACGTGTCCACCATGATCCGCAGGCCGGGGTCGTCACCGGGGGCCGTATCGCGTCGCCGCGTCATTCCGAAGGCCGCAATGCGCGTGTCACCCAGGTTCTGGGCCTCAAGCAGGTCGAACAGCTCGGAGTCCTTGGGATTGGACGACGGGAATCCGGCCTCCACCACATCCATCCCCACGCCAGCAAGGCGCATGGCCACCTGAAGCTGCTCACCCACCGACAGGCTCATGCCCTCGCGCTGCATGCCATCGCGAAGAGTGGTGTCGTAGAGGAGGATGTGTTCCATCAGCGCGCCGGTGCGTCCGAGCCGACGTAGTCCAGCCAGTGGATGAACTGTGGATCGCGCCCGTGGATCACGGCGTCGAACCGCGCCTGAAGGTCGCGCGTGATCGGGCCCGGGTCGCCGATGAGGTGATCATCGACCTCGCGGATCGGACACACCTCCGCGGCGGTACCCGTGACGAAGATCTCGTCGGCGGTGTAGAGCTCGGCGCGTGCCAGATCGCGCTCCACGACGGTGTATCCGGCAACACCCGCGAGTTCCATGATCGAGTTGCGGGTGATCCCCTCGAGGATGGACGCCGAGATGGGCGGGGTCATGATGACGTCGTTCTTCACCACGAAGATGTTCTCGCCCGAGCCATCAGCGACCAGTCCCTGCTCGTTGAGCAGGATGGCCTCCGCATAGCCCGCCTTGTGCGTCTCGATCTTGGCGAGGATCGAATTGAGGTATTGCCCGCCGGCCTTGGCGGTGGCGGGGATCGTGTTGTTGCCGATGCGGCGCCACGACGAAATCTTGGCCCGGATGCCCTTCTCGAGGCCTTCCTCACCCAGATACGCGCCCCAGACCCAGGCCGCCACGCTCACGTCCACGGGGGCGTCGAGGGGAAACAGCCCCATCACGCCATATCCGCGAAGGACGATGGGCCTGATGTAGCAGGCGCCAAGATTGTTGGCGGTGATGACCCCGTGCACGGCCTGCCGCAAACCCTCACGCGGAAACGGGATGTCCATGTAGTACTGCGCTGCCGACCGCTCAAGGCGCGCAAGGTGGTCATCGAGACGGAAGACGGCAACGCCGCCCTCCGCGTCGTAGGCGCGGATGCCCTCGAAGACCGACGACCCGTAGTGCAGGCCGTGGGACAGCACGTGAACGGTGGCGTCGTGCCAGTCCACAAGCGACCCATTCATCCAGATCTTCTCGGCTTCCTGCATCCGTCGATGGCCTTCCGTATTGGGTTTCTCGCCAGGAACCGCCCAGCGATCCGGTTGAGTCTAGCGGCCCCTACGAGGCGGCTGACATGAGGAGATCACCCATCTCGTGGGTGGACACCGTGCCGCCGAGGTCACGCGTGGCGTGCCCCATCCCGAGAACGGTGTTGACCGCATTCTCGATTGCCTGCGCACCGCGCGGGGCATCGAGGGAGTACCGAAGCATCATCGCCGCCGACAAGCAGGTGGCAATTGGATTTGCGATGCCCTGACCTGTGATGTCGGGAGCCGACCCGTGGACAGGCTCGTAAAGGCCTGGCCCATGCCCCCCGAGACTGGCCGAGGGAAGGAGGCCGATCGATCCGGAGATCATTGCGGCCTCGTCCGAAAGAATGTCCCCAAAGAGGTTCTCGGTGACGATCACGTCAAAGTCCGATGGGCGGCTGACCAGCTGCATCGCCGCGTTGTCCACCAGCATGTGCTCGAGCTCCACGTCGGGATGCTCGGCGGCGACCCGGATGACCTCGTCACGCCACAGGCGCGAGCTCTCGAGCACGTTTGCCTTGTCGACCGACGTCACCTTGCCGCGCCGGGTGATGGCCGACTCGAATGCAACCTCGGCCACTCGGCGGATCTCCTCGCGGGTGTAGGTGCACGTGTCGTACGCCATATCGCCCTCCCGGCCGCTCTTGCCGAAGTAGATCCCCCCCGTGAGCTCGCGCACCACCAGCAGGTCCGTGCCCTCAATGCGCTCTGTGCGGAGCGGGCTCGCCTCATACAGCGATGGGAAGGGCTTGACGGGCCGAAGGTTGGCGAAGAGTCCGAGGCCCGATCGCAATGCGAGGAGCGCCTGCTCCGGCCGCGGCTTGTCGGGGTCGGTCGTGTCCCACTTCGGCCCACCGACAGCGCCCAGAAGAACGGCATGAGACGCGGCGCATGCCTCCATCACGCCGTCAGGCAAAGGCTTGTCGTACGTGTCAATCGCGCAGCCGCCGACGGCATGCGACTCCCACATCACCTGCATGTCGTCGAGATGCGACACGTGATCAACCAGGCGCCGGGCCTCGCCAACCACCTCGGGGCCGATCCCGTCGCCGGGCAGCAGCACAACACGTACTTCGCGCATCATCCCTCCACGTCGTTGGTCGCGGCTCTAGAGAAGAACCGAGGTGACCGGGCCGTCGCGCTCCCGGTCGGACTCGTACTGGCTGATCCGCTCCTCCTTGAGGAGTGTCAGGCTGATGTCGTCCCATCCGTTGAGCAACCGGTCGCGGATGGAGTCCTCGATCGAGAACTCCACCGTGCGTCCGTCCGGCAGCGTGACGGCGCACTCATCAAGGTCAACCGTGGCGGTGCAGCCGGGCTCATTGAGGGCCGCGGACATGAGCGCCTTCACGTCATCCTCGGGGAGGATGATCGGCAGCATTCCGATCTTGGTGCAGTTCGTTCGGAAGATGTCCGCGAACGATGGGGCGATGACCACGTTGAATCCGTAGTCCTGAATCGCCCACGGGGCGTGCTCCCGGGATGACCCGCAGCCGAAGTTGCGCCCCGCCACCAGGATTTCGGCACCCGCGTACTCGGGGCGGTCGAGGAGGTAGAAGTCCTCCTCGCGCCAGTCGTAGAAGAGAAACTCGCCGAAGCCCGTGCGCTCGATCCGCTTGAGGAACTGCTTCGGGATGATCTGGTCGGTATCGACGTCGGCCCGATCCATGGGCGCAACTTTCGACTCGACGACACGAATGGGATTCATGTGTTCCTCTCCCCTATGCGCCCGTGAGGGCGGCGTCGAACGTGCGGACGTCAACCAGATGGCCGGTGATGGCAGCTGCTGCTGCCATGGCGGGACTCACGAGGTGGGTGCGACCGCCCTTGCCCTGGCGTCCCTCAAAGTTGCGGTTACTCGTGGATGCAGACCGCTCGCCTGGCTCCAGGATGTCGGGGTTCATGCCGAGGCACATCGAGCAGCCGGCATCGCGCCACTCGAAACCCGCATCGATGAACACACGGTCCAGCCCCTCCTGTTCGGCTTGCGCCTTCACGGCCATCGACCCGGGAACAACCATGGCCCGGATCCCCTGCTTGACCGTGTTGCCCTGCATTACCTCGGCAGCAGCCCGGAGGTCCTCAATGCGACCGTTCGTGCAGGACCCGAGGAACACGGTGTCGATGGCAATGTCCTCCACCGCCTCGCCCCCCTTCAGCCCCATGTACTCGAGCGACCGCCGGACGGACTCCTGATCGGCCGGGTCGTCGTACTGATCGGGAGTGGGTACGCGACCGGTGATGGGAACGACCATGCCGGGCGTCGTGCCCCAGGTCACCTGGGGCGCAAGCGAGGGGACATCAACGTGCATCTCGTGGTCGAAGGTGGCGTTGGCGTCAGACGGCAGCTGGCGCCAGCGCTCAACCGAGGCAGCGAAATCTGCCGGTGCGGCGAGGCGACCCTCCACGTATTCAAAGGTGGTGTCATCGGGGGCCACCATGCCGGCGCGGGCGCCGCCCTCGATCGACATGTTGCACACCGTCATGCGGCCCTCCATCGACAGCCCACGGATCGCCGACCCGGCGTATTCCACGACGAAGCCCTGGGCACCCGACACGCCCATCTGGCCAATGGCACCCAGGATGATGTCCTTGGCAACCACGCCCCGCGGCAGATCGCCGTCAAAGTTGATGCGCATGGTGCGCGGCATGCCCTGGGGCAGGGTCTGGGTGGCGAGCACGTGCTCCACCTCGCTGGTGCCGATACCGAATGCCAGAGCGCCAAAGGCCCCATGGGTCGAGGTGTGGCTGTCGCCGCACACGATGGTCATCCCCGGCTGGGTGAACCCGAGCTCCGGACCGATGACGTGCACGATCCCCTGACGGGGACTGTTGAGCGAGAAGATCGGGATCCCGAACTCCTTCGCGTTGTTCTCCAGCGCCTCAACCTGAAGGCGGGACAGCTCGTCCTCGATGCCGCGCTCGCGACCGATGGTGGGGACGTTGTGGTCGGCAGTGGCGAGCGTGCGGTCCGGCCGGCGCACCGTGCGACCGGCCAGCCGGATGCCGTCAAAGGCCTGCGCGGATGTCACCTCATGGACAAGGTGCAGATCGACGTAAATGATTGCCGGTCCGTCGGCGCCCTCGGGCGCAACCTCGTGCAGGTCCCACACCTTCCGGAACAGGGTCTTCCCCACGTGCGCTTCCTCCATTGTCCTGTCGGGCCGACACGGCTAGACGCCGCTGTCGGCCATCCTCTCGTCTGCTGCGTTCCTGCTCGCGGTCACTGCCCGCAGGTAGGCGATGGCCGAGGCCTCAAGCACATCTGGTGAGACCCCCTGCCCCGTGAACTGCCGCCCGTTGATCTCACAGACCACCCGCGCCTCGCCAAGCGCGTCGGGGCCAGCCGTGACGGCGGACACCGCATACTCGAGCAGTGTGCCCGACGAACCGACGGCCGCGTCAATGGCGCCCATGAGCGCGGCCACGGGGCCATCCCCCGCACCATCGCCCCGGTACTCGGCACCATCAGCGCCCTGCACCACCACGCGGGCGGTGGCCTCATCGCCGGATGCGCCCGAGAATGCGATCTCACGGAGGTCGAGCGAGTTCTCGTGAACGGCGCGCATCTCATCTCCCATGAGCGCGTCGAGGTCCATCGCACTGATCTCGCCCTTGCGATCGGCAAGTGCCTTGAATCGCGTGAACACCTCGTTCAGTTCGGCCTTGTCGAGCTCATACCCCATGTCCACCAGCGCCTGGAGCAGCGCGTGCCGTCCGGAGTGCTTCCCCAGCACCAGCTCACTCTGCACCAGTCCCACGCTCTGGGCGTCCATGATCTCGTAGGTGAGCGGATTGGCGAGCATTCCGTGCTGATGGATCCCGGCCTCATGTGCGAAGGCATTCCGCCCCACCACAGCCTTGTTGGGCTGGATCTCGTACCCGGTGAGGCGGCTCACCATGCGACTGGCGCGTGTGATCTCAGTGGTTTCGATACCCGACCACAACCCGCCGAGGTCCTCCGCCCGGGTGCGCAGGATCATGGCCATCTCTTCAAGCGAGGCATTGCCCGCGCGCTCCCCGATGCCGTTGACGCACACCTCCACCTGCCGGGCGCCCACCTGAATCCCCGCGAGGGAGTTGGCCACAGCCAATCCCAGATCGTTGTGACAGTGCACCGAGACGGTGACGCCCTCCAGTGACGGGCAGCGTTCGTACAGATCGCCGAGAAAGCGCTGGAACTCAGTGGGCATCGTGTACCCGACGGTGTCGGGGATGTTGATGGTCTGCGCACCCTCCGCGATTGCGGAGCCGATGACCTCGGCCACGAACGCAGGGTCGGACCGGGTGGCGTCCTCACATGAGAATTCCACGTCGGGACTCAGGCCACAGGCCTGCCGCACGGCGGCGGTCGCTGCGGCCAGCACCGTGGCGCGATCCATGCGCAGCTTGTGGGTCATGTGGATGTCGGACGTGGCGATAAAGGTATGAATGCGCGGCTTCTTCGCATCGCGCACGCCCTCCCAGGCCACTGCGATGTCCTTCTCATTCGCACGGGCCAGCGCGGCGATCGTTGGGCCCTCCACCTCGCGGGCCACTGCCTGTACACCCTCCAGGTCACCGGGCGACGAGATCGGGAAACCGGCCTCGATGACATCCGCCCCAAGGCGCGAGAGCTGATGCGCGATCTCCACCTTCTCCCGCAGATTGAGATGGATGCGCGGTGACTGCTCCCCGTCGCGGAGCGTCGTATCGAAAAATATGACGCGCTTGGCGTCGTCTCGGCTGGCATCGTCGGCCGACAAGGGAGCTTCCTCCTGGCTCGTGTGGACTGATCCGGTTGCCGGGCGCATCCCGGCGTGGGTGTCGGTTCTCTCCCCCTACAGGGGGAGGAGCAGAAGGGCGCCCAGCATGCCGCGATTGGCCAGGAGGTTCATGTTCGCGGTGGCGCTCATCCCGTGGGACGATAGCGCCCGCCGACGGGCCCGGCAATCCCCCATGCGCAGCTCAGATATCGAGCGTGACAAAGCAGGCACTGGCGGAGCAGCTGCCCGCGATCGTGTCCACAGCAGCTGGAGGCACCGGCGAGTCGACTGTCACGGCCATCGTTGCGAGCCCATCCTCGGTGCTGCGGGCCACTGCCATCGAGGCGATGTTGATGTTCTCCGACGCCATTGTGGTGCCGATCTTCCCGACGATCCCCGGAACATCCGGGTACCGGAGAATGCCAACGTGGCGTGCCAGCTCAAGTTCGATGGGCTGCCCGAGCACCTCAACCAGACGGGGCCGTGATGTATTCCCCACGGTTGTGCCAGATACCGACACGCCGCCAATCGATACCGTGACCCGGTTGGTGTAATCCCGTGATCGCGGCGATGCCGACTCGGACCACTCGATTCCGCGGGCACGGGCAATGCCCTGCGCATTGACCATGTTGACCGGCTCCACCATGTTTCCCGACAGCGCACCCACCAGAACGGCTGTGGTGATGAGCCGGGTGTCGTGCTCGGCCAGATCGCCCTCGCACAACACCTCGATGCGCTCGTCGATTCCCCCCGCGATACCCGCAGCCAGGCGACCAAGATGCCCTGCCAGCGGAAGGAAGGGGCCAAGCGTCGCCATGGTCTCCGGGCTGACGGCCGGAATGTTCACGGCGCTGGTGACAACTCCGCCGGTGAGCGCCGCGACCACCTGCTCTGCCACGGCCGTACCGGCGCGGTCCTGCGCCTCTGCCGTCGAGGCCCCGAGGTGCGGAGTGACGATGATGCCGTCGACCCCGAAGAACGGGCTTTCGGTGGTGGGCTCCTCGGGGAATACGTCGATTGCAGCGCCGCCCACCTTGCCACTCAGCACGCCGGCGACAAGTGCCGCCTCGTCGATGAGATCGCCGCGGGCGTCGTTGATGATCCGGACACCCGGCTTCATCGCCTCGATCGCCTCGGCGTTGATGAACCCACGCGTCTCCGGCGTCGATGCCACGTGGATCGAAATGAAGTCACTCGCGCCGTAGATCTCCTCGAGGGTCTCAACCTTCTCGACCCCCATCTCGCGGTAGCGGGCCTCGGCCACAAACGGGTCGTACGCCACCACCCGCATGCTCAGCCCCAGGGCGCGCTCGGCCACCATCTGACCGATATTCCCGAATCCGATCACCCCGAGGGTCTTGCCGGTGACCTCAATGCCACCAAACCTGGCGCGCTCCCATTTGCCGGCAACCAGGCTCATGTGGGCCTGTGGAATGTTGCGGGCCTGGGCAAGCAGCAGCGCGATGGCATGCTCGGCCGCCGATACCGCGTTCGATCCGGCAGCGTTGACGACGATGATGCCCCGGCCGGTGGCCGCCTCGACGTCCACGTTGTCCACGCCTGTCCCCGCACGACCCACGACCCGAAGATTCTCCGCACGCTCGATGAGCTCGGCGGTCACCTTGGTGGCGCTACGCACCACCAGGGCGTCGTAGGGCGCGATGCGGTCGGCGAGATCCTCCTTCGACCACTCGAGCTCGACGTCGACGTCGCCGATCTGCCGCAGCACCTCGATGCCTCCCTCGGCGATCTTCTCTGTGACGAGGATGCGGGGACGGTCGCTCATGTTCTGGGTCGCCTCCTGGGCGTGTCTGGGCAGGCGGAGATGCGATTGGGCCTCCGCGCGGCAGGCGCGCGGAGGCCATCGCGGGGATCAGAACTCGGTGTCGATCCAGTCCATCATGCCGCGCAGCTTCTTACCGGTGTGCTCGATCGGGTGGTCAGCCTGGCGCTGCTCGATCTCGTTGAAGTTCGGGCGTCCCGCCTTGTTCTCGGCCAGCCACTCCTTGGCGAACTCGCCGCTCTGGATCTCCTTGAGGATCTGCCGCATTTCGGCGCGGGTGTCCTCGGTGATGATGCGCGTGCCCCTCGTGAGGTCGCCGTACTCGGCGGTGTTCGAGATGGAGTACCGCATGCCGGCGATGCCCTTCTCGTACATGAGGTCGACGATGAGCTTGACCTC
>JBAXJA010000049.1:0-14574 GCA_037138115.1 Thermoleophilia bacterium | reverse complement strand
GGGTGGGGCGCGGCGTCCAGTTGGGTCTGGCTCCGGGGGGTCAGTCACCGTGGCATCGGTCGCGCGAACTGTGACGGAATCCGCGGAATACTCCTTGCTACGCCAGCAGTACTCCGCCGTCCACCACCATCTGGGTACCGGTCATGTAGCTCGACATGTCGGATGCCAGAAACAGCGCCGCCCTGGCGATGTCATCGGGGTCGCCCATCCGGCCCTCGGGAATTCTGGCGCTGAAGACCGCCACTGCCTCATCCGAGTTCCCGCCCAGCTCCTCCACTCCCGGAGTGAGCACACCGCCGGGAGCCACGGCGTTCACCCGGATTCCGTGAGGGGCGAGCTCGAGTGCCACATTCTTGGTGAATCCCCAGGCGCCATGTTTGCTGGCGTCGTAGTGGGCCAAGCCCACCATCGATGGATGCAGGGCATCAATGGATGTGACAGTGACGATGGCCCCGCCGTGCCCCTGATCCACCATTGCGAGCGCGGCCTCACGGGTGCACAGAAACACCCCCCGCAGGTTCACGGCGATGACGCGATCAAAGTCGGCGGTCTCCATCTGCAGCACCGGACATGCGGGAAAGATCCCCGCGTTGTTCACCAGCACGTCGATACCGCCGAGGGTGTCAACGGTGGCGCGGATGAGTGATCGCACCGATGGCTCGTCGGCGACGTCGGCAGCCGCAGCCTCGGCCACGCCGCCCGCCTCGCGCACCTCGGCAGCCACCGCTGCGGCCAGATCGCCGTCGAGGTCGCTCACCATGACCGCCGCTCCGGCCTCGGCGAGGCGCAGGGCAATGGCCCTCCCGATACCCCGACCCGCGCCGGTGACCACGGCCACCTTGTCGTCAAGCCGGATCAGGTCGGGCAGTGCAGGGTGGTCAGTCATGCATCAGTGCTACCAGAGCCCACGTGCCCGGTTGGACCATGGGGGTCTGCAGTCGCAGCACGGACCTACGAAAACCATCAGCAGCCAGCGGCACCGGTCTGCCACTGGTACTCGGCGCTCAGGCTGTTGATCCACGCGATGCCCGATCCCAGCCGGATGATGGCCTGACCGGACGGCCCGAGTGAGGTGTTGGCGGGAGATGCCCCCGAGTACTCCACGAGACCCTCCCCGAGGGTGTTGTCTGCATTGAACGCCGCGTTGGTCACCCGGTACGCAGCCTGCGCGTTCTCAACGCTTGAGGTGTAGGTGCCAATGGACTCGCGGTAATAGATGAACGCGGCACCGCTCTGGCAGAACGAGAACCGGGTGGTGGACTGGCTGCTGAGATTTGCCGCGGCGGTGACGTTGACCATGCGGGATCCAGCCAGGTACTGGCTGAACCGGTCAATGGCCGCCTGCCCCGTGAGGCCACCGCTGGGCGCACCCGGCAGCGCGGCCGTTCCGCCGCCCGGAGTGGTGGCTCCTCCCCCGCCCGGGGTGGTGGGTGCGGCT
The DNA here is from genome assembly GCA_037138115.1 of Thermoleophilia bacterium. Classification (GTDB taxonomy): domain Bacteria; phylum Actinomycetota; class Thermoleophilia; order Miltoncostaeales; family Miltoncostaeaceae; genus SYFI01. The sequence goes on along the minus strand of JBAXJA010000049.1, from coordinate 13,136 downwards.
GGATCGGTTGCCGGGGCCGCGAGGGTCGCCGTCGCTGACCGGGTACGTGCGCCCACCGTCATGCGGACCGCGATCCGCTTGCCCGTGCGTGTCTGAAAGGCCTTTGCCCGCCTACCGGTGAGCACGCTGCTTCGCCACGAGCGCCTGGCGCCGGAGAGCACCACTGTGACGGTGCCCGCCGTCACGCTTACACGACGCGGGAGCGGCGTACCGGTAATCGCCACTGCCACGCGCACACCAGTGCCCGCTGTACTGAGGGTGGCCGTGGGCACGGCGGCCGCGGATACCTGAGCGGCGCCCATCAGCCCCAGTGCCACGACGGCGACCGCTGCGACTCGGGCGACGGGGATGTGCATCCCGCGACGTCCCGGCCGGTGGGCCGTACCGGACAACTCATTCGCAACGCCCGTAGAAACCCGATGGCGATCCATGGGTTTACGTTATGCCCGTGGGCCTGCTCGGGAAAAGCGTGCTTTTCCGCAATCTCGCCGCGGTTCGGCACGGAGAGCACCCGCCCCGAAGGGCGGGTGCTCCGCACAGAGGTCGGCTAGCGCTTCGCCGCCGGGTTCACCTGGAACGTGTTCAGGAAGTGGTCGTTCACGATCTGAGTTGTTCCCGCCGCTGTGAGCGTGAGGGTCTTGGTCAGCACCCGTGACCGGTACTTCCAGCCAGCCGCAAGCTGATCCTTCGGACCGATGTAGCGCAGGGTCTTCATCCTGAGCTTGGAACTCACCTGCTGGCTGTACGACTGCATCACGAACACCTGCTTGTTCGGGGCAATCAGCTCAAAGATGCGGTGCCCTCGGTTGAACACGTACACGGTGTCGCGCGAAACGGTGGTCGCCACGTAGGGAACGGTCCCGACGGTCGCGTCGCCCACAGCCACCTGCAGCTGGGCCTTGAGACCGAGCTCCATGCCATTCACGGTGAGGGTGTCGCTTGATCCGGTGACGCCGCCCGTGGACTGGATGGTGTCCATCACCCAGTGACGACGGCCGTTGATGGTGGCCGACGTCGAGAGGGCTGCTCCCGCTGCAGGCGGGTACGCGGCGTTATAGGCATCGACCACGTTCTGCTCGGTGATCGTGCTGAACGACGACGTGGGGCATGTGTTGAAGCCGAGCGTGTTGAACACGTGCTCGGTGATGATCCCGTTTGCCACCGTGTCGGGAATCAGCTCGCAGTAGGGGTAGTCGTAGACCTTCATCGGCGCAGATGCAGTGGTAGGCGTGGTGGATGTCTGGGCGAACGCGGTGCCAGCAATGGCACCCAGGCCCGTGAGCCCCAGAACTACAACGGGGATTGCCGACGTCCGCAGCCTGCGGCGGTTGCCTTCAAGTGCACTCATAGGTCGCTCCCTTGTGGGAATCGGGTGAAGGGATGACGTTGCCGCGGCCACGCCGAACCATCGATCCAACGGAGCGGTTCTCGGCTCAGGGGGAAGGGGATCACGCGCACGGGGTTACGTCGCAACGAGTGTCGCACCCGGGAGGACGGACGCGCCCGAAATGGTGTTCGCCTCAATACTCATTGCCGCGCCTGCCATGGGGCACATGGCAGGCGCGGCGGTGAGCCAGTGCACCCGCCGCGTGTGCTCGTATGCGAGCACACGCGGCGGGTGCCCATCACACCGCTTAGACGTTGATGCTGTCCCGGTTGCCCGATACCTCGGTGATGAGCTCGCCCATTACGTCCTTGGCGTCGCCGAACACCATGAGGGTCTTCTCGTTGAAGAACAACTCGTTCTCCACACCGGCAAAGCCCGGACGCATGGAGCGCTTCACCACCATCACGCACGCGGCCTTGTCCACATCGAGAATGGGCATGCCGTAGATGGGGCTGCTCTTCATGTGACGCGCCGATGGGTTGACCACGTCGTTGGCACCGAGCACGAGCACCACATCCACCTGCGGGAACTCGGGGTTGATCTCCTCCATGTCCAGCAGCTGGTCGTACGGCACCTGGGCCTCAGCCAGGAGCACGTTCATGTGCCCGGGCATGCGACCCGCCACCGGGTGGATGGCGTACTTCACCTCAACGCCCTCTGCCGCCAACGTGTCGGCAAGCTCGCGCACCTTGTGCTGCGCCTGCGCCACCGCCATGCCGTACCCCGGCACGATGACCACCAGCCGCGAGTTCTTGAGGATGTCGCCGGCCTCGTCGTATGACGCGGTGCGGATGGACCCCATCTCACCGTGCTCGCCCGTGGATTCCTCAAGCTGCCCAAAGGCGCCGAACAGCACATTGCTGAACGAGCGGTTCATGGCACGGCACATGACGATGGCCAGGATGAGGCCCGACATGCCGTCGAGCGCACCCGCGACGATCAGCAGGTTGTTTGAGAGCACAAAGCCCAGGAGTGCGGCCGAGATACCGGCGTACGCATTGAGCAGCGCGATGACGGTGGGCATATCCGCGCCGCCGATCGGGATGATGAGGAACACACCGAAGACCAGGCCGCACACGATGATGATCGGGATGGCCCACGTAAGGCCCGGGTTGATGACCAGGGCCACGATAAAGCCGATGGCCACGCCCAGCACGCCGAAGTTGACGAAGATCTGCCCCGGGTACACGAACGGCCGCTGCGGAAGGATCTCCTGCAGCTTTCCGGCCGCCATAAGGGATCCGGTGAACACCAGACACCCCAGCACGATTTCGATTCCAAGCACGGCCATGACGAAGCCATTGATCTGGGGCGTGTAATTGAAGAACTCCACAATTCCCACCAGGCCGGCGGCGAGGGCGCCAAAGGCGTGCGACAGCGCGATGCGCTGGGGCATGGCGGTCATGGGAACGAGCAGGCCCAGCGGCACTCCGATTGCTGCACCGATGAGCAGCGCGATGGCGATGTAGATGTAGCCGGTGCTGGTGATTCCCGGCATGATCAGCGTGCCGATCACCGCCAGCAGGAACCCCATCTCGCCAGCGAAAATGCCCTTGCGCGCCGTCTTGGCGTCGGACATCCACTTGAGCGACAGCACAAAGCCGATGGCACCGGCCAGGTACAGCAGCCCGATGATCACCGCGCGTGCGCTGTTCGGGTCGAGGAAGTAGTGCGCAGCCTCGGTCACGAACCGACCTCCGCCTCAGCGGCCTTCTTGGGCTTCTGCTGGCGCGTCTTGAACATGCGCAGCATCTTGTCGGTGATGAGGAATCCACCGACCACGTTGATGGTGGAGGCCACCACGGCGATAAACCCCAGGATGGTGGCGTAGGTGGAGTACTGGCGACCCAGCACCACCAACGAGCCCACCAGGGAGATGGCCGACAGCGCGTTGGTAAGCGCCATCAGGGGCGTGTGGAGCAGGCGCGGGACCCGGCGGATCGTCTCGAAGCCGAGGAAGCCGGCAAGGGCGAACACAAAAAGCCCCGTGATGATGAACTCGGTACTGACGTTCACTTGGCAGCCTCCTCAGACGACTCGGGATCGGGCGCAGGCTCAGGTGCCGGCGGCTCGGGCTCGGGGAGCGGCACAAGGCCCAGGGCCTCACGCACGCGGTTATTGACCACATCGCCACCACGGGCGACAACGCTCTGCTGGATGACGTCGTCATCCACGTCCAGATCAATCACGCCATCCACCAGCATCAGACCGAGGAAGTTGGCCACGTTCTTGCCAAACAGCTGACTGGCATGCACCGGGATCTGGCCGGGCAGGTTCACCACGCCAATCACCTTCACGCCGTCAACGTCAACGGTCTCGCCGGCAACGGTGGGCTCGCAGTTGCCACCCTGCTCGGCGGCCAGGTCGATGATGACCGACCCGGCGCCCATCCCTTTGATCATCTCGGTCGTGATGATCTGCGGCGCCGTGGTGCCCTGCACCTGCGCGGTGGTGATGATGACATCGCTCGCCGCCACAGTCTTGGCCATCAGCTCCTGCTGCTTCTTGATGGCCTCATCGGAGAGCTGCGTGGCGTAACCGCCCGAGCCCTCCTCCTGGTCGGTCTCCAGGGGCAGCTCCACAAACCGGGCCCCGAGCGACTGCACCTCCTCGCGGGCAGCCGGGCGCACGTCGTAGGCCTCCACCAGGGCGCCCAGACGGCGCGCGGTGGCGATGGCGCCCAGACCGGCCACGCCGGCTCCAACGATAAATACCTTGGCCGGCGCGATGGTGCCAGCGGCAGTGGTGAGCAGCGGGAACATCTTGGGAAGCTCATTGGCCGCCAGCAGCACGGCCTTGTATCCGGCGACGGCGGCCTGCGAGGAGAGGATGTCCATCGACTGCGCGCGGGTGGTGCGGGGCACCAGCTCCAGCGCGTAGAGCACCGCGCCCGTGCCGGCGACGGCCTTCACCAGCTCGGGCCGGGCGAACGGTGCCACGGCACCCACCACGATCAGCCCCTCGCGCAACCGCGCCAGGTCGGCGCTCGCGGCATCTGCGCCCATCACGTTTACCTGCACCACGATGTCGGCGGCAAACACGTCGTCGCGTGAGCCGATCCGGGCACCCCGGTCGGTGAAGGTCGAGTCGGGATAGCCGGCGGCGTCCCCTGCGCCTGACTCGACCACGATGTCGAACCCGGCCTTGGTCAGCTGGGGAAGCGCCGTGGGGCTGAGCGCCACGCGGGTTTCGCCCGCGCGCTCTTCCTTGGGAACTCCCACCACAATGCGCGGCGTGTCGGTATCGACCATCAACGTCTCCGGATCTGCCGTTCCCGGGCCCGCGCCGCTAGGCGCGCGCCACCGGGGGATGCTCGGCGGTGAATCCGCCGGAAGGCATCTTCGAGGTGGGTGTCGGACGAATATTCATATACGGAATGCACTACCGCACTGCGGATGCCGGAAGGCACCCTGCGCGGGAGGATGGGGATTGGTACATGACCGGGGAGGCCCCGTCAACGCCCCATCGGGTGCGTCTGCTGCCGCGGGCCCCGAGCGGCACGACCACATGGCCTCCGCGGAAAAGTACGGAGGGCTGGAATACCCCTCATAGAGCGGTCTCCGGAGGGGTCTCAGCCCTCGACCGGGTCGGCCTCGCGAACTGCGCGCACGGCATCGTCGAGTTCCTCATGCGGCACGACACCGCTCACCAGGAGTCGGCCATTCAGCACCATCGCCGGAACACCGGTGATTCCGGCCGAGTGCGCCCAGGTGGTGGAATCGTCGACAACCGGGCCAAATGCCCCGTGCTGCACCGACTGCCGCCCCACCATTCCATCGAGCCCCACGCTGTTTGCCACGTCCTCGAGGACCGCCCAATCACCGATGTCGCGGCCGTCGCGCCAGTAGGCATCCATCAGGGCGTCATGCATGCGCCGGTGCGCATCGTCGCCGAACCCGCGCGACCACTCGGCCAACTCAAGCGCCTTGCGGCTGCGCGGAACGACATCCGGGTTGGGGTTATGTGGGAGCCCCGACGCCTCGGCCAATGCCGCCACCCGGTCAATGGCCTCCTGCCCGTAGGTGGCCACCAGCGACACGCGCAGGATTCCCTCGTCGGGGTACTCGGGGTGGAGATCAAAGGGAAGCCACTGCACCTGGGCGTCGTATTCGCGCTCCAGGTACGCGACCCGCTCGCGACCGATGTGGCAGAACGGGCATATGTAGTCGCTCCACACCTGCACGGTGAGGGGTGCCTGCTGCTGCGCCTCAGCCGACCCGGTGCTCATCGCCCTGCGGCATCCAGCTTCGCCCACTCAGCGTCGGTGAGCTCGAGCCCCACGGCGCCCATGATCTCGGCCACCTGATCGGGCGATGTTGCGCTGGCGATGGCGCAACTGATGCTGGGGCGCTGCATGAGCCATGCAAGCGACACCTGGGCCGGGGTGGCTCCGTGTGCGGCGGCGACCTCGTCGAGCACGGCAAGCAGTGCCCACCCGCGGTCGTTGAGGTACTCGTTCGCGATGCCCCCGGCGCGCGGGGTGGCCGGAAGATCCTGGCCCTCGCGGTACTTACCGGTGAGAAACCCACGGGCCAAGGTGAAGTACGGCGCCACGCCCAGTCCCTCGCGCACGCACAGGTCCTCGGCGTCGCCCTCCAGCTCGGCGCGCTCCAGCAGATTGAAGTGCGGCTGGTATCCCTCAAAGCGGGCAAGGGCGTGTGTCTCACTTACATCAAGTGCCTCTGCCAGGCGCCCCGCGGAATAGTTGCTGGCTGCGAGCGTGCGCACCAGACCCTCGTCCACCAGCTCGCTCAGCACGCCCATGGTCTCGTCCAGCGGCGTCGCCGGGTCATCCTTGTGGGCGTAGTACAGGTCGACCTGCTCGATCCCCAGACGATCGAGCGACCCCTCAATGCCCTCACGGATGTTCGCGCGGTCGAGCCCGGCGCGCATGTGCGGGTCGCCGGGGTACCCCACCTTCGTGGCGATGACCAGGTCGGCACGATTACCACGCGCCTTCAGCCAGCGGCCGATGACGGCCTCCGACTCGCCACCCACGTTGCCGGGTACCCATGTGGAATAGACGGTGGCGGTGTCGATGAAGTTGCCGCCGGCCTCCACGTAGGCGTCGAGGACGGCGAACGAGGCCTGCTCGTCGCACGTCCAGCCAAACACATTGCCACCAAGGCACAGGGGCGAGACAATCAGCCCGGTGCTGCCGAATTCGCGTCGAATGCTCATGGGCTGACCCTACCGGAGGCACGGTGGCATGGCGGTCACCCTGGCCGCCACGGGGGTGCTCGGGCGAGGGACACAAAGGGCCCGGTCGCCCGGGCCCTTTGGTCAATCGGCGGGGCGAATGGATCTGCCCCAAACGGCGCCCGGCGTCTATCGCCCGGCTCCGTTCAGTCGCGGGCGCGGGTTCCGGCGGGTTCCGGCGGGTTCCACCGCCTGCCCCGGCGCAACGGTCTTACTTGGCGTGCGACCCATTGCAGAACGGCTGGTTGTCGCTCTTGCCGCAGCGGCAGATGGCGATGACGGGGTTGAGCCCCTCCATCACCTTGCCGTCTGCACCGGTGAGGGTGAACTCACCGCTGATGACGGCGGGGCCGCCGTCCTTGATCTCGATGCTGACACCGTCGGCCATTGGGTTCCTCCTGGGGAGTTGATGCCACCGACGATCGCCGGTGCAATAGTTGCGGCCGCAAGCATACACCATCACTCTTGGCACAGGCCCCGCTAGGTGATGTCCTCCGCGGCACCTAGATTGGCCGCAATGACCACGCACCCGCACGCCATCCACCCCCCGAAGCCAGGATCGAAGAACGCCCACATCTGGGCGCTTGTCATCACCGGCCTCGCCCTGTTCATGGTGGTGCTCGACAACTTGGTGGTGACCACCGCGCTGCCGAGGATCCGCGTTGACCTCGGCACATCGGTCACCACGCTCGGCTGGGTGGTCAACGCCTACACGCTGGCGTTCGCTGCGCTGCTGCTCACGGGCGCGGCCCTTGGCGACCGCTTCGGGCGGCGGCGTGTGTTCGCCATCGGCATCACCATCTTCGCGCTGGCATCCGCCGGCTGTGCGCTGGCCCCCGACATCAACTGGCTCATCTTCTTCCGCGTGATGCAGGGGCTGGGTGCCGCTCCGGTAATGCCGCTGTCGCTCACCCTGCTGGCCGATGCCTTCCCTCCGGGCAAGCGTGGGCTGGCCATTGGCATCTGGTCGGGAATCAGCGGTTTGGCGGTGGCCGCAGGACCATTGGTGGGCGGCGCACTGGTGGATGGCCTGTCGTGGCACTGGATCTTCTGGATCAATGTGCCGATCGGGCTCATCCTCGCCCCCATCGCGCTGTGGAAGCTTCGTGAGTCGTACGGCCCCGACCGCCATCTTGATCTGGGGGGTCTGGTCCTTGTTGCCATCGGCCTGTTCGGCCTTGTGTACGGAATCGTGCGCGGGAATGAGGCCGGGTGGTCGTCGCCCCAGATCCTCACCACGTTTGTCGGTGGCGTGGTATTCATCGCACTCTTCCTGTTCTGGGAGACGCGTGCGAAGTACCCCATGCTGCCGCTTCGCCTGTTTCGCATCCGCGGCTTCACCGTCGCCAACTCGGTCTCGGTGTGCCTGTACTTCGGCATGTTCGGTTCGGTCTTCTTCCTCGCGCAGTTCCTTCAGACGGTGCAGGGTGACAGTGCGTTCCAGGCTGGCCTCAAGATCTTGCCGTGGACGATCATGCCCATGTTCATCGCCCCACTCGCGGGCGCGTTCAGCGACCGCATCGGCTCGCGGCCGCTCATGGCATCGGGCCTGTTCATCATGACCATCGGGTTCCTGTGGATGGGGCTCACCATCACGCCCGACATCTCATACGGCGGTCTGGCGGGCGGCTTCCTGCTCGCCGGATTCGGTATGGCGCTGGTATTCGCGCCGGTCTCGAACATGCTTATCGGGTCGGTACCCGAGCAGGACATCGGCAAGGCATCGGGCGCCAACAACACCGTGCGCGAGGTAGGTGGTGCGCTGGGCATCGCGGTGATGACGGCCATCTTCACGGGCGCCGGGTCGTACAGCAGTGGGCAGGCGTTCGTGGATGGCCTCAACCCCGCCGTGCTGGTCGGTGCCGGAGTGCTGTTTCTCGGTGGCCTCATTGCGCTGCTGGCCCCCAAGACCATCAAGGCCCCGCCCTCGGGCGTGGTCGCCCACTAGCCCCGCGCTGCTGCCCTCAGTGCGGGCCGCGCCACTGCCGGTCGAATGGTTGGCGCCACCGCCTGGGGGCGATGAGGTCGTGCACCGCATCGGGGCCCCACGAGTCGACCGGGTACGACAGCAGCTCGGGTGGGTCCTCCAGAAGCGGGGTCGATACCTCCCAGAGCCGCTCCACTGCCACGGCTGACGTGAACAGCGTGCGGTCGCCGCTCATGGCGTCGTAGATCAGGCGCTCGTAGGCCTCCAGCACGTCACCATGCGAGGCATCCTCGCTGATGGAGAACTGCATGCTCTGCTTGGTGAGCGTCATGCCGGGTCCGGGACGCTTGCCGTAGAACGACAGCGACAGGCGCGATGCCTCGGCCAAGTCGAAGGTGAGGTGGTTCGGGCCAGCGGCCTCGAGCCCTGACCCGTCGGGGAACATGCTGCGGGGTGGCTCCTTGAAGGCGATGGAGATGATGCGGGCCCCCGTCGCCATGGCCTTGCCGGTGCGCAGGTAAAACGGCACCCCGGCCCAGCGCCAGTTGTCGATCTCGCAGCGCAGTGCCACGAGGGTCTCGGTGTCGGAATCGTCGGCAGTGGTGGGGTCATCGCGGTAGCCCGCGTACTGGCCGCGCACCACATGCGAAACCTCAAGCGGACGCATTGACCGGAACACCTTGTTCTTCTCTTCCCCGATGGCCTCGGGAGTAAGGGCCGTGGGTGGCTCCATGGCGATGAACGCCAGCACATGGAAAAGGTGAGTGACCACCATGTCGCGAAAGGCGCCCGTGCCCTCGTAGAAGGCGCCACGGCCCTCGATGGAGAGCGACTCGGCCACGTCAATCTGGATGTGATCGATGTGCTGCCGATTCCAGATGGGCTCGAAGAGTCCGTTCGCGAACCGGAACGCCAGAATGTTCTGCGCGGCTTCCTTGCCCAGGAAGTGATCGATGCGGAATATCTGGGTGTCGTCGAACACGGTGCCCACCAGCGCATTGAGCGCCTGCGCGGACTCCAGATCTGTACCGAACGGCTTCTCCATGATCACGCGCGACCGGTCGGCCAGACCAGTTTCGCCCAGCATGCGAACCACCGACGGTGCCGCCGCGGGCGGAATGCTGAGGTAGTGCAGACGGTCGGGCTGGCCACCCAACGCGGCCTCGGCCTCGGCCACGCGCGCCACGAGATCGGATGATCCGTTGGCGAGCGATGCGTATGTGAGCCGATCGGCGAGCGCCGACCACTCAAGGGGGCTCACGGGAGAGCGGGCGAACTCGTTGCATGCGCCCCGCACGAGGGCACGGAACTCAGCGTCATCCATCTCCTCGAGGGCAACACCCACGATGCGGCACTCGGGCAGCAGACCCGATCGCATGAGGTGCAGCAGCCCGGGCAGCAACTTGCGACGCGACAGATCCCCGGTGGCACCCACCAACACCACAACCTGCGGGTCAAGGGGGGGAATATCGGCTGCGACGACGTCATCGGGCTCGGGGCTATTCGGCACACGCCGACCCTATGGATGTCAGCCCCGCGCGTCAATGGTGCGGCGGCGAACCAATGGCATCCCCGAACCGCGGGATGGCAGCTCGAACCGGGCATTCCGAGGGTGCGGGGCGATCTCAGCGGTTGCCGCGGGCGCGGCGCGGGCCTTTGCCTGCCACTGCCCAATGGACCTGCAAAGTCCGAGGTACACACGCACGGCATACCTGGGGTCAGACCCCGGGCGGGGTCAGTCGCCGTCACAAATGTGCACGCTTCCGCACACGTGGGTGCACGAAAAGGTGGGCGCCTGGGGTCAGACCCCGGGTGGGGTCAGTCGCCGACACAAATGTGCACGCCCTGCGTACGCCCCAGCGGTGCGCCAGATCCGAGATGGAATCCGATCCTCGATGGGGTCAGTCACCGTTACAACTGTGCATGCTTTGCCACGGCCGAGTGCACGCGTGGGGGCGCATTGGGGGTCAGACCCCGGGTGGGGTCAGTCACCGCTACAAATGTGCACAGGTCGGTGGTCGTGGCGGCACGTGACGCTTGTGGGGTCTCCAGTTAGGCGGGTGCCGCGGGCGGGGTGGTGCCCTCTGCCTGCCACTGCTTGATGGACTTCCGAAGGCCGATGTACTGCCACATGCCCCACACGATCTGTGTGCCCAGTGCCACGCCGGTCCACACCAGCACGCCGGCCGTAGCCGCGCTGGCATCGGCGCCGCCCGCCACGAGCACCCCGATGGCCAGGCCCTGCACGCCACCGATGCCACCAGGCAACGGCACCAGCGACCCCACCTGGCCGATGAAGTACGCCATGAGCATGATCGACAAGGGCAGCGGCTCACCCACCGACGCGATTCCCAGATAGAAGGCGCAGAAGTCGAAGCCCGGGTTGGCGAGCATTCCGACGATGGCCCAGGGGCGGCGGATGATGTGCATGGCGTCATTGGCGCCAGGGGGCAGGCGGTCGCCCACCTGACGCATGAGGGTGCGCGTCTTGGCAAAACGGCCCGTGATGGGCTTCTCGTCGGCAGGGTCGGGCGGCACGAAGTCGCGGCCCTTCCTCGCGAACATCAGCAGCGTGATCATGACCGCCAGCGCCAGGCCGGCCGAAATCCAGGTGATGGCCGGGTGCAGGTGCCCCTGCGTAATCCCCGCGCCGATGAGAATGCCGAGCACGAAGATCATCACCGTCATGACGGTGTTGCTCAGCACCAGGAATGCGGTGGTGGTGCGTGAGATCTGCGCGGCATTGAATCCCGCGCGGCTGAGTGCCCAGAACTGCACAGCGAACCCAGTGGCGCCGCCGCCCGGCAGCGTGTCGCCCAGAGCAAGGCGGCTGGTGGTGAGCTGCATGCTCTCCCGCAGGCCCAGTGGACGAGTGGGGGTGTCAACGCCCTGCGTGCCGCGACGCGCAGCAGCCCCATAGACCGCCCAGAACAGCAGCACGTACCCGGCCACCGACAGGATCTCGAATGGGACGGAAAGGGCAACCATCCAGGGATTGCCAGCCTCCACATCGGCCCATACCTTGGGTACCAACTTGATGATGCCGAAGATGATCAGCAGCATCACGGCATACGTGAGGATGCGGCCAAGGTGTCGCTTGAGGGCGGCCGCATCGACCGTGTGTCCCTTGTGCATCAGTTCAGTGAGGTGGCTCACGCCCGCGATGCTACGCGGGGGCTGACATTGTTGGGCCGTGAGCGCAGCCACGGCAGCTCCGGCAACAGGCGACCGCAGGCCAGCGCGCAGCGCGCTGGTGCTGCTCACGCTGGTGCTCGGTGCGGTGGTGGCCAACATCAATACGTCGATCTCAAACGTCGCGCTGCCCGACATCGGCCGTGCGCTCCATGCCACCAACGGCCAGCTGACCGGCATCACCGACGCGTACCAGATCGCCATCGCCGCGACGGTGGTGTACCTGGGCGCGGTGGGCGACCGCTACGGGCGGCGCAAGCTGCTGCTGCTGGGCGCCGCACTGTCGGTGCCGTTCTCCATCATGTCGGCGTTTGCCGGCAGCCCCGCCATGCTCATTGCCGCGCAGATGCTGGTGGGCGTGGCCGGGGGCATGCTCTACCCCACCACGCTGTCGCTGGTGCGCGCGCTGTGGAGCGGCAAGGCGATGACGAGGGGAATGGCCATCTGGGCGGGCGTCGGGGCCGGCACCTCGGTGTTTGGCCCCGTGCTGGGAGGCATCCTCCTGGCGCACTTCTGGTGGGGATCGGTCTTTCTCATCACCGTGCCGTTCTCGATCGCAGTCGTCGGCCTGGCCTGGTGGCTGGTGCCCAAGCACGCCGGCGAGCACTCCGAGAAGGTGGACCACCCCGGCGGCATCCTGTCGGTGATCATGGTGAGCACATTCGTGCTGGGAATCGTGCTGTCGGCGCAGGGCATCACTCCCACCGTGCTCGCATTGTTCGGCATCGCAATCGTCACGGGAGCGCTCTTTGCGTGGCGGCAACTGCATGTGGACTACCCGTTGTTCGACCTGCGCGCCGCCAAGGTGCCGTCGTTCTGGGTGGCGTTCGTGGGCGGCCTCACCGCCTTCGGAGCACTCATCGGGGCGCTGTTCATCGGCCAGCAGTTCACGCAGGATGTGCTGGGCAAGAGCCCGCTCGAGGCGGTGCTGATGGTGCTTCCCATGGGGATCCTTCTCATGGGAATGATCCCTGTGACCAATCGCCTTATGAACACGGCGGGCACCCGCGTGACCCTCGCACTGGGGCTCACGATCACATCGCTTGGGTTCGTCGTGATGGTGTTCACCTGGAACCCGGGCGCGAACATCGGCTGGGTCATCCTCGCCTACTGCTTCATGGGTATCGGCGTGGGGCTTGCCAGCGCACCGGCCAGCCGGTCGCTCACCGCGTCGCTCCCCGTGTCGCGCGCCGGCATGGGCTCGTCGGCCTCGGACCTCACCAAGGATCTGGGCGGGGCGGTGTTCCAGGCGCTGCTCGGGGCCCTGCTCACATTCGCCTATGCCGACTACTTCACGAAGGCCTTCGCGAAACTGCCGCCCGATCAGGCGCAGGCCGTCGGTACGCGCGCGGCCCAGGAGGTGGGATCGTCGTATGCCGGTGCCCAGCGCGTGGCCGAGGGGTACTCACCGGCCGATGGGCAGAAACTCAT
>JBAXJA010000048.1:0-14599 GCA_037138115.1 Thermoleophilia bacterium | reverse complement strand
CCCCGCTCCTCGAGCACGCGGATCATGGTGCTGCCCACGGCGCCGGTGGCGCCGACCACGGCGACGTTAAACACCGCGGCGCTCTGCCTCGCTGGCCAGATCGAAGGCCTCGTGCAGGGCGCGCACGGCGCGCTCGACCTCGGACCGGGCGATGACCACCGTGATACGGATGGTGGAGGTGTCGATCATCTGGATGTTGATGCCCTCGGCCGCGAGCACGCGGAACATGGTGGCCGCGATACCGGGATTTGAGCGCATGCCCTCGCCCACCAGCGTGACCTTGCCGATCTGGTCGTCCGACAGCGTCTCGCGATGCGGCAGGCGGTCGCCCATGACCTCAATGACGTCGAGTGCCTTGCGCAGGTCGGGAAGCGGCACGGTGAACGAGAGGTCGGCGCGGCCGTCCACTCCCACGTTCTGGATGATGGTGTCAACGTTGATGAGCGCGTCGGCGAGTGCAGTGAACACCGCGGCAGCCACACCCGGCTGATCCTCCACCCCCAGCAGCGAGATCTTGGCCTCATCGCTCTTGTGGGCGATGCCCGACACGAATGCCCTCTCCATCATGGGAGTCTCCTTGGTGATCCAGGTCCCCTCCTCCGGTGCGAATGATGAGCGCACATGGAGCGGGACATCATGAAGCCGTGCAACCTCGACCGAGCGCAGGGCGAGGACCTTGGAACCGGACGCGGCCATCTCGAGCATCTCCTCGTGGCTCACGAGGGGCAGCTTGCGGGCACCGGGCTCAATGCGCGGGTCGGCGGTGAACACACCCGTCACATCGGTGTAGATCTCACATACGTCGGCGCCCAGCGCCGCGGCCAATGCCACGGCCGTGGTGTCGCTGCCGCCACGCCCGAGCGTGGTGACGTTTCTGTCCGCCGACACCCCCTGGAACCCGGCCACCAGCGCCACGTGCCCATTGGCCAGCTCGGCGCGCAGGCGCTCGGGCTTGACCTCGAGGATCTTGGCCTTGGTGTGGGCGCCATCGGTGAGGATTCCCGCCTGCGATCCGGTGAACGATGCCGCCTCGTGCCCCAGGTCGTGCAGGGCCATGGCCACGAGGGCGCATGAGATGCGCTCGCCCGTGGACAGCAGCATGTCCATCTCGCGCGGTGCCGGCAGCGCGGAGATCTCATCGGCGAGTGCCACCAGTCCGTCGGTGGTCTTGCCCATGGCCGAAAGCACCACGACGACATCGTCGCCACCCTCACGGGCGGCGGCGATTCGGATGGCGACATTGCGGATCTTCTCGGTGTCGGCGACGGATGAGCCGCCAAACTTCATGACCCTGAGAGCGATGACAACCTCCTCGGCCGGGCCAGCGGGCGATTGTAGTGCCGACCGGGGTCCGGCGTCGCCGCGGGGCGCGGCGGTACCCCGTACGATCATCCCGTGACCGATCTCCCCGCAGTTGACATCACCTACGAGCGTCAGCACGTCAGTGGCCGGGCCGTGGCCATCGTGCGCGCATTCGTGATCATCCCTCTGCTGCTGTGGGCAGTGGTGTGGAGCATCTGGGCCCTGTGGAGCATCATCATCGCGTTCGTCATCGTCATCAAGGGGCGCAACCCGGACTGGTTCTGGGAACCGGTGAGCCGCTGGCACCGGTATTTCCTTCGCGTTGCCGGGTACGCGAGCCTGCTGGTGGAGGAGCACCCGGGGTGGAAGTCACACGGTGCGTATCCGCTGGATGTCCATGTGACGCACGCCCCCACGCAGTCCCGGTGGCTCGCGGGTGCACGCATCATTCTGAATGGGCCACTGGCCGTTGTCATCGCCGTGCTGCTGCTGGTTGACGTGGCCCTGGGTGTCATGCAGTTCACCGCTGTCGCCCTGATGGGCCACCGATCGGAGCGCATCATGCGCTGGCAGCTGGCCGCGCTCACATTCGAGTACCGGCTCATCGCATTTGCCATCGGGCTCAGCGACGCCATGCCGTATCCCGGCGCCCGGCGCCTTCCCTAGACTTCACGTATGGGAATCCTCCGCCGGGTCAGCGAAAAGGGTGGCGACTCCAGCCGCCTCAAGTGGGTGGGTGGTGGCCTGGTCATCGGCTTCCTGTGGGGCACCCTGATGTGGCTCATCACGGGAATGCAGGGCGATGCCAAGGTGTGGATGTACCTCGCGCTCACCATGGCAATGATCGGTGGTGGCATCGCAGCCATTTTCGGGGCGATGAATGCCCGCAAAAAGGGCGAGCGCATCACTCCCCGTATCGCCACAAAGGACAAGGCGGCCGACAAGGCCGCGCGCAAGGCGGCTCGCGGCAAGGGCGAGTAGCCCGTCGGGCGAGCGCGATGAGCGCGCGTCCCCTATCCTCGTCGTGTGACCGTGCTAGGCGGGGAGCTAGCGGTGCCCTGTATCCGCAATCCGCTACAGCGGGGCTGAACTCCCGCCCGAGGGTCCTACTCGGAGGCATGGGCTCGGATGATGTGGCATTGAAGGCGAGGTCCCATTCGGTGGGCGACCGTGAATCAGGTCAGGTCCGGAAGGAAGCAGCCTTAAGCGGACCCTCCCACGCGCAGTGGGGCCACCTCGCCGGAGTCATATCCCTGAGTTCCACTTCCCGGCAGGTACTCGACGGTGGGTGCACGGTCACACTTCCAACTCTCACGTGACAGATCCCGGACAGAGCCTCTACAACCGGTACCGGCCCCGCCGCTTCGAAGATCTCGTCGGCCAGGGGCATGTCGCACGCACGCTTTCGAATGCGCTCGAGCGCGGCACCATTGCGCATGGGTTTCTGTTCTCGGGTCCTCGCGGCACCGGCAAGACCACCACGGCGCGCATCCTTGCCCGGTGTCTCAACTGCCAGGCATTTACCGCGCCGACCGCCACTCCGTGTGGCGAGTGCGACTCATGCCGCCGCATCGGACATGACGACTGGCTCGACGTGGTGGAGGTTGACGCCGCATCGAGCGCCCGCCGTATCGACGAGATGCGCGAGTGGCTGGAGAGCGTGCGCTACGCCCCTGTGGTGTCCCGCTACCGCATCACGATCATGGACGAGGCCCACCAGATTCAGGAGGGTGCAGCCAGCGCGCTGCTGAAGACCCTCGAAGAGCCGCCACCGCAGCTGGTGGTCATTCTGTGCACCACCCACCCGTGGGACCTGCTTCCCACCATCCGATCGCGGTTGCAGACCTACACGCTGCGAAAGCCCGGTGTGGCAAACCTCCTCACCGTGCTCGAGCGCGTGGCGAAGACCGAGAACATCGAGACCACCCCGCAGGCGCTCGACCTGGTGGCGCGTGCCGCCGATGGCTCATACCGCGATGCGTTGGGGCTACTCGACCAGATCTCGACCTTCGGTGGCGGGAAGGTGGACCTGGCCGATGCGCTCGACCTGCTGGGCGTGGTGAGCCGCGAGACCCTGTTCGACCTGGTTGACCTGATGGCGCAGGGCGATGCCGCAGGGGCTTTCGACCTGCTGGAGTCGTCGCTTGATGGCGGAGCCGACCCTGAGGAACTGATGCGCGGGCTGGTGACCCACCTGCGCCACGCCTGCCTGCTTCAGCAGGGTGCGCAGGTGCGCGAGGAGTGGGCCCTGGCGCCCGACGAGCTCGATCGCCTGCGTGCCCAGGCCAACCAGTTGAGCCCCGTGCAGGTGGTGCGCGCCATCGACCTGCTGGCAGATGCCCAGGTGCGCATCCGCCATGGGCAGGCCGACCCGCGCATTCAGCTGGAACTCGTGGCCGCCAAGCTGTCACGCCCATTCCTCGATCCGGGTATCGAGGGAGTGGCCGCCCGGGTCGATGCACTGGAGCGCGGGCGACCGGCGCCGGCGCCCGTTGTGGTTGCCCCCCCGGCGCCTGACGTCACGTCCACACCGGTGCCACCACCAGCCGCACCGGCACCACCGCCCCCAGCACCTGTGGCAGTGCCCGATCTGCCGGCCGAGCCACCGGTGCCCCTCGTTGTCGTGGTGCCCCCGGCGACGACGTCCGCGCTCCGCGCGGTGCCCGATGCACCCGACGATATGCCGGATGACCCAGGGTCAGACGCGCCGCCGCCCGAAGGGGTGGTTGATCAGCCACCCGTTCCCGACGAGATGCCAACCGATGTCGGGGCCGCCGCCGCGCCTGAGCCCGCCCATGAGCTTGACCCGGTACTGCCCGACGCAGAGCACATCGGCCGTGCATGGCCGCGGGTGCTGGGAATCCTCGAGCAGCACTCCCCGCACCTGCACGCCTTCCTGCAGGGGTCAGAGGTACAGAGCGTGGCCGGTGGGATCATCACCGTGGGGGTCAACGGCGGCGTGGCCGTGGCCATGCTCTCGCGCCCCGACGAGCGGGCGGGTGTGGAGGTGGTCATCAAGGACCTCTGCGGCGAGGCACTGGCACTACGCGTGGTCGAGCTGCCCGCCGCGCATGCACCCATGCCCGCAGTCACCGAGAATGCGACTCCCGCTCCGGGCGAAGGTCCGATTGACCACGCCCGCGTCATCGAGGAGATCCGCGCGGCGTTCGATGCCGAGTTGATCGACACCACCGAAAAGGAATAGCCATGGCGATGAATCAGCAGAAGATGATGAAGCAGATGCAGAAGCTGCAGGACGACATGGCCCGGGTGCAGGAGGAACTGCTCACCGAGACCGTGTCGGCATCGGCCGGTGGCGGCGCGGTGACTGCCACGGTGAGCGGAGGGCTGGAGCTCGTGAGCGTGGAGATCAGCCCCGCTGCGGTGGACCCGGATGACGTGGAACTGCTGCAGGACGTGGTGGTTGCTGCAGTGAACGAGGCGCTCCGGGCAGCGCAGGAGCTGGCGAACCAGCGCATGAGTGCCATCACCGGTGGCCTGGGTGGCCTCGGGCTGCCGGGCTTCTAGGCCGCACCCGCCTCCCGAATGGCGTCCATCCTCACACCATCGGTTGATGCACTGGTCACCGAGCTGGCCCGCCTGCCCGGCATCGGACCGCGCAGCGCACAGCGCCTGGCCTTTCACCTGCTGAGGGCGCCGTCAGAGCGACCACGTGCGCTGGCCGATGCAATCGCTGCCGTGGTGGATCGCATTACACCCTGCACCCAGTGCTTCTCATTCGCCGAAGGCGACCTGTGCCCGGTGTGCGCCGACACCAGACGCGATTCAACGGTCATCTGC
The DNA here is from genome assembly GCA_037138115.1 of Thermoleophilia bacterium. Lineage (GTDB taxonomy): Bacteria > Actinomycetota > Thermoleophilia > Miltoncostaeales > Miltoncostaeaceae > SYFI01. The sequence continues at coordinate 9,496 of JBAXJA010000048.1, read as the reverse complement.
GTGGTGGAGGAGCCCTCGGCCATCATGTCGATCGAACGCACCCATGAGTTCCGTGGGCGGTACCACGTACTGGGCGGGGCGCTCTCACCCATTGACGGAGTGGATCCCGAGGATCTGCGCATCGTCGAACTCGACCAGCGCATCGAGCGAGATGGCGTGACCGAGCTGGTGATCGCCACCAACCCCACCATGAGCGGAGAGGCCACGGCGCTCTTTCTGGCCGACCGCGTGCGCGACCGCCTGAAGGTGACCCGCCTGGCGTCGGGCCTGCCGGTGGGTGCCGACCTGGAGCACGCCGACGAACTCACGCTCGGCCGTGCCTACCTGGGGCGCCGCGAGATCTAGCCCCGCGGCAGGCGTCCGGTCAGGGCCACCTTGACGAAGGCGGGAACATCTGCCCACCCGAGCCCGCTCGCCTGGTCGTAGCCGGGGCCCGCGTAGCAGCAGCGGCCGGTACCGAACAGGTCGTTGTTGCCATTCCCGACGTCCACCATGGCCGCGCGTCCGCGGCCGTACAGCAGCGGATTGGCAAGGCCGACATTGGCGTGACCGGTCTTCGCAGTGGCCTGGTCTGCCAATGCGATTGCCGAGGCGAAGAGTGGAGCGGCGAGGCTGGTTCCTGCCACAGAAACCCAGGGTGTGGAGGGCTCAGCGGCTGTTCCGCATCCAAGCCCCGCCTGGGACGCCATCGCCGAGCAGTACACGGCGATGCCGCGGGCCGCGAACATGCTCACATCTGGCACGAGCCTGCGGTTGGAGACGATGCCTGCGCGCCGCTGGTACGACGGGAGGCTGTACACGAGGCTGGATCCCCCGCCCCCGCCGCCTGCCCCAAACGCGTACACGGGTGTGCCGCCAATTACCGCGGTGGTGATCGCCGACAGGCCGATACGCGCAACGTCGTTCCACACGCTGGCCCCTCGCACGCCGTTGCTCCTGGTGAGGGTCATATCCATGCCCCCAACTGCCGTGAACCACGGCGAGGTGGCCGGGTACGACGCCCAGTTCGTAGTCATCGCCGCCAGCGTGAAGGGGGCGTCCTGCGGGATGATCGGCATCAGGTGCGCGCAGCCGGCGGCACCCGAGTCGCCAGTCGCCGTGACCATGCTCACCCCGGCGCCCGCGGCAGTTGCGGCCACCCAGTCGGTGAGGTGCCGCGCCGCTGGTCCGGCGATAAGGTCGATGCCGCCGCTCTGCACCAGTGACTCGCAGATGCCGTAGCTCACGGAGATGACATCGGGCAGGCCCTTCATCCGACGTGCATCGAGCGCAGCCGAGAGGATCTCGGGGAACGGCGCGGCGGCCGTGCCCTCCACCACGCTGATCCGCGCCAGCGGAGCAGCCGTCATGACGGCCTGGATGTCGAGTGTGGTCTCGATGGTGGAGGCACCGGATGCCGGGTCAATCGGCGTCGCCTGCCCCACGGGCACGGCCCGCAGATTTGGCGCAGGCAGGCCGAAGCACTCGGCGTAGGCGGTCATGTCGCCTGGGAGGTATCCGCCATCGGCCTCAAACAGTGCGATGTGCACCCCCTGGCCGCCGATGCCGGCGCGGCGCATGGGAGCGAACCCGAACGCCGAACCGAACTGATTCGGGGTGAATGCGAGCGCGTTGGGATAGGCCGCGCGGTCCTCCGGGGTCTTCGGCGTCGGGACGGAGGTACCGGCCGCGCACCCGGTTGCCGTGCCGGTGCGCGACGGCCACACCACGCTGCCCGGGGATACCGGTGTCATGCCCCCGAATGCGCGCCCGGTCTCGCGTGCGGCGGCGGGCTGCAACTGCGGGGCACCTACCGTGAAACCGGTCACAAGTGCCGGGTCCTGAATACCTTTGCCCGGCCTGAAGGCATCGGCCTGGTCGGGCGTCATGGTGGCAATGAGAAATCCATGTGTCACATCGAGCGTGGTACCGACCACTCCGATGCTGCGCAGCTCGGCACGAACGGCACGCACCGTTGCCGGCGTGGCACCGAACTGTGCCGCGAGCGCTCCGACAGATGCGTAGCGCCCGTACGCCGGGCCTGCGGGGTTTGACACTGCGTTTGCGAATGCTTCGAGGCCCGCGGTGTCGCGGGTGAGGCCGACCGCGACCCGAAGGGGCTGCTCGGGCGCTGTCCCTGCCACCGCCAGCGTGGGAAGTGCAAGGACAAGAGCAATCGCGAGTGTCTTCACTGGGGAGTCCCAAGGGGAGCAGGTGGATGTATTTCCGACCTGCCCCGAACACTAGACGGAGCACACCCACACCGTCCCGCGTTGCGCGGTTTCGCCGCCGCCTGAAGGATGGCGCAGAGGCCTTTGAGCACGCGGTGGCTGGCGTGGCTGATCAAGAGGCGGTGCGACACGTGCGGATCGATGACGTGATCGAATCGACCGAACTGCGTGCGTTCTACGATCTCCGAACTGAGCATGACTTCAGTGACGAGCCACGCGCGGTTGATCTCGGGTCGGCGGCAAGCCTGCTCGCCGGCCTGCGCGCGCCTGGAAAATGAAATGGGCAGTACTGGGATTGAACCAGTGACCTCCCGCGTGTGAGGCGGGCGCTCTCCCGCTGAGCTAACTGCCCGGGGTCCGGCAGGGTACCAGCCGAAACCCACCCTACGGAATGGCTTACGGGCTGGTGACGCACCCCGGGGGGCGGGGCACCCTCATACGCCGACAGCACCCCCAGCCACATGGGCGGGAGGTGCTGCCGGGTCCTGCGACCTGCTCCCCGCTGTGGGGTCAGTGGCTCATCGTGCCGCTGGCTCCCTTGGTCTTGAACAGGCCCACCGCTCCCTTGGCCGCATTGGTGAAGTCATGGGTGACGAAGGGGTAGATACCTTCCTGATCCACATGGAATTCGGCGATCGAGCCCTGCGATGCCGCGAGGTTGAGGGTTTGGTTACCCACTACCTCGTTGGCTGGGTTGCCGTCCGTCCATGCACGGTCGAAGATGGTGCCCACCACGTGGAATGCGCTCCAGGTGTTGGGACCCGCCGCCAGAATGAACGCGCGAACCTCTTCGCCGCGCTTGATCATGATCGGGTTCTCCTTGTACTGACCCGCGTAGCCGTTGAAGGCCACCACGGTCGGGATACCGCTCATCAGCTTGGCCTCGTCAACCGTCGTCCCCGGTGTGTCGGAGACGTAGAAGTCGGACTGCACGAGCGCGACCTCGCGATCGACGGGTGGCAGGCCCTCCTTGGGCTCCACGATGATCATCCCGTACATGCCATTGGCGATGTGATGCACCACCGGGGCGGTGCCACAGTGGTACATGAACACGCCCGGGCTGGTGGCCACGAACGAGAATGACCAGCTCTGGCCGGGGGCGACGTCGCGAAATGCCTTGTTGGGGGCGATGCGCGCGGCGTGGAAGTCGACCGAGTGCGGCATGGAGGTCTTGTTGGTGATCGACGCCTGCACCGTGTCGCCCACACGAACGCGCACCACCGGGCCCGGCACCTGGTCGCCGAAGGTCCACAGCTTGACGACCTTCCCCGGTGCGATCTCGACGACCTTCTCGGTCATGTCGAAGTGCACCTTCTGAACTCGCGTGTCCTTGTATGCGGGTGCATCGGCACTCATGGTGTTCTTGGTGGCAGCGGGCGCAGTGGTCGTGGGCTCGGCCGACGCAGATGCGGAGTCACCGCAACCTGAGAGTCCGACTCCCAGCGTCAATGCGCCTGCCGCTACTGCGAGGGATCCGAGAACGGCAACGCCGGTACGAACGCGGCGGGGCTTCCTGGGCTCTCCTTGGGAATTCACTTTGAATCCTTCCGGTGGGCGGCGACCGGGGGAGCCGCCGCCATTGATTCTTACTGTGTAATGTGGAGTAAATCAGATCACCAACCTTTCTTACAGCCGCTATTGGAGAAATATGACACCTGTCCCACCAGCCACGGAGAATGCACCGGGCCTCAGCTCACAGGAGGCGAAGGCCCTCGCCCATCCGTCGCGGGCAGGCATCGCCGAGGCACTCGGCGGATCGCCCCTCGGGATGACGGTGTCCGAGTTGGCTGACCACATGAGCCTGCACCCCAATGCGATCCGACAGCACCTCTCGGTGCTGCAACAGGCCGGCGTGGTCACATCCCAGGCATCGGCGGCCACTGGGCGACGAGGGCGGCCCAGCCAGCGCTACAACCTGGTGGCGCCCCACGGGGTTGCTGCGGTGGGGCATCGTGAACTGGTGCGGCTACTCCTTGAAATCGTTCGTCGCAGCGGGGCATCCGAGGATGTCGTGGAAGCCTTTGGGATGGAGCGTGGGTTGCGTATGGCCGGAAGCGATGTCGGTGGTCAAACGCTAGCCCTCACAGGAGGACTCGCAGGCATGGGCTTTGCGCCGGAAGAGGTCACGAGTCAGGCGGACCGCCAGGCCGGTGAGATGGATCTGCGCCTGCGCGCCTGCCCGTTCAAGGAGGCGGTTCAGGCGGAGGGCGGCCACCTGATCTGCGTCCTGCACCGCGGGTTGGTACGCGGCGTGCTGGAGCGGGTGAATGAGAACGCCGAGTTGGCGGCCTTCGACCCGGAAGACCCGGTCACGGCGGGATGCCGCGTGCTGATTGAGGGCCTCGACCCCCGATAGCCCGGGCACACGCCGGTGCAGCCGGCGGCCCCGGCACGACAACGACTCGCGCCGCAGGGCCGGTACCCTCCTTTTCATTCCACCCCCCATGCAGCGAATCCCAACGAGGAGGGTGTAAGTCATGGCTGAGAGGACTCCCACGCGCACGGCACGGTTCTGGGGTGATTTCAAGGCGTTCGCTTTTTCGGACAGCCTGCTCAAGGTTGCCATCGCATTCGTTCTGGGGGCTGCTGTCGCGGCGCTCATCAAGTCACTCGTCGAATCGTTCATCACCCCGCTCATCGCGGCGATCTTCGGCGAGCCTGACTTCTCGGCACTCACGTTCACCATCAATGGATCGGTCTTCACGTACGGCAACTTCATGAACGCGCTCATCTCGTTCGTGCTGATCGCGATCGTGCTGTTTCTCGTCGTGAAGGGTGCCCTGCGCGTGATGGGCGAGAAGGCCGAGAAGCGCTCATGCGACCACTGCATCGAGGACGTGTCGATTGCGGCCACGCGTTGCCCGCACTGCACGGGAGACCTCAGGCCGATCATCGGCTGATCAGGTCGACCAACCCTGCATCCGGAAGGGCCCGTGATGATGGCCCTTCCGGATGGGATCAGCGGAGAGAGAGGGATTTGAACCCTCGAACCGGGGGATACCCGATTACGCGCTTTCCAGGCGCGCTCCTTCGACCGCTCGGACACCTCTCCGGGGTTCGCGATGGTAGCGAACTCACGGGGCAGAGCGAGATTGGTACCCTCCCGCGCGGAGAGGTGGCAGAGCGGTCGAATGCGGCGGTCTCGAAAACCGTTTCGGGCTTATGGTCCGACGGGGGTTCAAATCCCCCCCTCTCCGCTCACTGCGGTTGAGGCATGAAACCCCGCGGCACCATCCGCGCGGGGTTTCATGCATCCCGTGCCATAATCGTCAGCGTTGCGTGGCATAAGCACCGCTGATACGGAGAGACACATGGGACTCAGCATCAACCAGACCGTGCCGGACTTCACGGCGCAGACCACCGAGGGCACGATTCAGTTTCACGACTGGATCGGCGATTCATGGGCCGTGCTCTTCTCGCACCCCAAGGACTTCACGCCCATCTGCACGACCGAGTTGGGCTACATGGCCCGCATCAAGCCCGAGTTCGACAAGCGCGGCGTCAAGATCGTCGGCCTGTCGGTTGATTCGCTCGACAACCACGGCGCGTGGGCCAAGGACATCGAGGAGACTCAGGGCACGGCCCTCAACTACCCGTTGATCTCCGACACCGACTTCGCCATCTCCAAGGCCTACGGCATGTTGCAGGCCGACGTGGAGGGCGACGCCCTGGTGCGGACCCCGGCTGACAATCAGACGGTGCGGAACGTGTTTGTGATCGGACCCGACAAGAAGCTGAAGCTTCTGCTCGTGTACCCCATGACCACGGGCCGCAACTTTGACGAGGTGCTGCGCGTGATCGACTCGCTGCAGCTCACCGCCAAGCACAAGGTGGCCACCCCGGCCCAGTGGCAGCAGGGCGACGACGTGATCATCGCCGGCTCCGTGGACAACGAGGCCGCCAAGCAGATCTGGCCCGATGGCTGGCAGGAGCCCAAGCCGTACATCCGGATTGTGCCGCAGCCCAGCTAGCACCCGGTACCCCCCGCGTCGGTGACTGCCGGCGCGGGGGTGATACACAATCCCCGCAAGGGGTAATGTTCGGTTCCCGCCCCTCCCTCCTGAGCCGTGCAGAACCTCACATCCCACACCCATCGGCCGTCTCCGGCGGTTGTCATCGCAATCATCGCGCTTGTCGTCGCGGCAGCGGGCGGGGGGTATGCCGCTGCGAAGTTGCCCAAGAACTCGGTGGGAACGGCGCAATTGCGCAACAGGTCCGTGACCAGCGCGAAGGTGAAGAACCATTCCCTCCTGGCCGTGGACTTCAAGCCCGGGCAGCTGGAGCGGATTCTTCCAACTGCCATCGGACCGATGGGGCCGACGGGGGCGCGGGGCCGACGGGGCGCCCAGGGTCTGGCTGGACACTCGGGGTCCGACGGGGCGCCCGGCCCGGTGGGAGACAGTGGGGGCCAGGGGCCGATCGGTACGCAGGGCCCGGCGGGGCTGAGCTACGGGAACAGCATCGTTGGAGCGCCCACCAGCTCGCTCACGGGCTGCGGGACAGCTGACTTGGCCAATATGGTCATCAACCCAACGCAGACGAGTCGCGTATGGATTTCGGGGCAGGCGCGACTGAGTGCAACCGGAGCAACAGGGGCACGGCTCATCGCCGATGTCCGGACCGGCAGCGGGTCCACCCTGGGTTCGCCCGACAGCGGCGCGCCATTTCCCGTCACCGCGACGCTTCCGGTGCAGTACACCTTCGGGGCCGTCGTATTCATGGGTGCCACGCCCGTCGACCTGCCCCCGGGCACCTACAACGTGCGCCTGCAGGTGGAGCAGACGGTTGGTGGCGGGTCGTGCTCGCCCACCGTCACCGCGAGCAGTGCGGGCATGACGGTGCTCTTCGTCGGCACCACGCCGTAGGGCGCGACCGCATCACGCCGGGGGCGCGACCGCCAGCACGCGTCAGTCGAGCGGTGGGTACTCGATGACCTCGCTGAAGTGCACGATGGTCACCTCATCGTCGAGGTCGATGGGACGCGAGTAGATGTGCGAGAGGAACTGCTGGACATCCTCCACCAGCCGGAACTCGGGGTTGTCGCGCTCGATCTCGCGCTGCGTGAGATCGGACACCCGCTTGACCGTCACCTCATCGATGATGGCGGTGAAGAGGCGCTGGCGCGGGCCGTGCCGATGGCCAACAGTCACCCACACCAGTTGGCCCCGTGCGTACTTTGCGCGCTTGTCGCCCAGGCGGATGGTGGCGGTCTTACGGCCCTTGCGCAGTTGCTCGATGAACAGCGGCGAGTAGAAGTTGAGCGCGAACACCGAGCTAGGCCACCGCGGTGCCGAGTCGGGCACGGGCGGGGCGATCGGTCACGGCCATCCAGCCGTCGGCGCTGAGGTCGCGCACCCGGCGGCGGGCGGCGCGCAAAATGGCCTGCTCGCCCGAATGCGTGATGAGTGCCTCGGCCTCTTCGATGGGCACCAGGCGCACGTTGTCCACCTCGGCATCGGGGAACTTGGAAGGCGACCCCGCGCGGTAGAGCATGAGGAAGAACTCGACGCTCTTGCTGACACGGCTCTTCTCGGACTGCGCCCAGAACTTGTACGAGATGGTGCCGAGCGTCTCGATGACCATGCCGGTGAGCCCGGCCTCCTCGCGCACCTCACGAATGGCCGCGTCGGCCCGGGTCTCGCCCTTCTCCAGCCGCCCCTTGGGAAGGCCCACCACCTCTGTGCCGGGCACCGTGATGAGGGGAACGAGAAGACGTTCGCCGATGGGGATGAGCAGCACCCCTCCTGCAGAACGCTCGTGGCGAAGCTTGCCCATCCCACGATCCTACGCACGGCCCCGGCGCGGACCAAGCATGTATGGGGGCACGGAACCTCAGCGAACCACCAGAACCCGGTGACGGTCACTCGCCCGGCCCACCGTGGACCACTCGTTTCGACTATGTGCGACCCCCTGCAACCCTCCAACGGGGCGGCAGGGGGCTGGGAGTTACGCCAGGCCGATCTCGTCGCAGAGGTACACGTCCTGGATGGCGTTCAGCAGCTCAACGCCCTCCTTCATGGGGCGCTGGAATGACTTGCGGCCGCTGATAAGGCCTGCGCCGCCAGCACGCTTGTTGACCACCGCTGTGGACACGGCGTCGTGCAAATCGTTGGCACCCGAGGCCCCGCCCGAGTTGATGAGCGGGATGCGCCCCATGTAGCAGTGGGCCACCTGATAGCGGGTCATGTCGATCGGGTGATCGGTCATGAGTTCCGAGTACATGCGTGGGTCGCTCTTGCCGAACTTCAGCGTGTCGAAGCCCGACGCAGCGGTATCGGGGGCCTTCTGCTTGATGATGTCGGCCTCGATGGTGACGCCCAGGTGGTTGGCCTGGCCGGTGAGGTCAGTGGCGGTGTGGAAGTCCTCATCGGCCGTCTTGAAGGCCGGGTTGCGCAAGTAGCACCACAGCACGGTGGCCATGCCCAGATCGTGCGCGTGCTCAAAGGCCTCGGCGACCTCGACGATCTGACGCTTGCTCTCCTCGGACCCGAAGTAGATGGTGGCGCCCACTGCGACGCAGCCCATCTCGCTGGCCTTCTCCACCGACGCGAACATGATCTGGTCGAAGCCGTTGGGGTAGGTGAGGAACTCGTTGTGGTTGAGCTTGAGCAGGAACGGGATCTTGTGCGCGTACTTACGCGCAACCGAGCCCAGCACCCCGAACGTGGTGGCCACCGCGTTGCAGCCGCCCTCGATGGCCAGTTCGACGATGTTGGCCGGATCGAAGTAGGCCGGGTTCTTGGCGAATGAGGCGCCGGCAGAGTGCTCGATGCCCTGGTCAACCGGGAGGATGGACATAAAGCCCGTACCCCCGAGACGGCCGTGGCCGTACATTTGCTGCAGGGAACGGAGCACCGGAATGGGCCGGTCGCTCGCGGCAGTGACGCGGTCGATGAAGTCGGGACCCGGCTGATGGATGCTGGCCGCCGGAATGGTGGTGCAGGTGTGGCCGAGCAGTGACTCGGCATCAGTGCCGAGGATCTCCTCAATCCGCCCGATTGACGCGTCGCTGGACGCCATGCCGTCTCCTCACGTCGATTACCCGACGGATGCTACCGGCATGGCGCCCTGCGAGCGCGTCCAATTACCCCTGAATGGGGTGACTACTTGCCCGAGAAGAACGCCTTGAGCTTGTCCCAGAAGCCGCCACCGGACGACTTTGCGCCGCCCGACGAGGCGGCCGGGCCGGACTCAGTGGGGGCACCGTCGTCGCCGACCCACTTGTCGAGGGCCTCCCAGCCGGTCTTCTTGGCGCCACCAGCCGGAGCGGGGGTGCTGGCGGGGGA
>JBAXJA010000047.1:0-14740 GCA_037138115.1 Thermoleophilia bacterium | reverse complement strand
CCGGTGCCCAGCGCGTGGCCGAGGGGTACTCACCGGCCGATGGGCAGAAACTCATTGAGGCCGCCAACCAGGCATTCACGGACGGGAAGACTGCGGCCATCATGCTGGCCCTCATCTCGTCGGTGCTCGGAGCGCTGGTGGTGGTGTTCTTCTACCCGTCCCGCAAGCGTGAGGCGGACATATTCGCCAAGGCGCAGAGCACGCAGCCGCCCGGCGGGTAACGCAGCCCGGCTAGGGCCACAGGCTTCGGGCCTGCGGCACCGTGATGGCAAAGGGCTTCGCGGCTGCGGCAAGATCGGCCATCAGCTTCGACTTGATGGCCGATGCACGCACATGCAGTGGTGAGTTGGGGTCGTTGGTCGGCAGGCCGCCCGCGCGGAGGTGCCCGGCGGTGGCCTTGTCGGCGGCCAGCGACACGGCAAATGCGGACAGCACCTCGCGACTGATTGGCGCGAGACGTGCAGGTGGTGGGGTGAGTGCACGCAGGCGGGCGAGCGTATCTTCGCGCGCGGGCTGGATGTCCTTCTCAATGGCATCGGCACCGTCCTGCGGCGAGATGGTGCCAGCCTGCACCTGATCGAGCACAGCATTGAGGTCGGTGCGGGCGAGCCCATGACGATCGAGCTCAGCGAGCACCTTGCGGATCCAGTCGCCAGCGGTGATGCCGCCCAAGGTCACCACGGGGCCCCGGAAAGCCTTCCCGGCGACCGTGATGACGGGCCGCACGCGCAGCATGCCGTGCGTCTTGAGAAGTCGCCTACCCTTTGCGGTGAGCACGATCTTCGCCCCCATCCGGGTGCCGGTGGCACCCTCCATGTGGGCCTTCCCCACCGACGTCGCCTGGTTCGCCGCGTGGCGGCTGCCATCGACCCCCACCAGTTGCAACACCACATCTGCGCGGCATCGAGCGGCCAGCGAGCCCTTACAGCGGGCGGCCACGGTCAGCGAATCATGTGAGCCCTTCAGCGCGGCCGCGCGTGCCTGCACGACCTGCTTGGCATCGGGCGCCACCAGGCTGATCATCTGATCAACCGTGTTCGTTTCACCGTCAGTGGTGACCTCGCTGCGAACGGTGGCCTTTATCGTGCCAATTCGCGCAAGTCGACGCTGCAGGGTGGCGGGCAGCTTCAACACGATCGACCGGCTCTGGCCGTCGGGCACCACACCGTCAGTGGTGGACACTGGAACGCCACCGATCAGGAACACCATCCTGATGTGGCACTGCCCACTGGCGCTGCGGCACGTAGTGCCCACCTCGGCGTCGCCAGAGCTATTCACCGTGGTGCCCGTGAGCACGATGGTGGCCTGCGGCGGCGTCGCAGGCGCGGCCGGAGTTGTCCCCGGGGACGGCGTCGTCGCCCGCGCGGGCACTGCTGCGCTGACCCACGCCGACACGTTGCCCGCGCGATCGATACCGCGTACATACACAGTCTCGCCGTCGGGCGCAGTCACCGTCGTGCTGGTGCGGGATGCCGACAGCACCGCGCCCGGGGTCGCGGGATCAGCGGTTGCCTGCCACGAGGCGACGCCACTCCCGGTATCGGTGATGGCGGGCGTCACGGTGACCGAATCACCCGTGCCCAGTGCGAGGGCGATGCCCGCCACCACCGGTGGGTCGGCGTCGAGGTAGATCGATGCCGACCCGCCTGAGATGACTCTCCCGGAGGCATCCAGGAAGCGGAAATACACCGTGCGGGTGCCCGCCCCACCGGCTGCGAGGGTCCATGCCTCCTGGGTGGAGATCGGGCTGCGTACCGCACCAGCGAAGTCGGCCCGGGTGGACAGTTCTATGTAGCGCGTCCCCGGGACCCAGACGATGTCGGCGATCGCCTGACGATCAGTGGCATACGCGGCCCCGCCGTTGAGCTGAACACCTGGCGCCCCTGCTGGCGGGTTCGGCGGTACGAACATCTCCCAGCTCGCGCTGGTGATGTTGGCGCCGGCATTGCCTGCGGTATCGAGGATGCGGACGCGCAGGGCGTGGTTGCCCGGAGCAATTCCCGTGTAGGTGGCCGGCGACGTGCACAGTGCCCACTCAGCGCCATCAAGCGAGCACTGGGCGGCTGCACCATCGGCACCGAGAGTGAAGTTGAACGCCGCCACCGATGACGACGACGGGTTGGACGGACCCGAGGTAATGGCGGCGGCGCCAGTGGGTGGCGAAGTGTCAACGGACCAGCTCACCGTGGAGAGGGCGCTGACATTCCCCGCGGTATCGGTGCTGCGGACGTCGAGTACGTACGAGCCGTCAGCAAGTGCGGAGTACGTGACCGGATTGGGGCACGTCTGCCAGATGCCACCGAGGAACCGGCACTCGGTCACCGTGTTGGGCTCGCTCGTGATCCCAATACTCGCATCGGGAGTGTTGGTGGGGTTGGCCGGGCGCGGTGCCGTACCCGGGGCGACCGGCGGCGTGGTGTCAACCATCCAGCGAATGGCTGTCTCATACGAGTAGTTGGGTGGCGTTGCCGTGTCGTGCTGGCGCACCACAACCTCGTGCGCACCCTGGGTGAGGCCCGAGATCGTGAGCGGGTTGAACGGGCAGGGGTCCTGCCAGGTGCCCCCATCTACACGGCACTCAAGAACTGCATCCGGCTCGATGGCGAACGCGAGCGTGGCGGAGGTGGCGTGCGTGGGGCTGGCCGGGATCCCGGTAACGACCACCTCAGGCGGCGCGTTGGTATCAACGGTGAACGACGTGGTGGCAACCGGCCCCATGTTCCCTGCGACATCAATTTGGCGCATCTGAACTGTGTGTGCACCGTCAAGCAGAGGATCTGTGGTGAAGGGGCTGGTGCACACCGCCCAGATGCCTCCATCCACCTGGCACTGGAACGTGGTGGTGCCGTCACCGGTGAACGTAAACGTGGGCGAGCTGTTGGCCGTCACCGCCGGGATGTCAGCGATCGACGGCGGGTCGGGCGGCGGGGTGGTGTCGATGGTCCACAACTGGCGGGACGTCGGGCCGGCATTACCCGCGGTATCCAGCAGGCGCGCCTCGATGACGTGCGTGCCATCGGCAAGCCCGCTGCGCGTGACCAGACCGGTGCACGTGCTCCAGCCCGCGCCATCGACGCGGCACTGGAAGGTGGTGCCAAGCTCGCCCGTGAGGGTCGCTGAGAGCGCGCTGCTCTGGGTGATGGCGGTGGGAACGCCCGCGATGCCCGGCGCCGAGGCCGGGGCAATCGTGTCCACGGTCCAGGTGACCCCAACGGGCGAGCTCGTATTGCCCGCGGCGTCGAGCGCGCGCACGTTGACCACATGCGATCCGTTGGAGAGACCAGATAGCGCGAGCGGGCTGGTGCAGAGATCCCAGCGGCTGCCGTCTATCTGGCACTCAAACGTGTTGCCGGGCTCGGCCGGGGTGAGTGCGAGGCTGGCACTCGTCTGGCTGGTGGGGCTCACCGGGCGGTTGCCCACCGTCGGCGCTGCCGGCGCAGTGGTGTCAACGGTCCACGTGCTGGTGACCACGCTGCTGACATTGCCCGCGGCATCGAGCGAGCGCATCTGCAGCGTGTGGATGGCATCTGCAAGCCCGCTTGCCGTAAAGGGCGAAGTGCAGGGCACCCAGCCACCCAAGTCGAGCTTGCACTCGAAGGTGGCGCCGGGCTCGCCCGACATGTTCACGCTCACAGCGGTGGCGCTGGTGGCACCGGACGGCGCGCCTGACACCGAGGGCTCACCGGGCACCACGGTGTCCACCGTGATGTTCCGGGTGAGCGCTGTACCGCCGCTGCCGGCCTGATCAACGGTGCGCACCTCGAAGACGTGCGGGCCATCTGCCAAGCGCGGTGAGGTGAACGGGCTGGTACATCCGCTGAACGGGTCGCCATCCATCTGGCACTCGTAGGTCTCATTGGCGCCGGCGCCAGTGAGCGCCCATCTCGGTGTCGCGTCGCCGGTGGCACCGTTGGGACCGGACGTGATGACCGGGACGGTCACGGGCGGATCGGCGATGGTGATCCACGTGCGCGTGGCGTCGGGGCCGCGGTTGCCGGCGGCATCCAGCAGGGCCACGTGGAAGATGTGGGAACCGCTGGCGAGCTGCGCCGATGTGTACGGGCTCTCACAGTCGCTGTACTGGCCGGTGTCCATCGCGCAGGCGTAGGTGTCGCCCACGCCCGCACCGGCGAATGTGAGCGACGGAGTCAGATCCTTGCTGAAGGTGCCCGGGCCCGTGAGGATGCTCGGCCTCACTGTGGGAGCCACGGTGTCCACGAACCACGAGTACGCGGTGGTGGCACCGATGTTGCCGGCCTCGTCGGTGAGGGCCACCTCGAAGGTGTGCGTTCCGTCGGCGAGCAACGCCAGGGTGAACGGACTGGTGCAGGGGCCCCAGCCACCGCCGTCAACCCGGCACGAGTAGGACTCGGGGGTGGTCACGCCGCTGAAGGTGAACCGCGGCGTGGCATTCGATGACGGATTCGTGGGCGCGCTGTCGATGGTGGCATGGCCCGCAGGTGGCGTCCGGTCGATGGTCCAGTGGCGCGTGGCGGTGGGGCTCACGTTGCCTGCTGCGTCGCTGATGCGCACCACCAGGGTGTGCGGGGCCTCGCCGAGGGCGCTCGTGGTGTACGGCGTGGCGCACGGCAGCCATCCCGATGCGTCGAGGTTGCACTCGTACGCCTCGCGGGCGGCGGCCCCCGTGAAGGTGAACATCGATGCAAGATCCCGAGTGGAGCCGCTCGGCCCGCTGGCGATGCCCGGGGCAGACGCCGGTGCGGTGGTGTCGATGGTCCACGTGAATGACGCTGCAGGGCCGACGTTGCCGGCGGCGTCCACCGCGCTTACGCCAATGGTGTGCGTGCCATCGGCGAGACTGGAACTGGTATACGGCGCAGCGCAGGGCACCGGCGGTGCGTTGTCCAGCGAACACACGGTTGAGGCCCCGCCTGCCGGAAGCGTGAAGCCGAACGTGGCGGATGACGACGGCGAGTCTGCCGCAGGCTCGGCCGAGAAGGAGGGCGCTGCGGGTGCCACGGTGTCGACGGTCCAGGTGACGGATGCCGGTGTGCTGCGGTTGCCCGCGTGGTCCACCGCACGCGTCTCCAACGTGTGACTGCCATCCGCAAGGCCACTCACCGGGGCTGGGCTGGTGCACGCCGTCCATTGGCCGCCACCCAAATGGCACTCGAGCGTCGTTCCGGGTGGCGCAGCGATTGCGAACGTGCCAGACGTCTGGTTGGTCGGGTCGGCCGGGCGGCTGCCGATGCTGGGCGCGTCGGGTGGCGTGAGGTCGACCGTCCAGAGGATGCTCGTCTCCACGCTCACTGCGGTGCTGCTATCGGCCGCCGTCTGCCGCTGGCGTGCCAACAGGGTGTGATCGCGCTCGGCAAGGCCGCTGAACGACATGGTGAGCGGGCCGGGGTGCGTTCCGGTGACCGGGCAGGGCATCTGCCACCCGCCGCCGTCTACCCGGCACTCAAGCGAGTAGGTGAACTGGCCGGGCACGTCGGGGCTCACGGTCATGGTGGGTGCCGCCGTGGTGGCATTGGTGGGGCTCGCCGGGACGTTGCCGAACACCACGCTGGCGGGGGCGCCCGAGCGGATGGTCCACGTGTACGTGAGATACGGCGGTGCGCTGATGTTTCCGCCGCCGTCCACCTGGCGGATTTCGAGGGTATGCGAGCCATTGGGCAGCACCGGCGTGGTGAATGGGCTCGTGCATGCCGCCCAGGTGACGGAGTCGAGACGGCACTGGAAGGTGCTGGTTGTGGCGCCCGTGAAGGTGAACGTGCTCTGCGTGTTCGACGTGGACGGCGCGATGGCACCACCAGCCGGTGCGCCCGGCGGCGTCAGGTACACCGTCCACGTGCGCACTGCCGCAGGGCCCGTGTTGCCCGCGGCGTCCACAACCCGCACCGACCAGGTGTGTGCTCCCTCCGACACCCCGCTGAGGGCGTGCGGCGAGGTGCACGAGGCGGCGAAGCCACCGCCGTCCACATCGCACTCGTAGGTGTCACCGGTACCGGCGCCCGTAAAGGCGAAGCTGGCGGTGGATACGTTGACGCCACCGCTCGGACCAGCCGTGATGGTGGGTGCCGCGCTTGGCGGAATGGTGTCAACCACCCAGGTGCTGGTTGCGACGGCGCCCAGATTGCCGGCCCCGTCCACCTGCCGCACGCGCATGGCGTGGCTGCCGTCAGCCAGGCTGCTCAGCGCCTGCGGACTGGTGCACCCAGCCCATACCGCGCCATCGAGCGAGCACTGGAGTGTGCCGTCGGCCTCGGCGCGGGTGATGGTGATCGATGCTGACGTGGACCTGACCAGCGCGGCCGACGGCGTCCGCCCCAGGGTGGGCACGGCGGGAGCCACGGTGTCGACGGTCCACGTGGCGCCGGCAGCGCTGCCGGCGTTGCCCGCGGTGTCGATCAGGCGTACCCGGAATGCCACCGACCCATCTGCCAGCGGTCCAATACCCCTCGGGCTTGTACATGCCGACCATGTGCCCGACGCCACCTGGCACTGGTATGCCTCACCCGCGCCGACGCCCGTAAAGGTGATGGACGGCGTGGGGTTATTGCTGGGGTCGCTGGGGGAGGACGAAATACTGGGCGTTGTGGAGGGCGGCGTGGTGTCGACAACAAACGTGGTGGTGGCGACCGGGCCCTGGTTCCCCGCGGCATCCACCAGCGCAACGTTGAAGGTGTAAGTGCTGTCAGTGAGCGCGCTGGCGGTGAACGGGCTGGTGCAGGGCACGAAGGCGCCGGAGTTGATCGCGCACACGTAGGTCTCACCGGTGGCTGCGCCACCGAATGCGAAGGCGGGCGTGTCGTTGTTGCCGGGGGTCGCGGGACCAGACGTGATGGACGGGCTGTTGGTGGGTGCCACGGTGTCGATCGTCCACGTGCGGCGTGTCACCGGCCCACGGTTGCCGGCGTCGTCGGTGGTGGTCACCTCGAAGGTGTGCGACCCATCCTGCAAGCCGGTGTAGGCCTGCGCGCCCGGGTCACTGGCGGTGTCACACGCGGCCCATACACCGCCGTCGATACGGCACGAGTAGGCCTCGCCCGTGCCGGCGCCGATGAAGGTGAATGACACCGATGTGGACGACACCGATGATGACGCGGCGGGGCCGGTCGAGATCGTCGCGGCACTCACCGGCGGCGCGGTGTCAACCACGTAGTTCCGCACCATCGGGGTGCCCGGGTTGCCCACGGCATCCACGAGACGCACACCCAGCGCATGGGGTCCATCGGCGAGCGAGGCAAATGCCCTGGGCGACGCGCAGGGCGCCCACACACCGACGCCATCCACCTGACATTCGTAGTGATCGCCCGCGGCGGCCCCGGTGAATACGAACGTGGCTGTGGCCACGTTGGTTGGTCCGCTCGGACCCGACGTGAACGATGGCGAATCTGGCGGGGTCACATCAATGGTCATGGTGCCAGTGGCATTTGCCGTAGCGCTGGGACCGGCATTGGAGGCAGTGTCGAGTGCCGTCCGCGATGCGAGGTTGAGGCCGAGGGTGCCGCTCGTGGGAGATCCGGCCGATACGGTCACGGCGTAGGGGCCGGCGCCCGAGCCGGAGACCGAATCGACCGTCCACCCCGTGGACGTGCCGGTGGGCGTGAACGCAGAGGCGATGAGCCCCGTCACCGGAGAGTCGAAGGTCACACGGAAGGTGGCGGTGCCGGAGTTGGTGGGCGTGGCGCTGCTGCTCACGAATGTGCTCACTCCAGGGGCCGTGCGGTCAATCGTGATGTTCGGGGCATCCTGCGCCACGGCCGGGCCGGTGTTGGCGGCCCCGTCGGTCACTGCGTCGGCCGCGAGGCGCGCGATGACCGTGCCCTCCGAGCAGCCGCTGGCACTCACGGTGATGCGGGTGCCGGACGATGCGGACGGCGTGAATGTGCAGCCGGTGGCCGTGCCCTGGTTGATGAAGTCGCCGGCCGCGATGTCGCTCACCGGCTCACCGAAGTTGAGGGTGAACACGGGCGCAGCGGAGTTGGTGGGCGTGGCCGGTGGGGTCCATGCCGCCGTGGGCGGCGTGCCGTCGAACGTCACGGTGTTCGCCGGTGTGGCGGTACCTGGCGCCGTGTTGCCAGCCGGATCGCTCACGGCACCCGATGCCAGCGTGAGCGTGACGGTGCCATCGCTCGGCGATGAGTTAGCGAGATTCACGGAGTAGGTGGCGCCCGAACCGGTAATCGACGCCACGGTCCAGCCGCTCGAGGTGCCACCGATCGAGACATCGTTGGCTGCAAGACCCGACACGGGCTCGCTGAAGGTGAGGGTGTAGGCAATGGGACTGCCCCGCGTGGGCGTGGCGGCGCTGAACGCCGACACGACGGGTGCGGTGCGGTCAACCGTCACGATGGTGCCGGTGGCGCCGGTGGCCGGGCCAGTGTTTCCCGCCATGTCGGTGACGGTTGCGACGCCGAGGGTGGGCACCACGGTGCCATCGGTGGGTCCGGTCTTGGCAACCTGCACGGTGAAGGTGGTGCCGCTCGAGGCCGACACGCTCGACACCGTCCAGCCGGCCGAGCTGCCACCCACGGTGAAGTCGGCCGCGGTCAGGCCGTTCACCGGCTCGCTGAAGGTGAGGGTGTAGGCGATGCTCGATGCGCGAGTGGGCGTGGTGGCGGTGAACGACTGCACCGTGGGTGTCACGCGGTCGACGGTGACCGTGTCGCCGGCGAACGCCGTGGGCGGCCCGGTGTTGCCCGCGACGTCAGCCGCTCCGTTCGCGGCGATGCGCGGCACGATGGTGCCATCGGTGCCCGAGCTCCCGTCGAAGGTGACCGTGTATGCATTACCGCCCGCGGCCACCACCGACGCCACGGTCCAACTGGTGGCGGTGCCCGTGGTGGTCACATCGGCCGCGTCGAATCCGCTCACCGGCTCGCTGAAGGTGACCGTGTAGGCGACCGACGGCGCGTTGGTGGTGGTGGCGCCCACCGGGGTGACCGATGCCACCGCGGGCGCCGTGCGGTCGATCGTCACGCTCGCGGCATTGAAGGCCGCACCGGGCGCGGGTCCACCGAACGCGTCGGTGGCCGACGACCCCTTGAGGCGCAGCAGCAGGGTGCCGTCGGTGACGGTGCCCGATCCGACGCCCACGGTCACCGTGTAGTTGGCCCCGAGCCCGGTGACCGACTGCACGCTCCAGCCCGTGGCGGTGCCGCTGAGCGAGAAGCTCGATGCGGTGAGCCCCGACACGTTGCCATCGAAGGTGATTGCGTAGGTGAGCGACGTGCCGTTGACGGTCGTGGACGACGGCGTGAGTGCGAGCACGTTGGTGCCGCGCACGTACGAGATGTTGATGGCGCCATCGCCACTATTGACGCCTGCAGCGTGCTGCACGCTCGATGCCCGCGAAGCACTGGCGTACGACGATCCGCCGCCACCGGCACCCAGGTAACCACCGCCGCCACCGAACCAGCCGGCGCCACCGCCGCCGCCGCCCTGCGTGTGGCCCACGCCATTTCCACCTGTGCCGAAGGTGCCCGCTGTCGCGGCGCCACCGCCCGCAGCGCCACCGGCGCTGGGCGTGCCGCCGCCACCGTTGCCGCTGGCGCCCGGGCCACCGGGGGCAGCCGTGGTGAGGCCACCCGGGCCACCTGGGCTGCCGTAGCCACCACCACCACCACCACCTGCAGCCACCAGACGCGGGTCACTCCCCGACGCGCCGGTGAGTGCGGCACCGCCATCCACGCGGATGTCACTGGCACCACCACCACCGCCACCGAAGTCGCCAGCCGCGCCCGGGGTCACCCCGCCGCCGCCATTCCAACCACCCACGGCGTTGAGTGGTCCATTGGTGGTTGCCGGCGATCCCGCCCGGGCGGCGTACACCTGCAGCGTTTCGCCCGGAGTCACCGACAGCACACCCGTCACACGACCGCCCAGGCCCCCGGTACCGGCGTTTGCACTCGTTGACGTTGCGGCCGCGCCCGAGGCACCGCGCACGTCAAACGGCATCTGCGTCACGCCTGCGGGTACCACGAATGGTGTGGGTGCGCTGGGGTTGCTGGGCGCGATGACCTGCGTCTGCATGGGACGCGACATGGCGGTAAGTGATCCGCGGCCGTTTGTGGCCGTTACACGCACGCGCACGTACTTGGTCACATCTCCGGCCACCGGGGTGTACGTGGAGGTGGCTTGGCCACTGCCCGATGCGGCCGACCAGCTGGTCATGTCACTCGACACCTGCCAGTCGTACGCGTAGGTGATGGTGGGAGCGCCCACCCACGTACCGCCGTCGGTCGGGACCGGGGTGCCAGCCACGATGGCACCGGTCACCAAGGGCAGTGCGGTGTTCACCAGCGCGAACTGGCCGGTGATGATCTGGGCACTGGATGCCGCCGCGGGGCCGGTGTTGCCGGCCAGATCGGTGACGGTGGCGCTGTTCAGCCCCAGCGTCACCGTGCCGTCGGCAGGCGTGCCGGAGTGCGACACCGTGACGGTGTACGGGCCGGCGCCACTCCCCGACACGCCCGACACGGTCCAGCCCGTCGATGCTCCGCCCACGCTGAAGTCGCCAGTGCCGAGGCCGGTCACCGGCTCGTCGAACATGAGGCTGTAGGTGGTGCTGGTCGTGCTGAAGGTCGTCGCCGTCGGCGTGAACGACGCCACGCCCGGTGCGGTGCGATCGATCACCGTGCTGGTGGCCGCCCCAGTGAGCGCCGACGGGTAGGCCGCACCGTCAACGATGACGGCGCCCGGGTTGAGACTCAGCACAACCGTGCCCGCTGTGGTCGACCCGCCACCCACGGTGATGGTGTACGGACCGGCGCCCGATCCGCTGAGCGACTGCACGGTCCAGCCGGTCGCCGTACCGCCCACTGTGAACTTCGTCGCCGTCAGCCCGGTGGGCACGCTCTGGAACATGAGCGTGAACGTGGTGCTGCTGGCATTGGTGGTGGCTTGGTCGGCCCTGAAAGCGAGCAGCGTGGGCGTGGTGGCCGGGCTGCCGATTAGAGCCCTCGACGCCACGGTGATCGTCCCGCGGGCGTTGGTGGCGGTCACCTTCGAGCGCACAAGGCGGCCCGTCTCTCCCGCACCCACGGTGTAGTTGGGTGTCGTGGCCCCGGCGCCCGTGCCATTGGCCCAGGTGGTGCCGTCGGCCGAGGTCTCCCACTGGTACGTGTAAGTGATCGGCGTCGCGCCATTCCAGGTGCCGTCGGTGGTTGTCATCACCGAACCGGTGCTGGGCGTGCCGCTGACAACCGGGCGACCCGTGTTGGTAAGGGTGTACGTGGCCGTCACGGTCGACGCAGTGCTCGGCATCACAGGGCCGCTGTTGCCGGCGATATCGGTCACCGCACCCCCGGCCAACGCGGCGATGATGGTGCCGTCGGGCGGCGTTGTGCCGCCGCTGGCAGTGACGGTGTACGGGCCGCTGCCCGACCCGCTCACGCCGGTGACGCTCCATCCCGTCGATGTACCCGTGAACGAGAAGTCGTTGACGGCCAGGCCTGTGACCGGCTTGTTGAAGGTGACCGAGTAGGTGAACGACGTAGCGCTGGTGGTGGCCGACGCCGGCGCGATGGTCGACACCGAGGGTGCCGTGCGGTCGATGGTGACCGCTGCCGATGCCTGCGCAGTCGCCGGGCTGGGATTGCCGGCGGCATCGGCCACCGCACCGGATGCGATCTGCGGGATGACCGTGCCCTCGTAGCAGTTGCTCACGGTCACGGTGACCGAGGTGCCAGTGGCGGCCGACACACCGAACGTGCAGCCACTGGCGGTGCCCGTGTTGCTGAAGTCGCTCGCCTCAATACCGGTGACCGCATCGGCGAACGTGAGCGTGAACGTCTGCGATGGGCTGTTGGTGGGGCTGGCCGGTGGGGTCCACGATGCCGTGGTGGGGGTGCGGTCGATGGTGATGGTGCTGGCGTCGCGGTCGGCAGCCGGGCCGGTGTTGCCCGCACCGTCAATGACGGTGGCCGCCAGCAGGCGCGGCGTCACAGTGCCCTCGGAGCAGCCGGTCACCACCAGGTTGACACTGGTGCCGCTGGACGCCGACGGGGTGAACACACAGCCGGTGGCCGTGCCCTGGTTCACGAAGTCACCCGCCGCGATGCCGAGTGTCAACTCGCCGAAGGTGATCGGGAAGGTGAGGCTCGTCGCGTTGGTGGGCGATGCCGGCGCGGTGCCCCACGTGGCCGAGGGCCCGGTGCGGTCAATGGTGATCGCGGTCGCCGTCGCGGGGCTGGTGGGACCGGTGTTGCTGGCCGCGTCGGTCACACCACCCGCGGCCAGCACCGGGGCAAGCGTGCCCTCCGAGCAACCGGTCACGGTCACCACGACCGACGTGCCACTGGCGGCCGATGGCGAGAAGGTGCAGCCGGTGGCCGTGCCGGCGTTTGAGAAGTCGCCCGCGACGATGCCCGACACCGACTTGCTCAGAGTGAGCGTGAACATGGGTGCCGTGGCAGCGGTGGGCGATGCCGGCGAGCTCCAGGCGGCTGTCGGCGGCGTGCGGTCGACCATCACCGTGGGTGCCGCGACGGCCGCGCCGGGGAACAGCGTGTTCGACGAATCGAGCACCGCGTTCTGGGCGAGGGTCAGGATGACGCTGCCGGCGCTGGTGCTCGCGCCGCCCACCATCACGGTGTACGGACCCCCGCCCGATCCGGTGACCGACTGCACGCTCCACCCCGTTGCCGTGCCGCTCACCGTGAAGTCCGACGCGGTGAGCCCCGTCACGACGTCGCTCACCGCAAAGGTGAACGGAATGCTCGTGGCACCCGTAAGGGTGGTTGCGGCCCCGAAGTCGGTGATGTCGATGAGCGTGTCGGGGCGTGTGTAGGTAACCACTGCAGAGGGCCCGCTCACGTTGCCCGCGATGTCCACGGCCACGACGTAGAAGAAATAGGGCACCCCGCGCAGTGCGGCATCGAAGGTGAAGTCGAGCGTGCTGGCCGGCAGCGTGGTGAGCTGCGTGGCGGGCGGGTTGGTCGTGCCACCGAACACGCGATAGCCCGCGATGTCGGCATCGTTATTGGCAGCCCAGGTGATGAGCGGGGCGCTGGCGCCGCCCGAGCCTGCGGCCGCACCGGTCGGCACGGCGGGCACCACGGCATCGATCACCAGAATCACGTGAGCGGACAACGAGCCGTCGCCGCCCGGCACCGGCGTGGTGATGCTCGCCACAGTGCCCACCATGTCCTTGATGGTGCCACCGGCCAGCGACAGGGCCGAGGTGCCCGTGGTCTCGAGCGCCGGCGTGAGGTCGCCCAGTGCCACGGTGTACGAGAACACGAGGTTCGCGGTGCCCGACCCGCTCACGTAGGGCAGTGCCAGCGTGCGCGTGCCCAGGTTCATGGTGAGCGTGGGCGTTCCGGTCACCGACACGGGCTCGCTGAACGAGACGTAGATCGGGATGACCGCACCGGCGCGGTAGGTGCCCGGGGGTGCGCCGGTCTCAATGGCCGTGACAGCGGGCGCCGTGGTGTCGACGATGTACGACAGCGCGACGGACCCATTGCCCGCACTCGCCGAATCGCCCTGCACACTGCTCACATTCACTGCCGCGGGCGTGACCCACGACGATCCGCCGCCGCCGCCGTTGTGGGCACCGCCACCGCCACCGCCGTAGTAGCCACCACCGCCGCCGCCGCCCGCGTAGCCGGACGCTGATGCGCCGCCGGTGCCCGCAGTGCCGACCCCGCCGACGTACGTGCTGCTCCACACGCCACCCAGACCACCGGCGGCCTGCGAACCACCCCGACCACCGATGTACGTGACGCCGTCATAGCTGGCACTGCCGCCGGTGCCACCCACCAGGCCGCCGCCTGCGCCGCCGGAGTTCAGGGCACTGCTGTTGCCGCCGGCACCACCGCCGCCGCCCGCCACCAGCACGCGATTTATGGGGGCCGTGCCACCACGACGCACATCGGTGGCGCCGCCGCCGCCGGAGCCCGGGTTCACACCACCGGCCGCGCCGCCATTCCAACCGCCGGCCGTCGAGGTGCTGGTGCAGCCCACGTTCAGCTGCAAGTTCTCACCCGGGGTCACCGGGATCGTGGCCTTCACGCGACCGCCCTTACCCCCGGCGGCGGGACGACCGGGGTCACTGTTCTCACCACCGCGGGCACCCAGAGCGTCAACGCTGAGCCACGACACGCCCGCTGGCACGACGTACGTCTGGGCGACGCACGTTCCGGTGGGTACCGGCGTGGGCACCACAGGAGCCTGCGGCGTGGCCTGCAGCGATGCAGACTTCGGCGACTCCACCGGTGCGCCATTCACGATGAGCACCGCGGCCACTGCGTAGCTGTAGGTGGTGCCATTCACCGCAGTGGTGTCGCGGTACTCGGTGGTACCGGCCGGCGCCGTGCCAATGGCCGTCCAGCCACCACTGGCATTGGCGCGGTAGATGGCGTACGAGTCGAGACCCGTGCCCAATGACGCCTGCCATGCGAGGGTCACCTGGTTGCTGGCCGGCTGGGCCACCACGCCCATCGGCACGGGTGATCCGGGCACCGTGAGGATCGCCCCGCCATCACCCACGAGGCCGCGGCACGGCGGCGCGGCGGCGGAGCACTCGCCAACGCCCACGCCATTTGCGGTGGATGACGCATCGCCCTGACTGTGCGTGACGCCGGCCGCAATGGGCGACGCGTACGACGAGCCGCCGCCGCCGCCGTTGTGGGCGCCACCGCCACCACCGCCGTAGTAGCCGCCACCGCCGCCGCCGCCCTGGTACCCGGACGAGGACGCGCCGCCGGTGCCCGAAGTGCCGACCCCGCCGACGTACGTGCTGCTCCACACGCCACCCAGACCACCGGCG
>JBAXJA010000046.1:0-15079 GCA_037138115.1 Thermoleophilia bacterium | reverse complement strand
GCGGAATGCGCGCTCGCCCTGCGTGGCTATTTCGTGATCGCTGCTCACACCCCGCAGGCTAGTGAAGGCTGAACCCTCGGGCAGGCCATCGGGTAGCGTCCCCGCCCATGGTTCTGTCAGATCGCACTATCCGCGAGGAGCTCGCATCCGGGCGCCTCATCATCGACCCGCTCGACGACGCGCTCATCCAGCCGTCGTCGGTTGACCTGCGGGTTGCCAACGAGTTCCGCGTGTTCCGCAACCACACGCAGGCATTCATCGACCCGCGAGAGCCTGAGGGCAATCTCACGGAGTTGGTGAGGGTGGACGAGGGCGAGCCATTCGTGCTGCACCCCGGCGAGTTCGTACTGGGGTCCACGCTTGAACGGGTGGGAATCCCGGGCGACCTGGTGGCGCGGCTGGAGGGAAAGTCGAGCCTGGGCCGCCTTGGCCTGCTCATCCACTCGACCGCCGGCTACATCGATCCGGGGTTTGAGGGAAACATCACGCTCGAGTTCTCGAACGTGGCGAGCCTGCCGGTGCTCATTCATCCCGGCATGCGCATCGGCCAGATCTCGTTCCTGCAGATGAGCACGCCCGTCGACAAGCCCTACCAGGGCAAGTACCAGGGGCAGGCAGGGCCCACGGCCAGCCGATCACACCAGGACTTCAGAAGCTAGAAGCGGCGCCTGCTTCTGCTGGCCCGGCCGCTGTAGCGGCGGTCTGCGATGAACGCACCAAGCACCGCCACGACCAGCGATGCCACCAGGATGATGATCGACTGACCATCGCCGCCGGGGCCGAACTCGGGTTCGGCCGGGCCACCGAATGCGTTAACGATCCACAGCACGACGACCACGGCGGCCCACAGCAGCCAGCCCAGCGCCCATGCCGCAACGGCGGTAGATGGACGGCGGTCGAGGGTACGTACGCCGGCGAGAAATCCGGCCAGCAGGAAGCCCGCGAGAATGACGACGATGCGCAGCCACAGGTCGGCGCCAGATGATGCCGCAAGGGCCAGCATCCCCACCAATCCACCCCATCCGACTGCCATCGGCTCAACGCGTATGCCTCAGCCCCCCGTTCAGTGGTTGCCCGTCGCGCCCATGCTAACGTCGCAGCGAGGTTCCCCCACCGGGGACCACTGAACACGAGGTTTCCATGCCCTTCGGAATCGGCCCACTCGAACTCGTCATCCTCCTTGTGATCGTCCTCCTCATCTTCGGGGCCAAGCGCCTGCCGGAGATGGGTCGGAGCCTTGGATCCGGGATGCGCGAATTCAAAAAGGGTGTCTCCGGCGAGAAGACGGATGAGCCGCAGGATCAGGTGACCGCCGCACAGGCGGCCGATCCCACGCTTCCCGAGCCCCAGACGCAGAAGACCGACGAGACGACCCCCGCCTCCTAGCGGGTCGTCCACCGTCCTCATCAGGGCGGATTGGATCGTCCCGGTCGCATCACCGCCCCTGGCCAAGGGGGCGGTGCTCATTCGCGACGGCGTCATCGAGGCCGTGGGCCCGGTGCGCGCCGTCGAGCCACCCGGCGGTGCGCGTGAGATCGACCTCGGCGAGGTCATCCTCATCCCGGGGCTCATCGACGCGCACTGCCATCTTGAGTGGGCGCTCACGGCCGGTGTCTCAAAGCCGGCGCCATTCCCCGCCTGGCTCGGTGGCTTTGCAGCGCGCAGCCAGGAACTGGATATGCACCACCGTGAGCGAGCCGCGCGCTGGGGAGCCCTTATGGCGTTGGTATGCGGCACGACGACCCTCGCCGACTCTGGCCCATCGGGTGCGGCCTCGCCCGCCATCTCCGAGGCGGGGATGCGCGGCACTGTGCACCTTGAGATCTTCGGGCGCGAGCGTGGGCGCGACGCCCTCGACCGTGCGATACAGCACGCCGAGGCCATCGGGCTGCTGCGCGACGAGGTGGGCCCGGGCGTGCGCATTGGCGTCTCGCCCCATGCGCCCTACACCGTGGGGCCCGATCTGTGGACCGCCCTTCTCGAGCATCCCGACCTCGGTGACCTGCCGTTTGCCACCCATATCGCGGAGTCGCCCGAGGAGGTGCGGCTGCTCGACGAGGGTGACGGGCAACTCGGTGCCCTGTTCAAGGCCATGGGTCGCGAACCCGGCCAGTGGCCCAGCCGTGCCCGTGGACCAGTGGCCCGCCTGGCGGCGCATGAGGTGCTGCGCCCCGGCCTCATCGCCGCCCATGCGGTGCAGGTGAATGAGATGGACGCCATGACACTCGCTGCGTGCGACGTGCGCGTTGTGCACTGCCCACAGAGCAATGCGCGGCTGCACTGCGGCGACGCACCCATTGCCATGCTCGAAGAGGTTGGCGTGCGGGTGGGCCTCGGCACCGACAGCCCAGCAAGTGCGGGCGCCTATGACCTGCGTGCCGAGGCCCGTGCCGCCGGCGAGGCTGCAGCCCGGCGCGGGGAGCCCCGCTCCGCAGCCGATCTCCTCGCCATGGCAACCATGGGTTCGGCGAGGGTGCTCGGCATCGAGAACGAGGTCGGGGCGATCGCGCCCGGCATGCTGGCCGACCTGGTGGCCATCCGGCCACGCGATACCGAGGCCGCCGGGTACGACACAGCGGCCGCGGCACTCGACCCGGGATCACGGGTGGAGTGGGTGATGGTGAACGGCGAGGTGCTGATTGAGGGCAACCACGCAGCCAAGCTGGACGCCGAAGGCATCATCGCCGATGCCCGGCAGGCGCGACATGAGATCGGTCTGGACTAGGCTGCCGCGATGCTCTTCGACGGGAAAAAGAACAAGGTCCTCACAAAGGCCGTGGCCATCTTGGCCATGGTGGCCTTTCTGGGCTTCGGGCTGGTGGCCGGCGGCCTCGCAGTGAGCGGCGGCTGCGGTGCCAACGACCCCGCGCAGATGGCCATCGACGATGCGCGGTCCGCGGTGTCCAATGCCACCGCGGAGCAGACCGCAGCCCTCAAGGCGCTCAAGGCGTCGCGTGGGAGCGGACAGGCCCGCAAGGACATTGCGGCCGCACGCGCCGACCTCGCATCGGCTCAGGGGCAGCTCGCCAGCGCGCTGGCATCGCTCAATGCCACCGACCCGGCCGCGGTCACCGCTGCCGAGGCCGCCGTGGGCCTCTCGCCCAACGACCTCACAGCCATCCAGTCGCTGGCAACTATCGCCATCGCACAGAACAACGGCGCGGCGGCGCTCAGCGCACTCGCCAAGTACACCCGCCGCCACCCCAAGGATGCGCAGGCGTTTCTCCTGTGGGGCCAGGTTGCCGAGCAGGCTGGCCAGACGACCCAGGCGATTCTCGCCTACCAGCGCTTCGTGCAGCTGGCACCCGACGACTCACTCGCGCCAGATGTACGTACGCACCTGAAGGATATGGCGAAGGCCGCCGCAAAGGCCAGCACCGGCTAGCCAAAACTGTTTTGCCGTTTCACACCGGTTGCACTAACGTGCCCCCGGGCCGTTAGCTCAGCTGGTAGAGCAGGGGACTCTTAATCCCAAGGTCGTAGGTTCGACTCCTACACGGCCCACTTCCGAAAGCCACCCGTCGCGGTGGCTTTCGTCGTTCTGGCCGCGGACCGGCGGAACCTGGGGTTTCGGGCCTATTCATACGACCAACGCTCCCCGCAGCGGGGCCAATCACCGCATGGACACTAAGGTTTCGAGGTGTGAAACCCCGCTCCTTCCCATGGGAATGGGAATCTGCACCGGAGTCCCCGCTCAGAGCGGCAAACGACGCGCAACACACACCTATCGGCATTGGCAGGACCCCTCGCTGAAGGTAGGTTCACCCTCCGAAATACAGAAGGGTCCGCGTGTGGACGCTGTGCTTCGCAGCACAGCACCTCCCCGCACTTCGGTCGCCCCGCCCCGGCGGATGTGTGACCAGCAGACCGAAATCGCGACTGGGAGATCCCCTGCCGCAGCGCATCGCTATCGCCATCGCCGTCCCCACCATCGCCCTCGGCATATTCGCCGCGGGTGCTTTGGGAGCATCGATGCCGACCAGCGTGCCGGGGGCCCAGGTCACCGCGTCCGCCGCTCCGGATCCCGCCACGGCCGTGCCGGCACCTGCGGCTGCCACGGCGGCGCCGATCATCAACGTGGTGCTGTCGCGGTCACTGGCCCCCACGATCGCCACCGGGTACGACGCCTGGGCCGAGGGCAATGCATGCGCCGGATTCCCGCAAACCAAGAAGACCGACCTCACCGTGGGGTCGGACCTCGTCGGATGCGGCAAGTACATCAAGATCTGCATCAGCGGACGCTGCGTGGTGGCTCAGAAGCGCGACACCGGCCCGTTCCGTGATGGTCGGCACATCGACATGAACGTGGGCACCATCCTTGCGCTCGGCTTCAGGTCGCTTGACCACTTCGGTGTGCGCAAGGTCACCTGGGCCCCTGTGGTCGGCAATCCATCGCGCACCGTGGCATCCGTGAGGTAGCGGGAACCCATCATCGGCGGGACCCAGGGGGCCACGGGCCCCCTTTTTCATGCCCATTTCCTCAATCCTTGCTTTCCCAGTAGGGATTGTCTAGTTTCTCGATCCCACGCCTGATGAGACCGGCGTGGACCAAGACGGATTCTGACGACGCGAGGAGCGCCGACGTTGAGCACGACCGGCTGGAGAGACCGCCTGGAGGCGCAGATGCCACCCGATCTGGCGGAGGAGATCGATATCTTCGAGACCCAACTCGAGCTCCGGCTGGATGGCCGCGTTGACGAGCGGGTGTTCGCCGAGACGCGCCTGCGTCGCGGCGTGTACGGCCAGCGCTACGACAACGGCCAGCGCCACGACGGCATTGAGCAGCGCACTCTCACATTCCCGGCCGGCGACCTCACCAAGGGGCCCGAGACGCTGTGGGATGCCCCGGGCATGCTTCGCATCAAGGTGCCGTGGGGCGGACTCACTCCCATCCAGCTTGACGTAATGGCCGAGCTGGCCGAGGAGTACTCCGACCACATCCTGCACATCACCACCCGTCAGGATGTGCAGCTGCATTACGTGCACATTGAGGACATGCCCACCGTCATGCGTCGGCTGGCCGCCGTGGGTATGACCACGCGCGAGGCGTGCGGCAACGGCGTGCGCAACCTCACCGCATGCCCGCTGTCGGGCGTGTGCCGTACCGAGGCGTTCGACGTCACCCCGCACTCCGAGGCGCTCTTCCGCTTTCTGCTGGGGCACCCCGACTGCCAGGACTTCGGACGCAAGTTCAAGATCGCGTTCTCGGGCTGCGCCGACGAGGCCTGCGGTCTGGTGATGATGCATGACCTGGGCGCAATCGCCCGCACCGACATGGTGGATGGCGAGCCCGTGCACTCATTCGACGTGTACGTGGGCGGAGGCCTGGGCACCACGCCCCATCAGGCGAAGCTGCTGGCCGATCGCGTACCGCTCGGCGAGCTATTGCCCATCACGCAGGCTGTGGCCCGTGTGTTCGCCCGCCTGGGCGAGAAGCAGAACCGCAACCGGGCGCGCATCAAGTTTCTGGTGGCCGGAACCGGTATCGAGGAGTTCCAGCGTCTGGTGCGCGAGGAGCGCGAGATCCTGCCGTACGACGAGCGCTGGACCGCGCATCTGGAAGATGGCCTCGCCCCCGAGGTTCCCTCACGCTCGCTGGATGGCGTTGGCGAGGAGGACGGCACCGATCCGGCGTTCGTCACATGGCGCGACACCAACGCGTACCTGCAGCGTCAGGATGGCTACGCCGTGGTGACGGTGCCGCTGCCGCTCGGCGACATCTCATCGCACCAGTCGCGCCTTCTGGCCGACATCGCACGCCGCTTCGTGGGCGACACCATCCGCACCACCGTGGAGCAGAACATCGTGTTCCGCTGGGTGCGCCTCGAGGATCTGCGCGACCTGTACGTGGCGCTCGCGGAGATCGGCATGGCCGACGCCGTGGCCGAGACCATCGTTGACGTCACGTCGTGCCCCGGCACCGACACGTGCAAGCTCGGTATCTCCGCCTCGCGCGGCCTCGCCGGCGAACTTCGTGAGCAACTGGGTGCCAAGCAGACCGAACTCGACGAGGCCGTGCGCGGGCTTCGCATCAAGGTGAGCGGATGCTTTAACTCGTGCGGCCAGCATCACGTGGCCGACATCGGGTTCTTCGGCAACAGCCGTAAGTCGGGTGGCCGCGTGGTGCCCCACTTCCAGGTGGTGCTCGGTGGCCAGTGGCAGCACAACGGCGGCTCGTACGGGCTCGCCGTGGGCGCCATTCCCAGCAAGCGCATCCCCGAAGTGGTTGACCGAATCACCGACCGGTTTGTGGCCGAGCGTGAGCCGGGCGAGTCGTTCCTCGACTGGACCGGCCGCACCGGCCGCAAGGGTCTTGCAGCCATCATCGCCGACCTGAAGGCGATCCCCTCGTATGAGGAGGAGCCCGGGCTGTTCAGCGACTGGGGTAACCCGCGTGAGTTCACCATCGGCGATATCGGCATTGGCGAGTGCGCGGGAGAGGTCATTTCGTCTGCCGACCTTGAGTTGTCGTTTGCCGAGAGCATTGCCTTCGAGGCGCAGGTCGCCCTGGAGGATGGCGACGTGGCCAAGGCCGACGAGCGGGCGTACCGCGCCATGATCACCGCCGCGCGCGCCATTGTGCGTACCGAACTGCCGGACGTGCCCGAGGATGACGACGTGATCGTGGGTGAGTTCGATACCCGCTTCGTTGAGACCAACCGGTTCCGCGACCGCTTTGCGCACTCGAAGTTCGCGCGCCCGCTGCTTGAGCGCCACGCATCCGGTGAGGCCGCCGCCAACGAGGAGGCCGCCCGGTCGCTCGTGGAAGAGGCCCAACTGTTCATCGATGCGGCCCACGCATTTCAGATCCGCGAGGCCGGCGCAACGTCGGCCACGCAGTAATCCACGGCATCCGGAGGAGAGACGACATGGAGCCACAACGCATCGCCGTGAAGCTGTACCTCGAGGAGCCGGCGGCCCTCAACCCTGAGGAGCTCGTGCCCGTGTTCCACCGGTTTATCCGGGAGGACGTGGTCACCGGTGTGCCCATTGACGTGGCCCGCTACGGCCACGTAAGCGATGGTCCGGGGATCATGATCATCGGGAGCCTGAAGGATCATGCCCTCGATCTGGGCGGCGGCCGTGCCGGGCTGTCGACCACCCTCAAGCGCGGCGCCGAGGGCACGTTGGCGAGCCGTGTGCACGAACTGGTGCAGGACGTCGCACGCCTGTCGGTCGACCTGCAGGCAGATCCCGATCTGGGGTCCCGTGCCCGGGTGGGCACTGGCGAGATCCTCATCACCATCCTGGATCGCTACGAGGCGCCAAACGACGACGCCACCCTGCTGAAGATCGATCCGGACATCCGCGAGGTCATCACCGCGCTCAGCGAAGCCGGTGGTGCGGGTGCCGTCACCGTCGAGCGGGTGGGTGAGTCGCGCGACCCATTCGCCGTGCGCGTGCTGCTCGACCAGCCGCGGCCGCTTATCCAATGGGCCGAGGGCGTGGAAGCCGCCGCGGTCTAGGGGAACCTTCGGGAGCGGCCTTACAGGCTGCTCATACGACGCATACGTCGGGCACCAACGGTGAGCCGATTCTTCACGGAGTCAGGAAGGACCCCCAAGGAGGACTCCCGTGAAGAAGACCCGGCTCGCCGGTGCGGTTCTTGCCGCACTGATCGGTGCAGCGACTATTCCCGCACTTGCCATGGCGCATGGATCGATGTCAGATCCGCCATCGCGTCTGCATGGATGCGCGTTCAGCCACAAGGATGATCCCGCCTGCGTGGCGGCGTTCACCGCGAACCCGCAGGCGGTGTACGACTGGATGGAGCTGAACATCAGCGCCGCCGGTGACCAGCACCAGGCGCTCATCCCCGATGGGCAGCTGTGCAGCGCCGGCCGCGCGAAGTACGCCGCATTCGATGTGGCGCGCGCCTGGCCGGTGACCGACATCGCCCCGGGTGCAGACGGCAAGTACAGCTTCACGTGGACCTCGTCCGCCCCGCACGCCACCAAGTACTACCGCCTCTACCTGGCAAAGGCGTCGTACGACCCATCGCATCCACTCACCTGGGCGGATCTGGAGCAGGTATACGACTCGGGTGCCATTCCGGCCGCTGCCACCAACACGTTCAGAGTGGCCCTCCCGGCCCGCACCGGGCATCAGGTGCTTTACACCGTGTGGCAGCGAAGCGACTCGCTTGAGGCGTTCTACGCCTGCAACGACATCCGTGAGGTCGCAGCGGATGGGACCACGCCCGCCCCGACTCCGGCACCCACGCCTCCTCCCACACCACCACCGACCCCAACCCCGACGCCGACGCCGGACCCGGGTACCAACCTGGTGGTGACCCAGACCGTGGCTTCCGATTGGGGCGAGGGGTACTGCAAGGACGTACGCGTCACCAACAATGGGCCGGCAACCGTCACGTGGACGGTGCCCGTACCCGTGGACGGCATGGTGAGCACGCTGTGGTCTGCAAAGGCCGCGAACGGCGCGACCACCGGCACCCTTCAGGTGAGCGGAGAGTCGTGGAACTCGACGCTGGCGGCAGGGGCGTCAACTACCTTCGGATACTGCGGAATGCGTATGGGCACGCCGGCGCCGCCTCCGCCTCCCGCACCGGCACCGCCGCCGCCGCCCGCACCAACACCGGTTCCAGTTCCGACTCCGGTGGGCAATGCCGCGTTCGCCCTCACCATCACGTCAGACTGGGCCTCTGGGTTCTGCACTGATGTGAAGGTGACCACCACATCGGCCTCGCCCATCACGTGGCAGGGGCAGCTGGCGATCGGTGGAACGACCACAAGCCTGTGGAACGCGGTGGCCAGCGGGACGTCGGGCACCGTGACGGTGAAGGGTGAGGCCTGGAACCCGACGGTATCGGCATCGTCGCCAACCACGTTCGGCTACTGCGCCAACCGTCCGGTGTCATCAGTGGCTGCATCGATGCCGGTGATCACGGCAGCGGCAGGTGCGGTCGCAGCCGTGCCTCCCGCTCCATCTGTGGCGACGACGAAGGCAGCGGCCAAGGTGAAGGTGGTCACCAAGGCAAAGAGCAGGGTGAGGGTGCAGACGCGGCCGACGAGAGTTGCCGCGCACCACCACTAGCGACCTCGCGCAGTCGGCCACCCCGGGACAACCGGGGTGGCCGATCGTTCGTTGGGCACCACCCACGGACTTCGTCCACACTCGGCGCCTATGAACGCTCCCCTCTGGGCATGGGCCGTGTTGGTCGCCGGCACGATCATGATCATTGCCGTCGATCTGCTGGTTGTCTCGAAGGCCGGGAAAGAGATGCGCGTACGGACTGCGCTCATCTGGACGGGCTTCTGGCTGACAGCGGGGATTGGGTTCGGGTTTCTCGTTGGGGGGATCTGGGGATCGCAATACGCAGGGGAGTACTGGTCGGGCTTCTTGCTCGAGTACTCGCTGTCGATGGACAACGTGTTCGTGTTCATTGTGCTCTTCGGGTTCTTTGCCACCCCGCAGGTGGCCCGCCTGCGCGTGCTGACGGTGGGCATTCTTCTGGCCCTCGCCCTGCGTCTGGCCGCGATCCTCGTGGGGGGCGTGCTCATTACCCGTGCCTCATGGGTGCTCTATTTCTTTGGTGCGTTCCTGCTGTGGACCGCCTGGCGCCTGATCGCCCACGCCGACGACCCCGCCGACCCCGAGCACTCGAAGGTGCTGCAGTTTCTCAAGCGGCACCTGCCACTGACAGGCACCTACGAGGGCGCCAACTACGTTGTGCGGCGTGGCGGCAAACGCATCGTCACCACGCTGGGGCTGGTGCTCATCATGCTGGCCGGTACCGACCTGGTGTTCGCGCTCGACTCCATCCCCGCCGCCTTCGGGGTGACCAAGGAGCCGTTTCTTGTGTTCGCAGTCAATGCGTTCGCACTCCTCGGGCTCAGATCGCTCTATTTCGTGCTCGAGGGCATGGTCGAGCGGTTCAAGTACCTCTCATATGGGCTGGCCATCGTGCTGGCATTCGTGGGCGTGAAGATGCTGGTGAAGGACCTGTGGCACCCCGCCGCATGGATGTCGCTCGCGTTCATCGTTGTGGTGCTGGCGGGAAGCATCGCCATCAGCTGGTGGTCAACGCGGCCCGGGCGTGAGGTGCGCCCCGGCTGACAGAGGTCCCCGGCGCCGACGGGCCGGGCCGAAGCGGACACCTGCCGGAGATACCATGAGCAGCCGGTGGACCACCTCTCGCTCATCTCATTCCCCATCGCCTTCGCGGCGGGGTTCGTGTCGTTTGCGTCGCCGTGCGTGCTGGCGCTGGTTCCGGGCTACCTGTCATTCATCTCCGGTGTGCCCGCCGATCAGGTGGAGCAGCGCTGGAAGAGCGTCATCCGGCCCACCCTCGCCTTCATCATGGGCTTCGCGATCATGTTCGCCATCTTTGGGGCGAGCGCTGGACTGCTCGGGCGATCACTCGCTCGCGACCGCGACACGCTCAACCTGGTGGCGGGGATCATCCTCATCGTGATGGGTGCAGCCATGCTCGTGCTGCCCCGCCTCGGCTGGATGCAGGGCGACCGGCGCATGAGAATGGCCAAGCGGCCCGAGACCCTGGTGGGCGCCAGCCTCGTGGGCGCCGCCTTCGCTGCCGGATGGACTCCCTGCATCGGTCCGATCCTCGGCAGTATCCTCACCTATGCCGCGCCCACCGGGTCACCCCTGGCCGGTGCGCTGCTGTTGTTCGTGTACTCCCTCGGTCTGGGTATCCCATTTCTACTGGCCGGGATGTTCCTCACCCAGACCCTGTCAGCGTCGCGGTGGGTACGCGATCACTGGAACATGGTCAACGCCATCGGTGCCGGGCTCATGATCGCGCTCGGTGTCCTCATCGCAACAGGCAATCTGGAGCGCATCACGCAACAGCTCTCCGGAATTGGTTTCTCGGGGCTTTAGGAGGCTCATGCGCATCGTCTCGCTGGTCGGAAACCGACCCCAGTTCGTGAAGGCTGCCCCTCTCTGCCAGGCGCTCCGTGCGCAGGGCGAGGAGATACTCGTGCACTCAGGGCAGCACTACGACCCCGATCTGGCCGATCTCTTCTTCGATGAGCTCGGCATCCCGGCTCCCGACCACTCGCTGGCGGTGGGTCCCGGCAGCCCCCTGCATCAGCTCACCATCATGATGGAGCGCCTGGAGCCGGTGCTCGCCGACGCCCAGCCCGACGCCCTGTTGGTGTACGGCGACACCACCACCACGCTGGCCGGTGCCCTGGTGGCGGCCAAGATGGACGTGCCCCTGGCGCATGTGGAGGCCGGGCTGCGCTCGTTCGACAAGCGCATGCCCGAAGAGCAGAACCGGGTCATCACCGACCATCTGAGTGACGTGCTGCTGTGCCCAACAACGCAGGCGGTGGACAACCTGGCGCGCGAGGGCGTGACCACGGGGGTGCATCTGGTGGGCGACGTGATGTACGACGCCTGCCGGGCATTCGCCGCCCTGGCCGCCAAACAGCCCGGCGCAGTGGGGCGTGGCCTTACGCCCGGTGGCTACGTGCTGGTAACGATCCACCGCGCGGCCGCTACCGACACGCCCGAGGCCCTCAGCGCCATGGTGGAGGTGCTCACCTCGCTTGACGCGCCCGCCATCTTCCCCGTGCATCCGCGCACCAAGGCCAAGCTCGAGGCTGCCGGGCGTTGGGATGAGCTGCAGAACGTTCCGGGGCTCGTCATGGCCCGGCCCGCCGGGTACCTCGACTTCACGGCGCTACTGATGCAGGCGCAGGCCGTAATCACCGACTCCGGTGGCGTGCAGAAGGAGGCCTACTTCCACGGTGTGCCCTGCATCACCCTGCGCGACACCACCGAGTGGGTGGAGACCGTGGACGGCGGGTTCAACCGGCTTACCGGTATGGATGCCGCAAAGGTGGCCGAGGCAATGGCCGACCTGTCCATGCCTGCTGAGCGACCGCAGTACTACGGCGACGGCCATGCGGCCGACGCCATCGTGCGCGCCCTGGTGGCGGAGCTCGGCTAGGGAAGATCGAAGAGCGGCGGTCCGTCGTCGTCCTTCGGGGTGCCAGTGCCCGGCAGTTCGAACACGTCCGTGGCACCAAACCGCACCAGGAGCGCAGTGGGGCGGATCATGAGGAACAGACGCGCCGACCGGGAGCCCTCCGCCTGCGTCCAGCGCCGGGCCTCGGCACGGTCGACGATGCCGATGCCAACCCCCGCACCGGCAAGCAATGCGGCGGTGGCGCCCACCTGGCTGATGAGCGTATCGAGCACCAGCAGGACGACCGCGCCCAGCAGCAGCACTGATGCGGCGCGGGTATGGCGCTCGCGGGCATCCGCCGGGGTCTCGTGCACCATGGCGCGAGGGCTCTTGACGTTGGCCAGCGCGTGGGTCACCCGACGGCGGCTCGTGATGCCTCCGAGCACCAGTGACATGAGCAGTGAGGCCGCAAAGACGATGCCCGCCTCAAGCGGCTGGACGGGGCCGTCAACCAGCCACACGACGGTCCAGTAACACGCCGACGCGAGCCCGAGCGACATCATCGCCTGGCCGCGCCAGCCGATCTCGGCGGATGCGCGGACGATGCGCGGGAGCCCAGCAAGTGCGGTATCTGCCAAGTCGCTCCTCCAGATGGTTGTGAGCAGGGGGAACGGCGAGGCCGCAGTACCCCCTGGGTGGCTACGATACCGCCGCTGTCCATGCCGAATCACAACTTCCAGAGCGGTCGCCCATGACTGCCCCCGC
Organism: Thermoleophilia bacterium; assembly: GCA_037138115.1. Lineage (GTDB taxonomy): Bacteria > Actinomycetota > Thermoleophilia > Miltoncostaeales > Miltoncostaeaceae > SYFI01. Next base: position 2,418 of record JBAXJA010000046.1, on the reverse strand, counting down.
GCCACGCATCGGCGTCATCGGCCTCGGCTACGTCGGGCTGCCGCTGGCCGTGGTGTTTGCCGAGGCGGGAGTGCCCGTGCTGGGGCTCGATTCGTCGGTCCCACGCGTGGCCCAGGTGAACGCCGGCGAGTCGTACATCGAGGACGTTCCGTCGCCGCGTCTCGCGCCGCTGGTGGAGCAGGGCCTGATCCAGGCAACCACTTCGTGGGATGGCATGGGCGATGTGGAGGCGGTCATCATCTGCCTGCCCACCCCGCTCGATGAACACCGCGAGCCCGACCTGAGTGCCGTGCTCGGCGCCACCGAAACGCTCGCAGGGCACCTGACCAAGGGCCAGCTCGTTGTGCTGGAGAGCACCACCTACCCCGGCACCACGCGTGAGGAGCTCGCACCCCTGCTTGAGGCATCGGGCCTGATCGCCGGCGAGGACTTCCACCTGGCCTTCTCTCCCGAGCGCGTTGACCCGGGTCGCGAGGACTGGACCACCCGCAGCACCCCCAAGGTGGTTGGTGGCCTCACACCCCTGTGCACCGACAAGGTGGTGGCGGTGTACGGGCTGGCATTTGACTCACTGGTGCCGGTCTCGAGCCCCGAAGTAGCCGAGATGACCAAGATCCTCGAGAACGTCTTTCGCAGCGTGAACATCGCGCTGGTCAACGAGACCGCCATGCTGTGTGACCGCATGGGCGTGGACGTGTGGGAGGTCATCGACGCGGCCGCCACCAAGCCATTTGGGTACATGCCATTTCGTCCCGGCCCCGGCCTGGGCGGCCACTGCATCCCGATCGACCCCTTCTACCTCACCTGGAAGGCACGCGAGTTCGACTTCCACACCGAGTTCATCGAGCTCGCCGGCAAGATCAACTCGCAGATGCCGTACTTCTGCGTGGCCAAGCTGGCCCGTGCGCTGAACGAGCGCGAGAAGGCCATCAAGGGATCAACGGTGCTGGTGATCGGCGTCGCCTACAAGGCCGACGTGAACGACATGCGCGAGAGCCCGGCACTCAAGGTCATCTCCCTGCTGCTGGAGCGTGGCGCCAACGTGCGTTACCACGACCCGCATGTGCCGGCACTTGAGCCCGGACACGGCCTTGACGTGGCCATGACCAGCGTGCCGCTCGACGACGCCGAACTGGCCGGAGCCGATGTGGTGGCCGTGGTCACCGCGCACTCAGGAATCGACTGGGCCCACGTGGCCGACGTTGCCGACCTGGTGGTGGACTTCCGCAATGCAGTACCTCGAGGGGAGAACGTGTGGACGCTGTGACGCCCCTCAATGTGGCCGTAGTGGGTATGTCGTACTGGGGGCCCAACCTGGCCCGCAACTTCGACCGCCTTGAGGGATCGAACCTGCGTTGGGCCTGTGACCTTGACGAGGGCCTGCTCGACCAGCACCGCTCCGGGTTTCCGCGCACCAAGTTCACCACCGACCTGGCCGAGGTGCTGGCCGACCCCGAGACCGACGCGGTGGTCATCGCCACCCCAGTACCCACGCACGCGCGCCTGGCGCTGCAGGTGATCGAGGCCGGCAAGCACGTATTTGTGGAGAAGCCCCTCGCGCTCACCACGGCCGATGCCCGCGCCGTAGCCGAGGCCGCCGAGGCAAAGGGAATCACCTGCATGGTGGATCACCTGCTGGTGCTGCACCCGGCCGTCACCAAGGTGAAGGAACTGGTGGACTCCGGCCATCTGGGCGACGTGCACTACCTGTATGGCAACCGCCTGAACCTGGGCATCGTGCGCCAGGACGAAAACGCCCTGTGGAGCCTGGGGCCGCACGACATCAGCGTGATGCTGCACCTGGTGGGCCAGCGGGCCGTTGAGGTGTCGGCCACCGGCGCGTCGTACCTGCAGCCGGGAGTGGAAGACGTGGTGTTCGGGCACATCAAGTTTGAGAGCGGCGTCACCGGGCACCTGCACCTGTCGTGGCTCGACCCCCACAAGATGCGCCGCATGACGGTCATCGGCTCGGAGCGCATGGTGGTGTTTGACGACATGGAGAGCGAGCGCAAGATCACCGTGTACGACAAGGGCCCCGTGCCCCGCACCGGCGAATACGGCGAGTACATCCAGGTGCGCTCGGGCGACATCTTCAGCCCCAAGATCAATGGTGCCGAGCCGCTGAAGCTCGTGTGCCAGCACTTTCTCGACTGCATCCGGTCGGGCGACGCGCCAATCGCCGACGCCTGGGCCGGTCTCGCAACCGTCGAGGTGCTGGAGGCCATGGACAAGTCACTGGCCGAGAACGGCCGACCCATCACCCTGGAAGGGGCCCCTGCGTGAGCCGAGAGAACCTGGTGCTGGGCGAGGGCGCAGTGCTTCCCGACGACGTTGAAGTGGGCGCCAACGTGGTGATCCATGCCGGCACGGTCATCGGTGCCGGATGCGTCATTCAGGACAACGTGGTGCTCGGCAAGA
>JBAXJA010000045.1:0-15274 GCA_037138115.1 Thermoleophilia bacterium | reverse complement strand
ATCGCCCATTTGTGCATGGGGACAAAGGCACGCCGGCCCGGGTTGCCGCGGCCTCGCGGGTGGGCCATGCTTCACACGTGAGCACGCGTTCCAGATCATCCCGACGCGCCCCGGCTGCGTCGGCGTCTGGCCGCGCCCTCAGCGACATCCTCGCGCTGCCCGCGTTGGAGGGTGCACGCATCACGCCCGAGGGCGGCGCCAACGGAGTCGTTATCGGTGCCCTGGTCCTCGACGACCCCGCCGCCCCGGAGGCCGAGGCGGGCCTGCTGGTGGCCCCGCGGGGCATCGGCAAGACGGTGCCGGCTGGTGTGGTGGCCGTCATCACGCGGGTTGCCATCTCAGGCGCTCCCACAGTGCCGGTCATCGTCATTCCCTCCGACCGTCCGTGGGGTGATGTGCTGTCGGCCATCGCCCAGGCCCTCTCCGGCGAGGAGCGCGAGCGCGAGGCCCGCCGGGTGTTCCGTCAGGCGCTCATCTCGGGCCGTGGGGTGCCGGGCATCGCCGAGGCCGCCTCCCATCTGTTTGCTGCCCCGGTTGCACTGCTTGACGAATACCTCGACATCCTGGGCGCGGCGGGCATATCGGATGCCCGCGAGGATTCGCTTCACGAGGCCATCGAGGCAGCCCGCGGCCATGGCCCCGCGTCGCTGCTCGGCCCGTTCGTCGAGAGCGGAGTGCAGGGCACACACATCCTGCAACTGGATGGCGACGGCACCATGGCGGGCGTACTGGTGGCGTGGTGCGCCGACAACCCCGGTGACGATCCGGCAGCACAGGCCCTCACCGACGCCCTGCTGGTGGAGCGCGTGCGGGAGAACACCCGGGCGGACACCGAGGCACGCCTTCGGGGCGACTTGATCGAGGAGCTCCTCGCGGGCGAGGTGGTCAGCCGCGAGTCGCTGGTGCGCCGTGCACGCCACCTGGGTGCCGACCTTTCAGAGGGTGCGGTGGCAGTGGTGGGCACGCTGCAGGACCCGCACTCCGACGGCCGGGTCATCACCGATCCACGCCTGGTGCGCCGCTTCATGCAGCAGACCCGCGGGGTGCTCGAACTTCACTGGCCACGTGCACTTGTGGACTGGCACGAGGGCCTGCTTGTCATCCTGCTGCCCCGCCGGGCCGAGGGCGATGAGGGTGAGGGCCCGGAGGAGCTGGCGCACACCCTGGCCAGGCGTCTGCTGGCGGCCACCGGCCCGACCGTGCCCGGCCTCACGCTCACCCTTGCGCTGTCGCGCCACCAGGCCGACCCGGAGCGCCTTGGCTCGGCAATCGACGAGGCGCAACTGGCGCTCAGCATCGGCGAACGGCTCGGCCGATCCGGTGAGGTGGTCACCTTTGAGGAGACCGGCACCTACAAGCTGCTGTTCCAGGTGTTTGCCGACAAGCCAGAAGAACTCGACGCGTTCTACGACCAGACCATCGCACCGCTGGTGCGGTACGACGAGCAGTACCAGACCGAGCTGGTGGGGACGGTTTCCACCTATCTCGATCTCGACTGCAACCTCGCGGCCACAGCGCAGACGCTGTTCACTCACCGCCACACCATCAGGTACCGCCTCGACCGCATCACCGAACTCGCCGGGCTCGACATCGGCAAGACCGACGACCGCGAGAAGTTGTCGCTGGGCCTCAAGGCCATGCGCCTGCTGGGCCACAAGGTGACCGCACCCAGCACCGAAAAGCCAGCGCGCGGCGGCGGTCGCGGGGCGAAGAAGGCCTAGGCCCCGCCGGCACCTACGTGGTGCCGGGTACCACCCTGCCGAGGGGCCACGATCTGCCCGAGTTGCGCGACGCGGCTACTGCGCGGCGTACGCCTGCCGCAGTCGGGCAGACATCGGCCCCGGGGTACCGTCGCCCACCTGCGCACCGTCGATGGTGAGCACCGATGTGACGCCCGCGAGGCCGTTGCTCAGCAGCATCTCGTCGGCGCCGCGCCACTCCGGCTCGCTGATGTGGCGCACCTCAACGGGGATGCCGTCGGCCGCCGCGACCTCAAGCAGCAGGTCGCGGGTGACGCCGCCGAGGATTCCCTCAACGGGTGGGGTCACCAGCGTGCCGCCAGTGACGATGAACACGTTGGCGGCGTCTGACTCACCCAGGCGGCCCTCATCGTCGATGAGCAGGGCGTGCTCGGCGCCGGCGGCAACGGCGCGGCGGTGGGCCAGGCGGTGACCTGCGTACGACAGCGTCTTGTGCTCGTGGATCTCGTTGCCCGGCCACCAGGTACCCGGGAGCGCAACGACGGCCACACCGGTGTCGGGGTCGCCTGGCTCGTAGGGGGTGGCCTCAACCAGCAGGGTGGGGCCGGTGGTCACGGTGATGCGCACGCGTTGGGGCGCGTTGTCCAGATGCGCCACCACGGCGCTCACCGCAGTGCGGATGTCGGCGTCGGTTGGGATGGGGTCGAGCCCGAGCGCGCTGATGGATGCCGACAGCCGTGCGAGGTGGCGGTCGAGCATGGCCACCTGTCCGTTCTCGGCGCGCATGGTCTCAAACAGGCCGTCGCCCCAGCGCACGCCGGGGTCGGTGATGGGGAGCGCTGCGGCGGCCGGGTCAACCAGCGCGCCATCCAGCCACACCACGTGGCTCATGGTGCCCCCGTGCCCAGGGCATCAAGGAAGGGCCGCGCCTTGCGCCACGCCTCGTCGCGCTCTGCGATTGGGTCGGAGTCCCACACAATGGCCCCGCCCGACCAGTACTGGGCGTGGGGCACCCCCGTAGGCAGCCAAGCGGTACGGATGGTCACGCTGGCATCGAGCGATCCATCGGTTCCTACCGCCACCACGCTGCCGAATGCCGGCCCGCGACCCACCGGCTCGATCTCGCGGATCACTTCAAGGGCGCGCACCTTTGGCGCACCGGTCACCGATCCGGCGGGGAACACCGCGCGCAGCACGTCAGCGGGGCCCACGTCGTCACGTAGTTCGGCGCGCACGTGGCTCACCATGTGCTCGGCATACGAGGTTCTGAGAGGGCCCATCAGCAACGGCACGGAGACGCCGCCCGGCCGGGCAACGCGGCCCAGATCGTTGCGCACCAGATCGACGATCATCACGTGCTCGGCCCGGTCCTTCACACTGCGCGCGAGCTCTGCGTGCTTGCCGGGTGCGGCTGTGCCCTTGATGGGTTCACTCCAGGCCACCTGGCCATCAGACGCCACCATGCGTTCGGGCGATGCCGAGATCACCGTGCCCTCGGGCAGGGTGACGAACGCCCGGTGGGGCGCATCGCCGGCGGCATCCCACATGGTCCGGGCGAGCGCAAGCGGCCCGTGCACCCATTCCGCATCGAGCCGCTGCACAAGATTGACCTGATAGACGTCGCCGGCCCGGATGAGATCGCGAGCCCGGTCAACGGCAGCGAGGTAGAGATCGCCCGGAAGTGACGACAACACACTTTTGTCACGGCGACTGACCCCGGTGTCGGGCGCGCGTCGACTGCGCGTCGCAGGGCTTCGAATTGCTCGCCGCGTGTCTCGGCGTGCAGGGTTGCTGTTCCATCGTCGGTGATGACGAACACGGCCGGGTACCGCGCGATTGCCCCAGGAGGCGGACCCGCTTCGTCCGGTGGCGAACCAGGCAGCAGTTCGACCGTGCCGGCCAGGCGATCGGCCAGCAGGCCGATCCAGCCACCGGCCATGGGGTGCACACCCGTGTGACGGCTGGGTCGGCGCAGGGCGTCCCACACCGACGCGCCAGTGGCGACCTCGTCGGGGCAGGCAGCAACGATGGTCTGGCCGAGGTACCGCACGAGCACGGGTCGGTCGAGGTGGGTGAGGGCAGCGAGCAGGATGTCGGCCCGGACCCGTCCGGGCACGCGGAGGGTCACCGCGCCTCCCGGCTGTGTGAGAATGGATCGTCCCGCGAAGGCCACTATGGCGCCGTGTTGCCCCATGGCCTTCGACGCTACACAACGAGGAGAGTCGTGCGTCATACCATCGCGTTCCAGGCCACAGGGTTCGAGGCCGGCCCCGTCGACGTTCAGATCGACGTGCCCGAGGGCGAAGAGGGTCCCGAGCCCGAGCAGATTCCCTCGGCAATCATCGCCTTCCTCGGTGGACCATCCGTGCAGGCCACAGCCTTCATCAGCCGCCAGGACGCCGAGAACGTCATGGGTGCGTTCACCCAGGCCGAGTCGATGCGTGGCCAGATGCCGCCTGAGGCCTCATCGTGGGAGCCCGAGCCCACCGTCATGCCCGCCTCCATGCTTTTCGGTGTCAACATCGAGAGCCTCGTGGGTGCCGCGGTGACTCCGCCCCACGTGCAGGACGATGGCCAGGTTGTTCCCCACTGGACGGTGGGCCTGCAAGATGCCGACGGCTCGTCGATTCAGGTGGCAGTGAGCGACGCCCTGTCGGTCACCGTCATCCGTGCGCTTGCCGACATCACCAATGGCACGCTTGCGCCGTCCGATGAACTCGACGCCGGCGCCCCCGCGGACGGGGACGACGACGTCGAAGAGGACACCGAGGTCTAGCGGGTAGCACCGACCGCGCGGTCGCCGGTGGGTGAGAGGCGGCGCACGGCGTCCACCAGGTGGGCGCCGCCGTCCTTCGCCATGTCGTGGCCAGCGCCCTCAGCCACCTCGAACGTGGCGGCGCGCAGCCAGATGGCCAGCTCGCGCTGATCCTGGGGCGGGACGGCCTTGTCGTTCTCGCCGGCCACGATGGCCACCGGCGCATCCACCTGGGCCAGCGCGCCGCGCCAGTCGGGGCGGGTGGCCATGGCCTCGGCGGCGAGTGCCTGACCCTCGTCACGGTTGCGCTCACGCAGAGCGCGGGCGATGAGCATCCAGCGGTCACGCCCGTCGGGATCCTCGCCGCGCGGGCCGATACCCGACAGCACCAGGCCGGCCACCAGGCCGGGGTGGCCCAGGGCGAGGGCCAGTGCCGTTGCGCCCCCCAGTCCAATCCCCAGCATCACTGCGCCACCACCTTCGCCCGCCACCAGACGCGCGACGTCGGATGCGAAGTCGTCAATGCTCCACGGCCCCGCCGGTGACGGCGACTCGCCATGGCCGCGCAGCTCGGGCACCATTACGCGGTGGTGCTTGAGCAGCGGCTTGAGGGCCTTCCGCAGATCAGCCGACGGTCGCCCGACATCATGCAGCGCCACCACCAGGGGTCCATCCCCATCTGTGGTGAACGACAGGTGTATCGCGGGCGGAAGTGACGGCATATGGCTCCTCGGTCAGGCGAACACGCGGTGATTCGCGACCGGGGACCTTAGGCGAAAGGTATGTGTGCCGTCAAATAATGGTGCTCTCTGCAGGGGTTTCGTGGTCTGCCACCATGGGCCTCAGGACCGCGCGATGTGTGCCAGCAGCAGGTCCGAGAACTCCTGCGGCTCTTCGAGCGCGGGCAGGTGACCAGCTCCGCCAATGATTGCCAGCGTGGCATTCGGGATGCGCGCGGCCATTTCAGTGTGCACCGACGGCGGGATGATCGCGTCGTGCTCGCCCACGATCACGAGAACCGGCACAGCGATGTCCGGCAGCAGACCATCCGTGTCGTCACGTGTGGCGATGGCCATGGTGGCGTCGGCCATGGCGTCGGCCGGCTGGGCCTCTGCGATCTTTCGAACCTGGGCGACCACCGCCGGGGCGGGGTCGGGCCCGAGCGCCTTTGGTACGAAGGCGTCGAGGAATGCCGCGCTTCCGTTGGCACGCAGTGACGCCGCCGTGTCGCGGCGCCCGGCCATGCCTTCGGGCGCTTCGCCCGCTGCACGGGTGTCGGCCAGTACCAGCGAACCCACCCGGTCGGGGTGTGCGGCGAGCAACGCCAATGCGGCGTAGCCACCCATCGAGAGCCCAACCACCACCGACCCCGCGGGGATCTGCGCGGCCAGACTGTCCGCCTCGCCACGCATCGTCCAGTCCGGCTCCAACTCCCTGCCGCCGAATCCGGGCAGGTTGGGTGTGAGCACGTCGTGGCCAGCGGCGCGGAGCACACCAGCCACCGGATCCCAGAACGTGGCGTCCACGGGAAATGGATGGATGAGAACGATCGTCGCCATGCTCAGTTACCTCGTCCGGTTGCTTCAAGGATGATCCCGCTCAGCGGGAACTCGACCGTGTCGCCCTGCATCCACGGTTTCAAGGCCGTAGTCAACACTTCCTCCAGTACCTCGGCCTCAGAAGGGTCACCCAGACCCAGTGAGGTGGAATACACCTCGGCGATGTCCGAAAGCGAGTCGAATAGCACGTCGATGGTGTGCACCGACACCCGTACATCGGCAAGGCCCACGTCGTCGGCATGCTCGGCGAGATCGTCGAGGTCGCCCATGGTGAATGCACGGCGCAGCGCTTTCGAGCCGCTGAGCCCCGCCACCGACTCCAGGGCCTCTGCGATGCAGTACATGCCGGGAGAGTCCTCCAGGTAGCCCCAGGTGGAGATGACCATGGGCCCACCCCGTCGGGTAACCCGGGCCATCTCGGCCAGCGCCTCACCGGGTTCGGTAATGAACATCAGCCCGAAGCTCGATGCCAGTGCGTCTGCCGCGCCGTCGTCCAGTGGCAGCGCACACAGATCGCCCTCGATCCACTCCGCCTCGGGGGTGCGCTCGATCGCGCGCTCAAGCATCCATGGCGACAGATCCACGCCGATTACGTGCATCCACCCCGCATCGATGAGGTGCTGCGCCAGCACACCCGTGCCGCATGCAACATCCAGCACGGTGCCCGATGCCTCGCCCAGACGCGCAGTTACCTCTGATGCCCAGGGGTCAAACAGGGCGGGCACGAGGATTTCGTCGTACGTGCCGGCGACCCCCTCCACAAATATCCCGTAGTCGTGGTCATCGTCGTCCCGGCGGTCGTCGTCGTCATCGTCACTCATGGCCTGGTGTCCTCCAGTGCCGCGAGGGCACGGGCATCGAGCGGGTTGAGTTGCAGCACATGGCGCCAGGCATTGCGCCCTGCCGCCGAGTCGCCCAGCGCCAGGGCAAGAATGGTCCACCCGCTGGGATTGTCGGGCTGAACCACCGTGGCCTGGCGCGCGGCATTGCGCAGCGCCACCGGGTCACCCCGCAACGCAGCAGCACGGGCCTTCAGCAGCCATGGCTGGATGGAGAATGGATTGAGCCACGACGCCTCCGATGCCTTGGCGTCGGCCACCGCCGGCTGCCCGGCGGCCACGGCGGCGTTTCCCGCCGCAACGTCCTGCTGGCTCCACCACGGCATGAGCGCGCTCATCACGAGCACCGGCACCAGCACCCATCCGGCAACGACCGCGCCCCGTGGCAGCGAGCGCCCGGGCGCGGCTGGCCCCGGCGCCCCCGCTGCGATGAGCACGCCACCGGCGGCCATCGATGCGGTTGTGAGCGCGGGTACCGTCCATGTCCAGTCGAGCTGGCACTGCAGAAGAAACGCAGCCACGATGGCCAGGGGCAGCGCGATTGTGGCGGGTGCGCCGCGGGTGCGGGCGCGCGCCACCGCCCACGCGATGCCAGCCACGAGACACCCCAGCAGTGCCAGACCGATCACGCCCAGCCCCGACAGCACTTCGAGCACCAACTGGTGCGGCTGGCGCACGTTCAGGCGGTCCTCGGCGCTGGTGCGCTCGCGCAGGTGCACCAGCGCAAACGAACCTGCGCCCTCGCCAATAAGCGGCGCCTGCTCCACCGACCCCGCCGCTTCCTTCCACCAGTCGATTCGCTGATTGGTGTCAAGGCTGCCGAGGCGCCCGGGGTTATTGGCCAACCCGCCCGAGGTTCCCGCCACCTCGCTCGCGCGGGTGGAGATCCAGTTCCCCACCTTGTCGGGGTTGGCTGCGGAGTACCCCAGCACGCCCAGCACTCCCACTGCGGCGATTGCCAGCGCGGCGATGCCGGCACGCCTGCGGTTGAGCCTGCCCCCGCCCAGCACCCGGGCCGCCAGCCACGCGACGCCCACCGCGATGGCCGCTCCGAGCACGATCCTCCACAGCAGTCCAAGCCCCGCACCGCTGCGGTCGGCGGCAATCAGGGCGTCGTCGGTGAGTGCGTCGGTGGTGAGTCCATACACCACGGGGAGCAGGGCGCCGATGCCGCCGCCGATCAGCACCGACAGCATGCGAATGCGTCCGGGCACCATCCACAACACGATGACCACCACCAGGATGAGCCCCAGCAGCCCTCCGCGTGAATAGGTGAGCATGAGCGCGGTGATGACCACGGCCAGGGCGCCGGAAGACACAAAGAGGCTCGCCTGTGATGCCCCCCGTCGTCCCGCCCACCACAGGATTCCCGGCACGGCCATCACACACACCAGCGCCAGCGCGTTCCAGTACCCCACGGGAGCCTGCAGGCGCGAGGGCTCGTAGTCGCTGCCGAAGATCGTGGGTATGCAACGGGCGAGCAGTGCCCACGCGATGATGGGTGCGGTGGCCAGCGCCAGCCCGGTGGCGAAGCGCTCGGGAGCTCGTGGGATGAGCGCACCAAGGGTGATGCCCAGCATCAGCGCCAAGAACGCCAGTGCCGTGCGGTTGGCCTCAGTCCACGCCATGTCGGGAGCAAGCGCCCAGACAATGGAGATGCCCGACCACACCGCAAGCCCCAGCAGACCGACGATGGCGATGAGCGAGGGCCCCGATCGCACGGCTGCGTGGTTGCGAGCGCGCATGAGCGCCCATGCGGCGGTGGGCGCAGCGACGACCGTGGCAAACAGCGCCGCCGTGGCCCCCCGCGTCGCCAGGCCGTCACCCAGGTCGATGCCCCCGTTCATTACGGTGAGCAGGGTCCAGCCGGCCAGCAGCAGAGCCCCCACCAACAGCGGCGTCTCGGTGCGCGCACGCCGGGTTGTCAGCGGGTGCCCCCGTGACGCGCGAACTCGCCAGCCCCATGGGGCGCTGGTACGCTCGCCAGATTCCCGGCGGCGCATCGCGCCTCGGGCGCTCTCACCCTTATGACCATCATCCGCCCCAGCGTAGCCGTGTCGTTCCTTCTCGCGCTTGTGATGGGGCTCTTTGCCTCGTCCGCGTTCGCGAGTGGGCAGGCCGTGCTCGCCGACTACGCCGACAACGGGCAGTTGGAGCAGTGCTACGCGGCCGGTGACTACGCGGCCGCGCTCAAGGCGGTGCGGCCGGATCAGCAGCAGTACGGCGCGGTGGTTGACGTCATCCAGCAAGCACAGATCCAGTGCGTGGGCACCACGCGGGGAGCGGCCACGGCTGCGTCGGGCGCCAAGGCGTCCACCGAGGTCACTGGCCGGGCCGTGTTGGCCGACTACGAGGACAACGGCCAGATCAATGGCTGTTACACGCTGGCGCAGTTTGAGGACGCCCTGCGGCGAATCCGCCCTGACCAGCAGCAGTACGGCGCAGCCGTTGACGTAATCCGCCAGGCCGAGCTGACCAACCTGAGTCGCCCTGGTGAGGCCTGCGGCGCGGCATCCGACGGCTCCTCATCGGCCGCGGTAAGTGAGGACTCCGGGCCGCCGGGCGCTGTCATCGTCATCATCGTGCTCGCCGTGCTGGCACTTATCGCCGCCGGCGCATGGTTCATGATCAGCCGCCGCCGTGGTGGCGATGGTCCGCCGACGGGAAGCCAATAGCGTGCGCAAGCTGGTGAAGGACCTCATCCTGCCGGTGGTCGTGGCCATCACTCTGGCCTTTGTCATCCAGGCGTCGCTTGCCAAGCCGTATGAGATTCCCACCAACTCGATGTTTCCCGCCATTCAGGGCGCCAACTCCACGGGCGACCGCGCCCCGGACCGCGTGATCGCCAACCGGGTCATCTACAAGCTGCGGGATATCTCCCCTGGCGACATCATCGTGTTCGACCCCACCAAGGGCGCGCGCGCCGCGTGCAGCGAGCCCGGGGATGTGCCCTTCGTCAAGCGGGTTATCGGAATCCCGGGTGATCAGGTGAGCGTGCGTGAGGTCACCATCTCATCCACCAGCCCGTATCCGGATCTGCGCCCCGGTGGTGCTGCCGCGGTGAAGCGCACCGCCACACCCAATTCGTTCGGCCCCGATGGGGTCACCGAGCAGCAGCTGAAGGACGGCGACACCACCCACGTGACCTTCGTGAAGCGGGCGGGCCAGGCCGATGCCCAGCCATTCATCGTGCCCACGGCCCTCACGCCCGACTACACGGCGTCATTCCCGGTGGTCCCGCCGGGCCAGTTGCTGGTACTGGGCGACAACCGGCCCGGATCGTGCGATGCGCACGTGTGGCTGGAGCGCAATGCCGCGTTCACACCCGAGGACAACGTGATCGGTCAGGCAGAACTCATCTACTGGCCCATCACCCGCCTGCAGTTCCTCAGCTAGACACTAGGAACCCCGGCAGGTGAGCGCGCGACCCGTCAGCGTGCAGGTGGCGAAGGTCTTGCCGCTGTCATCGCGGTGCGCCACGCGCCATGTGCCGGCCCTGGCCCCCGGTGTGGCGGTGGCGTAGCCGAAGGTCGATGCGCTCCACACCGATGAGGCGGTGGGGTACGGCGTGAGCGCGCTGCTCACGGGTGCGCCACCCGGGTCGGAGAGCGGCCCGTACGGCGGTGCGCTTGTACTCGGTGGGTCGAGCGCGGTACCGCCGTTCCCCAGCACGATCTGCCCGGGTTGGCCGGGTATCTGCACGGCCTGCGCCAGATGCACGTGCGCCGACACGATCATGCGGTACCGACCCAGCAGGCCCACGGTGGCTGCAGTCTGGTCAACGCTGGACCATTGCGAGCCCGTGCCCGCCAGCGATGGCGCCACCAGTCCGAAGATGGGTCGGTGGGTGACAAGCCACGACTCGCGGCCCGCTGCCGGTGCGGCAAGCGCCGCACCGCCCTCATACATGGTGCGAAGTGCCGGTTCGGCCGACGAGATGTGGGTGTCGCTGCCGCTCGCGGAGTCGGCCACCACCAGTCGCAGCGTGCGCCCCTTCGCGGTGGCCAGCGGCAGATCGATTGCGTATGCACTGGTGGGTGGCGCGCTCGGGTCGTCGCACCACGTGCGCGTGACCGGCCGGGGATCCATCAGCAGGAAGAAGCCATTCCCGGCGCGGTTACACGCCTCGTGGTTGCCGGAGGTCATGACGATGGGCGCGGTGCGCAGCATCGGCGTCATGGGCGTGATCACGTCGGCCATCCAGCCGTACGCGGAGTCGGTGAACGGCGCGCCGGTGATGGGCGGCGGGCTGGCGCCGCACCACGCCGTGTACTCGGGAAGGCAGGCGGTCTCGCGGTAGAAGAAGTCGCCGGTGAACAGGATGACGTCGGGCTTCTCCATTGCAATACGGCGGCTGATGCGTGCAAGCGGCCACTGGGCCGGATCGGCGCAGTCCTGCACCGCCGTGTCCTGAATACGGCACCCGGTGTCGCCGAACATCACCATGTGGTCAACGCGCGTCGGCATGGCTGCCGGGATTCCCAGCCCGCCGATGGACGCCGTGGTGCCCCCGGTGGGTACCACGCGCTCGCATACCAGGATGGGCGCGAAGGCCACGGTCGTGGAGGGCGATGCCAGTCGGATGTGGGTGCGAAGTGCACGGCCATTGACCATCAGATCTGGGCATGTGGCGCCGGCAGGCACCACCGCACGCGCCACAAGGCCAGATGCGGCAACGGAATGGGGGGCCGCGATGGAATACGCGGCGATGGGCGTGGAACTGACGGCCGATGCCGATACCGCGCCGCTGAGGACGACGGTCGCAGCCGCAGCCATCGTGACGACCCGGTGGAAGTTCATTCCGGAAGTGTACCCGCACGCTAAGCGCACGGAAACATCGCTTTTGGAGGGAATACCGCTCCGAGCGGGCACTTCGTAACAATCGGAACTTGCGGGGTCAAGACACCGCATGTAGTGTGCCCCCTCATGCTGCTGACCCCACACCTAGTGTTTTCACCATGATTTGCCCTTTTTGCGAGGGTTCAGAGCACCGCGTGATGGAATCCCGCGTTCCTGACACCACAGACGCCATTCGAAGGCGTCGCGAGTGCCAGACATGTGGCAGGCGCTTCACCACGTACGAGCGCGTGGAGGAGATGCCGCTTGTGGTGATCAAGAGTTCCGGTGACCGGGAGCCCTTTGATCGCGAGAAGCTCCTCTCGGGGCTTCGCAGGGCATGTCACAAGCGGCCGGTTCCCACGGCCCATCTGGAGACCGCAGTGCGCGATATCGAGGTGAGCCTGAGGAACCGCTTGAAGCAGGAGGTGTCGAGCACCGCCATCGGCGAGCTCACCCTTCGGCGCCTGAAGGACGTTGACACCGTGGCGTACGTCCGATTCGCATCGGTGTACCGCCAGTTTGAGGACACCGACGAGTTCGCCGACGAGCTGAACCGGCTGGAGCGGGAGCCCCCGTTGCCGCGCGGACAGCGCCCGCTTGACGATCACATGTTTGAACTTCTCACCGAGCCCATGCCGATCGTCCGCCCCGCGCGACGTCGGCTTCGCGCCCTGGCAGGCGGGCTCGGCGTGGAGGATGAAGTGACGACAGAGAACAAGACCAGCAACACCGAAGCCGAGGAGGCACAAGATGGCGACTGAGGTCGTGGGCACGACGCCCAGCAAGAGGTCCGCATCAACCAAGCAACCGGCACTTGGCCTGAAGCGGCACTTCACGAAGAAGGGCAAGCACCCCTACGACCTCATTGAGTGGGAGCGCCGCAGTGCCGGTATCTCCTCTGGCGATGGCACAAGTGTGTTCGAGCAGGACAACCTCGAGGTTCCTGCCGACTGGTCGCAGCTGGCCACCAACGTGGTGGCGTCCAAGTACTTCCGCGGCGCCATGGGATCCCCCGAGCGCGAGTACTCGGCGAAGCAGCTCATCGACCGCGTGGTGCTCACCATCAAGGCCTGGGGCCTGGAGGAGGGCTACTTCCCCACCGAGGACGAGGCCGCCACCTTTGAGTGCGAGCTCACCCACCTGCTCATCAACCAGATGGCCGCCTTCAACTCGCCGGTGTGGTTCAACGTGGGCATGCGTGAGAACCCGCAGTGCTCGGCCTGCTTCATCCTGTCCGTTGAGGACACCATGACCTCGATCCTCTCCTGGATCGGCAAGGAAGGCGTCATCTTCAAGGGCGGCTCCGGCTCCGGCATCAACCTGTCGGCCATCCGCTCGTCGAAGGAGCGCCTCTCGGGCGGTGGTGAGGCCTCGGGCCCCATCTCGTTCATGCGCGGTGCCGATTCCTGCGCCGGCGCAATCAAGAGCGGTGGCACCACCCGTCGCGCCGCCAAGATGGTCATCCTCAACGTCGACCACCCGGACATCCGCCAGTTCGTCAGCTGCAAGGCCGAGGAGGAGAAGAAGGCCTGGGCGCTTGGCGAGATGGGCTACGACATGGGGCTCAACGGCGAGGCCTGGCACAGCATTCAGTTCCAGAACGCGAACAACTCCGTGCGCATGACCGACGAGTTCATGTACGCCTACGAAGCCGGCGGCGACTGGCACACCTCGGCCGTCACCACCGGTGAGGTCGTTGAGACCATGAAGGCCCGCGAGCTGATGAAGGAGATCGCCGAAGCCACATGGGTGTGCGGTGACCCCGGCATGCAGTTCGACAGCACCATCAACCGCTGGCACACCTGCCCGGTGTCGGGCCGCATCAACGGCTCCAACCCGTGCTCGGAGTACATGCACCTGGACGACTCGGCCTGCAACCTGGCCTCGTTCAACCTCATGAAGTTCGTGGATGGCAACGGAACGTTTCAGGTGGACGACTTCCAGCAGGCCATCGACGTGGTCATCACCGCCATGGACATCATCGTGTCGCGCTCCGGGTACCCCACCGAGGGCATCGGCGAGAACGCCCGCAAGTACCGCCAGCTGGGTCTGGGCTACGCCAACCTCGGCGCCCTGCTCATGAGCCACGGCCTTCCGTATGACAGCGAGGACGGCCGCGAGTACGCCGCCGCCATCACGGCGCTGATGACTGGCCGTGCCTACGCAATGAGCACACGCCTGGCCGAGCGCATGGGTGCGTTTGAGGGCTACGAGCCCAATGCCAAGGCGATGAACGGCGTTATCCGCAGCCACCGGCGTGCGGCGCAGGACATCCCCGACGGCCGCGTGCGCGATGAGGCACTCCTCAACGCCGCCCGTGCGAGCTGGGACGTCGCCGTGGACCGCGGCGAGATCTTTGGCTACCGCAACTCGCAGGCGTCGGTGCTGGCCCCCACGGGCACCATCGGCTTCATGATGGATTGCGACACCACGGGCGTTGAGCCCGACATCGCGCTTGTCAAGTACAAGCGCCTTGTGGGTGGCGGCGTCATCAAGATGGTGAACAACACGGTGCCCGAGGCGCTCGCGAAGCTGGGCTACCACGAGGAGGCCATCAAGCAGATCGTGGCCTTCATCGACGACCACGAGACCATCGAGGGTGCCCCGGGGCTTAAGGAGGAGCACCTGCCGGTGTTCGATTGCGCCTTCACCCCGGCCAACGGTGAGCGCAGCATTCACTACCGCGGCCACATCAAGATGATGGGCGCGGTGCAGCCGTTCATCTCGGGCGCCATCTCCAAGACGGTCAACATGCCCAACGACGCGACGCCGGAAGACATCGCGGCCGCCTACGTGCTGGCATGGAAGGAGGGCGTCAAGGCGCTCGCCATCTACCGCGACGGCTCAAAGCGCACGCAGCCCCTGTCAACCGGCAAGGAGTCGCCGGCCGACATGAAGGCCGCCACCGATGCCGCTGCCGCCCCGGCCAAGCCGCTTCGCCGCCGCCTGCCGGATGAGCGTCAGGCCATCACGCACCACTTCCGCATCCTCGACCACGACGGCTACATCACCGTGGGCATGTACGAGGACGGCAGCCCTGGCGAGGTGTTCATGAAGATGGCAAAGCAGGGCTCCACGGTCTCCGGACTCATGGACTCCCTCGCCATCTGCATGTCGCTCTCCCTGCAGTACGGGGTGCCGCTCAGCACGCTGGCCAACAAGCTCAGCCACATGCGATTCGACCCGTCAGGGTTCACCGGCAACCCGGAGATCCCCAGCGCCAAGTCGATCGTCGACTACCTGGTGCGCTGGCTCTCGGCCAAGTTCCTCACCGAGGACGAGAAGCGTTCGATCGGCATCATCACCGAGCAGATGCGTGCCGAGCTCGAGGGCCAGGTGCCCGCGGGTCAGGCACCGGTGGCCATCGAGGCCAGCGCCGAGGGCGCCGTGGTGGTGGAGACCGCCCCCACGCCCAACCGGGAGCAGACCTCCATGGACATGGGCCTCGCCAAGAGCGCCGGGCTCTCGGTGCAGCTCGATCAGGACGGCGCAATCTGCGGCTCCTGCGGCTGGACCATGGTGCGATCGGGCTCTTGCTACAAGTGCATGAACTGCGGGAGCACCTCGGGCTGCAGTTGATGT
>JBAXJA010000044.1:0-15640 GCA_037138115.1 Thermoleophilia bacterium | reverse complement strand
GGCGCGGGCATTCGCGTGCACCTCAAGCACTGCATATGGGTCGAGCCCGGGCTCGGGCGCGGGCGGATCCCACGGGGGGGTCAGGCTTTGGCCTTCAGCCATGTGACGCCCTCCCCCGCATCCACCGCCAGCGGCGGGTCCATCTCGTATGCCCCCACCATCGCATCGGTGATGAGCGAACGCACTGCCTCGCCGCTCTCCGGTGGCGCCTCCACGA
Organism: Thermoleophilia bacterium; assembly: GCA_037138115.1. GTDB lineage: Bacteria > Actinomycetota > Thermoleophilia > Miltoncostaeales > Miltoncostaeaceae > SYFI01. The sequence goes on along the minus strand of JBAXJA010000044.1, from coordinate 15,423 downwards.
GCAATTCGTCGTGGATCTGCAGCACGAGACGGGCACCGAGATCCGGCGCCGATTTCAGGGCATTCGCCGCCCGGATCATCGCGATCTTGATGATGTCTGCCGCCGACCCCTGGATAACCGTGTTCACGGCGAGACGCTCCCCCAGTTGCCGCTGCTGCTGCGTGCGGGCCGTCAACTCGGGGATCGGCCTGCGCCGACCAAGCAGCGTCGTGACGAAACCATCGGTGGTGGCCCGCTCGATGACGCTCGCGATAAATGCCCCCACCTTGGGATATCGGGCCAGGTAGGTGTCGATGTAGTCGCGGGCATCGGCACGGGAGATGCCCAGTTGCTCTGACAGGCCGAAGTCGCTGATGCCGTAGACGATGCCGAAGTTGACGGCCTTCGCGCGGTCCCGTAGAGGCCTGCCCACCTCGGCGAGGGGCACCCCGAACACCTCGGCGGCGGTGGCCGCATGCACGTCGAGGCCCTGGCGGAACGCGTCCTGCAGCGCAGTTTCACCAGAGCAGTGAGCGAGAATGCGCAGCTCCACCTGCGAATAGTCAAAGCTCATGAGATGGGTACCCGGACTCGCAACAAAGGCATCACGGATCTCCCGCCCCGCCTCGGTGCGGATGGGGATGTTCTGCAGGTTCGGGTTTGTGGACGACAGCCGGCCGGTCTCGGCCACCGTCTGGTTGAACGTGGTGTGAATACGCCCATCAACGGGATCCACCAGGTCGGGGAGCGCCGACAGGTAGGTGCTGTCCAACTTCACAAGCTCGCGGTAACGGCCGATAAGGGGCACGATCTCGTGGTGATCCTCGAGCGTGCGCAGGACCTTTCGATCGGTTGAGTACCCGGTCTTCCCCTTGCGCTGGGCCGGCAACCCGAGCCGTTCAAAGAGCACCTCAGCCAACTGCTTTGGCGAGTCAATCGTGAATGGGCCGCCTGCGAGGTCGTGGATGCGAGTGGTGAGGGAGTCGATCTCGATGCGGATTCGGTCACGAATCTCTGCGAGCCGGTCAACATCAATTGCAACTCCCAGGTTCTCCATCCCCGCGAGCACCCCGATGAGCGGTATCTCAATCTCGCGGTACAGATGCGTGAGTCCTTCCTCCTCCAGACGCCGCGCCTGCACGGGGGCGAGGTCGCGCACGAGTGATGCCTGCACCGCCGCGGCGCAGGCATCTTCATCCGGCCCCTCCGCCCGGGCCGAGATCCCCTCATCGGCTGCGATCTCGTCCAGTGGGTACCCGCGCCGCCGTGGGTCGAGCAGGTAGGCGGCCACCATGGTGTCGTGCGCCGGAAGTGGCGCATCCAAGCGGGCGCGCCGCAGAAGGGCCTTGCCGTCGTGTGCCGTCCACGGAGCGGCGCCAAGCACCGATCCGATCGCAGGATCACCGGTCGGTGCCACGGCGAATGCTCGTGCCGGACCCTCCCCAGTCACCACCGCCACCCGGTTGCCCGACAGCCCCACGGCCGCGCCTGGCGTGCCCGCGAGCGACATGGCGAGCGACTCGGGTGCGTCTTCCAGAACAGCCATCGACGGCGCCGATGCGTGGGCCACGGCCACTGGCTCGTCCCCGCCGCTGCCACCCATCTCGGCCACCCGGCGCGCAAGGGTGCGGAACTCAAAGCCCTCAAATGCCGCATGGAGCGCCTCGAGGCGCTCGCTGTCGCGGGTGATCAACGGGACGTCGCCGGGATCGACGTCGAGCGGCACGTCAACGTCGATCACCGAAAGGTCGCGGCACATGCGCGCCATGTCGGCGAATTCCGTGAGGTTCTGTTTGCGCTTGGGGGTCTGCTCCCCGGCGTGGGCCAGAACCTCCTCGAGCGTGCCGTACTTCTCCATCAGTTGCGACGCCGTCTTTGCCCCGATGCCCGGCACCCCGGGGAGGTTGTCGCTCGAATCACCAATCATCCCGCGCAGGTCCGGCATGAGCGCGGGCACCACTCCATACCGCTCCTGCACCATGGCCGGGTCGTACCGGGTGGTATCGGTCACCCCCCGCCCGGTGGCCAGCACGCTGATGTGGTCGTCAACCAACTGCAGTGCGTCCCGGTCGCTGGTGAGGATGGTGACCCGCATGCCAGCCGCCGCCGCACGCTTGGCCAGTGTGCCGATGACGTCGTCGGCCTCAAATCCCGCCGCCTCCACGTTGACCGCCCCGAAGGCCTCCATCAGCGGTCGGAAGTGCGGCACCTGGGCCTTGAATCCCTCCGGGGTGGCACGCCGCCCCGCCTTGTATTCGGGGTAGATCGCGTCGCGGAACGTCGGTCCGGGGGGATCCCACGCCACGATGACCCGCGATGGCCGCTCCTCCTCAATGACCTTGATGGTCATCGCCGAGAGCCCATAGAGCGCGTTGGTGGGCATACCATCCGACCGGGTGATCGTCTCGGGAAGTGCAAAGAAGGCCCTGAACGCCAAGCTGAAGCCATCGATAAGGAGGATCTCGCCGTCCGGGTTGACGGCGGCGTCCGTGGCGTCGGTTCGGGGCTGAGAGCTCACACGGGCGAGTGTATCGGCGCCCATCGGCCGCCTCTGATCCGGAAGGGGACACCAGTCCGGGGGTGAATGAGCATTTCGTGGGTAGTCTGCCCGCGTTTGCAATCGGTCTTGGAGGACCACGTGGGCGTCACGCCATCAGCGCAGTACAGCGTCACCCTCCGCCTTGAGATGGCGCACGGCCTGCCCGGCCTTGCCGCCGAGGTGACGAGCGCCATCAGCGCCGCCGGCGGGTCAATCACTTCGATGGAGGTTGTCGAGGCCGATCACCGACGCGTGGTACGCGAGATGGTGGTGGATGCCACGAGCGTTGAGAACGAGGACGAAGTCATCGCTGCCGCTGGTGCCGTGGAGGGCGTCACGGTCACCTCGGCCGAAGACCGCACCTTCCGTCTGCACAAGGGTGGGAAGATCGAGATGGTGCCCCGTGCACGTCTTGAGACCCGCGAGGACCTGTCCGTGGCCTACATGCCTGGTGTGGCGAGTGTGGCACGTGCCATCGCCGCTGACCCCCTCGCCGCGTTCGACTACACCCTGAAGCGCAACATGGTGGCGGTGATCACCAATGGCACGGCAGTGCTGGGCCTCGGCGACATCGGGGCTGCTGCCGGCATGCCGGTGATGGAGGGCAAGTCACTGCTCTTCAAGGAGTTCGCCGACGTGGACTCCTACCCCATCTGTGTGGATAGCAAGGACCCTCAGGAGATCATCCGGGTGTGCGAGGCCATCGCCCCTGCATTCGGTGGCATCAATCTCGAGGACATCACGGCCCCGGTGTGTTTTGAGGTGGAGGACACCCTCAAGGAGCGCCTGGACATCCCTGTGTTCCATGACGACCAGCACGGCACGGCCGTGGTACTGCTCGCGGCACTCATCAACGCCTGCAAGATCACTGGCCGGAAGATCGAAGACCTGAAGGTGGTCGTCAACGGCATCGGTGCCTCTGGGGTGGCCTGCTCGAAGATCCTGCTGAACGCCGGCGTGACCAACATCATCGGCTGCGACACCCGTGGCGCGATCTACCACGGCCGCACCGAGAACATGAACTTCATGAAGGACTGGTACGCCGATCACACCAATCCGGAGGACATCCGGGGTGACCTCACCGAAGCGGTGAGGGGCGCCAACCTGTTCGTGGGTCTCTCTGGCCCGGGCACATTCTCGGTGGATCAGCTGAAGAGCATGGGCAAGGACCCCATCGTGTTCGCCATGGCCAACCCGACCCCGGAGATCATGCCCGAGCAGGCGGCGCCATACGTGCGCGTAATGGCCACTGGGCGGTCGGATTACCCGAACCAGATCAACAACGTGCTGGCGTTCCCGGGGCTGTTCCGGGGCGCGCTCGACGTGCGTGCCACGTCGATCAGCGAAGGCATGAAGGTGGCCGCCGCGCAGGCGATCGCCGACACCATCCCCGACGATGAGCTCCACGAGGACTACATCATCCCGAGCGTGTTCAACCCGAACGTGGCGCCGGCCGTGGCGGCTGCCACCCGCCGCGTCGCCATTGACGAGGGGTTGGCGCGGATCATTCCCGAGGAGTAACCCTCCTCTGCCGCGGGGACGTGGCGGAACGGCAGACGCGGCGGTCTCAAACACCGCTCTGGGAAACCAGGTGTGGGTTCGACTCCCACCGTCCCCATTGATGCCGGCGGGCACCCGCCGGCATCGCTCCATATCGTGAGCCCATGAGGGCGATCACATTCGACGCGCCGGGCGGTCCTGAGGTGCTGCATCTCGGGACGGTGCCGGATCCGTCTCCAACGGACGGCGAGGTGCTCGTGCGGGTGCGTGCCACAGCGGTCAATCGTGCCGACCTCATGCAGCGTGCCGGCCACTATCCCCCGCCCCCCGGCGCGAGCGAGATTCTTGGTCTTGAGTGCGCTGGCGAGATCATCGGCATCCCGGCGGGCACCGACACCCACTTCGCTTTGGGGCAGCGGGTGATGTGCCTTCTGTCCGGTGGTGGGTACGCCGAGATGGTTGCGGTGCCGATCGGTCAGGTGATGGCCGTGCCGGATGGACTGAGCTGGGAGCAGGCGGCGGCGATTCCTGAGGTCTTTCTCACCGCATGGATCGCCCTTGTGACGCTCGGCAACGGTCGCCCCGGCGACGTCGCACTGGTGCATTCGATCGCCAGCGGCGTGGGCACGGCCGCGGCGCAGCTGTGCGCGGCCATGGGAATCCGGTGCATCGGCACCTCGCGGTCGCTGGACCGGGCCGAGGTGGGTGCGCAATGGGGCGCAGAGGCCATCGCTGTAGGCGATGGCGGCTTTGCGGACGCCGTCACCGCCATGACCGGGGACCACGGGGCAGACATCATCGTGGACCTCGTCGGCGGGAAGTACCTCGCCGAGAACGTGGCGTGTCTTGCCCGCAGCGGCCGCATCATCCTCACGGGGCTCGTCGGCGGACGTGCGGGGGAACTGGACCTCGGGACCCTGCTCGCGCGGCAGGGCCGCGTTATCGGCACCACCCTCCGTGGACGTACGACATCCGAGAAGGCTGCCATCGTCGCGGCATTCTCGGTATGGGCCCTTCCCCGGTTTGCGTACGGCACGCTGACGCCGGTGATTCATGAGGCGCTGCCATTGGCCCAGGCAGGCGACGCACACCGCATTGTCGGGAGCAACATCGCCGTGGGCAAGGTCATCCTGACCGTATCGGCGTAACGACACCCCGGATACCCGTTACTGGCGCCTTCTGACACGGCGTCAGACCCCGCGTGTTAGGTTTGCCGCGGCTCGCAATCCGAGGAGAAACATGAAGACCTTCATCAAGTTGCTGGCGCTCATTGGCATTGGCGCACTCGTGTACTGGTTCGTGCGCGAGCGCCTTGGCGGTGAGCCCGACGAATTCACCTTCACCGAGGTGACCGACGCCGTGGCCGACGACGCTGCAGGCGCGGTCGCTGACGCGGACGCCGCCTAAACGGACTGCTGCGGGGTCTGCGCCGTGCCGGTGATCCATCCGTCCGGCGCGGACCCCGTGGGAGATCTCGACCCCGATCTGGCAGCCGGCGGTCGGGCGATTGGCATGGCGGTGGCCATGCGTCTGCGCGAGCTGACACCAGCGCTGCGGCCCGCGGACGATGATGGTCGTGAACCGACGCTCGTGCTGGAAGAGGTGGAACTTGAGCCCGCCGACCCGGCCGATGCCCTCACGCTCGTGGCCTGTGTCGCCGCGCACGACGCATATGTGAGCCATCGGCGGCGCCCGGGAGCAGTGAGCCCTGGAGCGCTTGCACTGGCCCGCGTACTCGTGTGGGCATCCCGGGCAGAGATGCTGGGACGGGCCCCGTCGATCGTGTGGATCGGGCCCCCGAACCGCCGGCCCGAATCGGCTGACGGCTACCCGGTAACCGCATCAGTGCGCCTCACCGGGCCATCGGGCACCGTGCGCGCCAGTGCATGCGGCGTGGTGGCGCGCGTCTAACCCTCGCCCCGCAGCACCACCTCAAGGCGCTTGATCATCGATTGCAGACGGAGGTACTCCGCGTCGTCGCCAGCGGTACGTGCAGCCCCCATGGCGTCCTCCAGTGCCCGCTTCTCAACCCGGTAGTAGGCGTCGCGCAACCGGGCCTCGCTGCCGCCGTCGGCGGCCTCGGCGCGTAGGGCGGCCTCGAGGGGACGAAGAACCTCGGGCCACTCGGCGGCGCCGTCCACGATGAGGCGAAGCGCATCACGATGTGACGCCGACCCGAGGTGATCCGCCTGCATTCCCGAGAGCAACGGACGGCCCACCTCCGGCACCGCCAGCGCAAGTGCCAGCAGGCTGCGCTCGCGGGCTTCATCCAATGAGGGTGCCTCGAGCGCGGCAGGGTGGGGTGCGCTCGGGGTGGCGGCTGATCGCTTCGCACCGCCTCCTGTCGCCTGAACCCGTCGCACAAAGCGATCGAGCAGCGCCGGGGACACCCCGAGCGCGGTCACCCGCCGTACCGCTTCGTCCTTGTCGGGCGACTCGGGCATGCCCTCCAGCAGTGCGCCAAGCTCGGCAAGCGTGCGTTCGCGGTCGGCAGGGTTGTCGGGCGTGCGTGCAATCCGGCGGTCCACGAGCCACGGAATAAGGGGGTCGGCGTCTCCGACCGCTGTTGCGAGCACGCCGAGCCCACCTGGCGTGCCCGCCAGTTCTCCGGGATCCGAACCAGGTGGCAGCGCCACCACCCCGAGCCGCAAGGGAATCCCCTTGGCGGCCTCAATGGTGCGGCGCGCGGCCTGCTCCCCCGCCTGATCGGCGTCAAAACACAGGCGCACTTCTGAGGCCACCCGAGCCAGTAGTCGTAATTGGGGTGCGGTGAGGGCCGTGCCCATGCAGGCGACCGCCCCCTCGATGCCCGCCATATGCAGGCCCATCACGTCGGTATAGCCCTCGCTCACCACGGCAAAGCCGGCCTTGGCGGCCGACTGCCGCGCCAAGTCGAGCCCGAACAGGAGCTCGCGTTTATGAAAGCCGTCCCGCTCGGCACTGTTCACGTACTTCGCGCGCTCGTTCGGATCCATCGTGCGCGCACCGAATCCCTGCACCCTCCCCCGCGCGTCGCAGATAGGGAAGGTGATCCGCCCGGTGAAGAAGTCAGTCGCCGTGCCCCCACGCAGCCGCGCGAGGCCCGCTGCCTCAAGTTGCTGCCGGGAGAATCCCTCCTGAATCGCCCGGCCCGCCAGCGCGGTACCCGACGAGGGGGCCCATCCCACACGGAACCTGCGGATCAGCTCCTCCGGAAATCCCCGGCCCAGCAGGTAGTCACGGGCAGGCTCGGCCTCGGGCGACTTCCAGAGCATCGCCTCATAAAAGCCGCACGCGCGGTCGAGCAGTTCGCGAACCCGCTCAGACTCACGACGACGGGCCTCCTCCTCGGGAGACGCCTGGTCGTACTTCAGGTCCACCCCGAAGCGGTCGGCCAGCTGTTCCACCGCCTCCATGAATGACCCGGCTCCCTCACGTTGCTGCATCCAGTCGAACGAATCGCCCGTGGCTCCACAGCCGTAGCAGTAGTACGTGCGGTTCTCGGGCGGGATGAGGCAGAACGACGGCGTGCGCTCGTCGTGAAATGGGCATCTGCCCCACCATCTGCCACCGCGCCGCGCCAGTTGCACCTGGCCCCGCACAAGCTCCACGAGGTCGGCGGACTGGCGCACCTCGTCGATACTCGCGTCGTGGATACGTGGCATCAGAGCGGGCCGTCGTGCGGAATGAACATGTCGCGGTACGCACGGAGCGCGTAGCGATCGGTCATTCCCGACACAAAATCGGTGGCGCGGGTGACTGGGTCGGGGTCGCCGGTGGGCGGCAGCAGTGATGGGTCGTCGAGATAGGCCCTGAACAGCGACTGCACCACATAGCGGGCACGCCGCGACTCGTCTGATGCCGGGGCAGCGAGATACACCTCGGCGAACATGTAGGCACGCAGCGACCTGAATGCCTCCCCCACCTCGTCGCTCTGGACGATGACGGGGCCATCACCCGAGGCGTCGACGATGTCGGTGACCAAGCGCGTGATGCGCTGGGATGTACTGCCGCCGAGCACAGCGATCTCGGCAGCCGGCAGATCATCCTCGGTGATGATCCCCGCCCGGGTCGCGTCGTCGATGTCGTGGTTGACGTAGGCAATGCGATCGACCAGCCGGACGATCTGGCCCTCGAGGGTTGCGGGCAGCCCCTCCCCCGTGTGGTTGCGGATACCGTCACGCACCTGGTCGGTGAGGTTGAGACCGCGCCCATCGCGCTCGAGCACCTCCACCACCCGCACGCTCTGCTCGTTGTGCAGAAACCGGCGCCCGTGCTCGTGGCGCAGGATATCGTCGAGGGCGTGCTCCCCCGCATGACCGAACGGCGCATGACCGAGGTCATGACCCATGGTGATGGCCTCGACGAGATCCTCATTCAGCCCCATGGCCCGTGCGACCGTGCGACCGATCGCGGACACCTCAAGCGTGTGGGTGAGGCGCGTGCGGTAGTGATCACCCTCGGGCGAGATGAACACCTGGGTCTTGTGCTTGAGACGCCGGAAGGCCTTTGTGTGAATGACGCGGTCGCGGTCGCGCTGAAATGCCGTGCGGAGTGGGCACGGATCCTCTGCCACACGCCTGGTCGCATCCTTCGCGCGTGTGGCCCGGGGGTCGAGCGGGGGTTCCCTCACCTCAGGCGGGCTGGGGGACGGCCTGCGACAGCTGGATGGGGAACGACCACGGCCCCTGCGCGGCCTCGTCGGCCTTGCGCGGGTCGCCCACCCCCGCGATGCGAACCGTGAGATTTGACGCGTCACGTGGAATTGCGGGCCCGAGTGCAACCGCCCCCTCCACCCGGTTACCGTCGCGTGAGGCATCGATGATGGCGGTGCGGTAACTGCGGCCGTGATCATCGGTGACATCGAGGCCCACAAGGTTGAGCTGCTTGCGCCTGCGTGACTCGCCGGTCTGGATCATGAATCGCAGCCGGGCGCCATCGTGATAGCGCTCCAGCACCGTCAGCGAGACGGTGACTTCGCCCACCGAATCGGTTTGATCGATGGCCACCACCCCGCGCAGCGTGCCGGGACTGAAGATGAGGGCGCCCGGGAACGGCTCCACGACCTCGCTCCAGTGCTCCTGCTCATTTGGATTGGCCATCGGTGAGTCCTGGGCCATCTGGTGGATGCGGTCGGCGGACCGGTGCTTCCAGATGTGCGGGCACTCGCGGAACAGTGAGATGAGCGCACGGTGCGAGAACGCCTTGCCGTCATCGGGGATGTAGATCCCGTACCGGCCCTGATCGGCACGGGTGAGCTCGATAAATGCTGCGGGAACCGACCCGTGTGAGTCGTCGAGCGCCGAGTCCTCGGCGTAATGCAGGCGATCAACCTGCCAGCCGTCGACGATCAACTCGATCAGATCTCCCAGGCTGCCGAGGCGGTAACGCTCCTCAGTGGCGATGACGCGGTCCTCCGGGGTCGCGATGCGCGAGCAGTGATCGTACACCGCCTCCGCATGGGTGGGTGTGGTTAGGCAGCGGCGCCGTGGGCGCCGCGAAGCGCCGCCTGGCCGGCGGCGATACGGGCCACCTGCACACGGAAGGGTGAGCACGACACGTAGTCGAGGCCCACGCCATGACAGAACTCGATCGAGGCGGGGTCGCCGCCGTGCTCGCCGCAGATGCCCAGCTTGATGTCGGGCCGAACCGGCCGTGCGTCGGCTGCGGCGATCCGGATGAGCCGGCCCACGCCATCCACGTCGAGGGTCTCGAATGGATTCGAGGTGAGCAGGTTCTCCCGCAGGTACATGCCGAGGAACCCCTTCTCGGCATCATCGCGCGAGAAACCCAGGGTGGTCTGTGTGAGGTCATTGGTGCCAAACGAGAAGAACTCGGCCTCGCGGGCGATCGTGCCCGACGTCAGGGCGGCCCGGGGCAGCTCGATCATCGTGCCCACCCGGTATTCCACGCGAGGGCCCTCGCTCATCGCCAGTACCAGCTCGACCTCGGCCACCACGATCGCGCGGGCGCGGTGGAGTTCCTCCTCGTACGCAACCAGCGGGATCATGATCTCCACCAGTGGTGCCTCGCCGGTTTCGTCGCGCACCGCGACCGCGGCCTCCATGATGGCCCCCGCCTGCATGCGCAGAATCTCGGGGAATTCCAGCCCAAGCCGCACACCACGGGTTCCCAACATCGGATTGACCTCGTGCAGGTCCTTCGCGCGTGCCAACTGCGCGGTCACCTCAGGGTTCCGTACCCCACTTCGCACGTTCTCCGCCGCCTGCAGCGACAGTTCGAGCAGCCCGGGGAGAAACTCGTGGAGCGGTGGGTCGAGAAGGCGGATGGTGACCGGCAGGCCACGCATCTCGCGGAACAGGCCCGTGAAGTCATCCACCTGAAATGGTCGCAGGAGTGCGAGCAGGCGACCGCGCTCGTCGTCGTCCTCGCTCAGGATCATCGCCTGAACCAACGGCAGGCGCTCGTCGCTGAAGAACATGTGCTCCGTGCGGCACAGGCCGATGCCCTCGGCACCGAACTCACGGGCCCGGCGGGCATCCTCCGGGGTGTCGGCATTCGTACGCACGGTGAGCACGCGCACGCGGTCGGCCCAGTCGAGCACCCGCATGAGGTACGGGTTTCGGGGATCGGGATCGGTCACCGGCGCCGCCCCGGCATACACCCCGCCCCCGGTGCCATCGATGGTGATGACGTCGCCCGGAGCGAACACCGTGTCGCCGATCGAAATGGCCTCGCCATCAAACCGCAGCAGAGACACCCCGCACACCGCAGGGCATCCCATCCCCACGGCCACCACAGCAGCGTGGCTCGTCTTGCCCCCGCGTGCGGTGACGATGCCCTGCGCGGCGATCATTCCGTGCAGGTCGTCAGGCGTCGTCTCGTCGCGCACAAGAATGACCTTCTCACCTGCCGCGCCGCGCCGCTCCGCCTCATCAGCCGTGAGCACGATCGCTCCGGTGGCCGCACCCGGTGATGCGTTGACGCCCATCGCGAGGGGAACGTGACCCGATATGCGTGCGCCCAGGGCATCGAGTTGAGGAAGAAGCAGTTGCGGGATCTGCGAGGGAGCGATGAGCCGCGCCAGGGCTTCGTCCTCGGACACCAGGCCCTCGTCAACGAGATCGCAGGCGATCCGCACCATGGCCAGCGCACCCCGCTTGCCATTGCGCGTCTGCAGCATGTACAGGCGGCCATCCTCAATCGTGAACTCGACGTCCTGCATATCGCCGTACGTTCGCTCAAGCAGCGCCATGGTGGCGATCAGCTCGGTGAACGCATCGGGGAGGATCTCCTTGAGTTCCTCGAGGGGATGGGGCGTGCGGATACCCGCCACAACGTCCTCGCCCTGTGCGTTCATGAGGAAGTCGCCGAATGGACGGCCCCCCTCCCCCGTCGTGTTGTTGCGCGTGAAGGCCACACCGGTTCCGGACCGCTCACCGGTATTGCCAAACACCATCCGCTGCACGTTGACCGCCGTACCGAGGTCGTGGGGGATCCCGTGATGACGTCGGTAGTCGTACGCCCGGCGGTTCTCCCAGCTCTCAAATACCGCTCGAACTGCGCCATCCAACTGCGCCCGAGGGTCCTGTGGAAATGCCTCCCCGCGATGCTCCGCGAAAATGGCCTTGAACCGGTCGCACAGCCCCCGCAGATCATCGGCACCCAGATCGACATCCGACTGCGCACCCCGCTCGGTCTTGAGGGCGTCGAGGGCGGACTCAAAGTGATGCCTCTCCACCTCGCACACCACATCGCCATACATCTGGATGAAGCGCCGATAGGAGTCGAAGGCGAAGCGGGGGTTCCCCGTGACGGCCGCCAGTCCCTCCACGCTTTCGTCGTTCAGCCCCAGATTGAGGATCGTGTCCATCATCCCGGGCATCGAGTCGCGCCCGCCGCTTCGCACCGATACCAGGAGGGGGTCGGACGGGTCACCCAGACGCTTTCCGGCGCTGGCCTCAAGGACAGCAAGGTGGGTGTCGATCTGATCCGCAAGCCCGTCCGGCAGCACCCGGTCCGCGCCCAGAAACGCCATGCACGCGACGGTGGTGATGGTGAACCCGGGGGGCACGGGAAGCCCCAGGCGCGTCATATCGGCCACGTTGGCGCCCTTGCCGCCGAGCAGGTCGCGCATGTCCCGCGACCCTTCGCTGAAGGCGTAGACCCATTTGGTCACGCCACCCGGCATCAGCCGCCGCCGGCCGCGGTAACCAGCACGGTGAAGTCGGCGACGCCCGCGTAGGCGGCCTCCGCCCTGCGTACGAGGGCGTGGCGACGATCCCGATCAGCGGGATCGTCGGCGTTCACCATGACCGCCTCGAAGAAGGCATCGACCGGGGCGCCCAGCGCGGCGGCGGCGGCGATGGCGGCGTCAGGGTCTCCCGCGTCGCGTGCGGCGGCAATTGCCGGCTCGGCAGCGTCGAGGGCCGCCCCAAGGGCGTCTTCATCCGCGTCACCAGCCGAGACAAACCCTGTGAGCCCCGACTCCGATTTGGCGATGATGCGGCGGCAGCGGGTTGCGGCCGTGGCGGCGCGGGCCAGATCGGCGTCGCCCCGTCGGGCATCCAGCGCGCGCGCCCACGAGGCCGTGGTGACCAGGCCGCCGGGCGACGCGGCGATGGCCGCGCGCACTGCGTCGCCCGCAACGCCCTCCTGCCCCAGGTGGTACGCGAGGCGATCGGCCATGAACGACTCAAGCTCGACCAGCGCCGCGTCGTCGTCGAGCACCAGATCGGCACCTTGCGATCGCAGGCGGGCGAATGATGGCGGGAAGATCTGCGAAGGAAGAAGATCCCACCCACGCTCCAGCGCCAGGCGCACGATCCCCGCGGCAGCACGACGAAGTCCGTATGGGTCCTTCGATCCGGAGGGGATTTCGCCGATGAGGAATGCCCCGGAGAGATTGTCCACCTTCTCGGCGAGGGCGAGGAGCGCCCCCGCGGCCGTGGAGGGCGACGGGGAGTCGGGCCCCTCGGGCAGGTACTGCTCGGCGATGGCGGTGCAGGTGGCCTCATCGCGCCCTGCCAGGCCCGCGTAGTGGCTCGCCGCAAATCCCTGAAGCTCACTGAACTCGGCCACCAGAATTGCGCCCTGATCAACCTTCGCGAGTGATGCGGCACCCTCCGCCGTGCTGCGAATGCCGCCATCCACACCTGCGGCCTCAGCCAGATCACCAACGCCGGCAACCAGACGGTCGCGCTTCTCTGCGAGGGTCCCGAGGCGGGCATGGAAAACGATGTCCTGGAGCCGCGCGTCCAGCTCGTCGAGTCCGCTGGCCACGTCGCGGTCGTAACTGAACGCGGCATCCTGCAGCCGGGCGTCCAGAACGCCCTCATTGCCGCGCACGATGATGTCGGCATGTGCAGGGTCGCCATTGGACACGGCAAGGAAAATGGGCATGAGCGTGCCATCTGCTGCGCGGACGGGCATGTAGCGCTGGTGGCTCTGCATCGCAGTGACGAGCACCCGCTCGGGGAGTCGCAGGTGGTCCCCGGAGATGGCCCCGGTGATCACGCTCGGCCACTCCACGAGGTGCACGACCTCCTCAAGCTTGTGCGCCGGGTCGCTCCACGCGCCCCCCGCCGCAGCAGCAGCGGCATCCAGCCCATCGGTGATGGTGGTGCGCCGCTCCACGTGGTCGGCAAGAACCGCGGAGCCCCGCAGTTGATCAAGGTATGACCCGGCCTCGGACACCTCCACGGGGCCACCGAGGAATCGGTGACCACGGGTGACGCCGGACGCCGGCACACCGGCGACATCGAATGTGCACGTCTCGGACCCGACCTTGGCGGTGATCCAGCGGACCGGGCGCGAGAACCGCAGCCCCTTGCCGTCGCCCCAGCGCATCGTCTTTCCAAATCGCAACCCCTCAAGCACCCGACGGGCGATCTCGGGCACCAGATCGACCAGGGCAGAATCCTCACCGGGCCGGTCAAACCACACGAAGTCGCGCCCGCTCTCGGCGTCGGGGCGCGTGACCAGATCGGCCACCGCAACGCCCTGCCCGCGGGCAAACCCCTCAGATGCTTTTGTGGGCGCGCCATCCTCACCAAAGGCGGCAGTCGCCGCTGGCCCGCGCACTGCCATCGCCTCACCGGATTGGCGCGCAGGCACGTCGGACACGAACACCGCGATTCGACGGGGGGCCACCCATGCGACGGGATCGCCACCGCTCAGATGCAGCGCGCCCAGCGCATCGCCCATCAGTCCGGGCGCCTGCGCGATGGCCTCGCGACATGCACTCGATGGCAGTTCCTCGCACCCGATCTCGATGAGCAGGTCAGGCATCGGCCGGCTCCCCAGTGGTTGCGGCAAGCCAGGCCTCGGCGCAACGGGCGGCAAGGGCCCGTACGCGCCAGATGTACGAGCCACGCTCAGTCACGCTCACTACCCCGCGCGCGTCGAGAAGATTGAATGAGTGGCTGCACTTGAGCACCTGGTCATATGCCGGCAGCACCAACCCTGCGTCGAGGCACCGATTGCACTCGCGCTCGTGGTCGTCGAAGTGGCGGAAGAGGGTTGCGGTGTCGGCGATGGCGAAGTTGAACGCGCTCCACTGCCGCTCGTTCTCCTGATAGACGTCGCCGTAGGTCACTCCCGGCGCCCACTCGAGCTCGTACACCGAACCCACACCCTGCAGATACATGGCGATGCGCTCAAGGCCGTAGGTGAGCTCGACCGAGATGGGCGCGAGATCAATGCCGCCCGCCTGCTGGAAGTAGGTGAACTGGGTCACCTCCATGCCGTCGAGCCACACCTCCCACCCAAGTCCCCACGCGCCGAGAGTGGGGCCCTCCCAGTCGTCCTCCACAAATCGCACGTCGTGGATGGCGGGATCGAGCCCCAGGGCGGTGAGCGACCCCAGATACAGATCCTGGACGTCCTCGGGGGATGGCTTGAGGATGACCTGATATTGGAAGTAGTGCTGAAGCCGGAAGGGGTTCTCGCCGTAGCGGCCGTCGGTGGGCCGGATGGATGGCTCCACGTATGCAACCCGCCACGGGTCGGGGCCGAGGCTGCGGAGGAGCGTTGCCGGATTGAACGTTCCGGCCCCCACCTCGGTGTGGTACGGGTGCATGAGCGAGCAACCCCGCGACGCCCAGTAGGCGTGCAGGTCGAGGATGATCTGCTGGAAGCTCGGGCCGCGGTTCATCGGCCGGGGAGCATAGCCCGAGCGCCCGACTGACACCGCACCGCCCCGCGTCCGAGGATGCGGGATAGGGTCACCCCCAACCGCATGCCCCGACGCTCCACATCTCCGCCGCTCGCAGTGGGCGCCCTCATCGCGGTCCTCGCCGTCTCCGTGGGTGGGGGTTGGTACGCGGCCGACCACCTGAGCCATCCGGCGTCCCGCCCCGTGGTGGCCGCCGCGCCGGCGGAGCCCACCTACGACGCCCCCGCGCCCGAGGATGCCGTCACGTCGCCCGAACCGTCGCCACCCCACGCTGCCCCCGGCCCCGTGG
>JBAXJA010000043.1:0-15738 GCA_037138115.1 Thermoleophilia bacterium | reverse complement strand
GTCTGTACGTTCCCCGGCGTCCTGCAGTGCCCAATCGGACGTCCCAAAGGGAGAATATGGTGGATCGAGCCCAGGCCCTCTCCGAGATTCAGGCCATCCTCGTCGAGCAGTTGGGAGTCGAGGCGTCAGAGGTCGTCGAGAGCGCGTCGTTCTCGGAGGATCTGAACGCCGACTCTCTTGATCTGGTCGAGATGATCATGGAGATGGAGGACAAGTTCGGGGTCAAGATCCCGGATGAAGAGGCGGAGAAGATCGTCACCGTTGGTGACGCCGTCGACTACGTCGTCGCACGCGCCGGTTCCTGAGGCATCCGGACAGTCACCTCGTGACCTCGCCGGGCTTCTGGAAATGCTGGAGCCTGACCTCAGGCGAGAGGCGCTGCTGCATCCGCAGTGGGCGCCCTCTCGCCTGCAGTCGTACGAACGCCTTGAGTTTCTGGGCGATGCGATCCTCGGCCTCATCGTGACGGTCGAGCTCTTCAGGCGTCACCCCGACCGGGGCGAGGGCGACCTCACCTTCATGCGCCAGCGGGTCGTGTCGCGTGATGCCTGCGCGGTTGTGGCTGACGACTGCGCGCTTGCCGGCGCGATGATCGCCGCAGCGCCCGCAAAGTTCGAGAGCGATGCGCGTGAGTTGGCCACCAGCCACAACGTGAAGGCGGCGCTCGCGGAGTCGGTCATCGGCGCTGGGTGGCTGGGTGTGGGGCCGGAGGCCACCACGTCGGCGGTGCTCGGGTCATTTGCTGCCGCGCTTGACGTCGCTCCCACGCAGATGCGTGACGCGAAGACGATCCTCCAGGAGGAGATCGCACGCCGCGGCGGCACGCGGGTGCACTACGAGATCATTCACGAGGAGGGTCCGGCCCAGGCACGCGTCTTCACTGCACGGGTGTCGCAGGATGGCCGCCCGCTCGGCGAGGGATCGGGCCGTTCCAAGCAGGCGGCCGAGCAGGCCGCCGCAGACATCGCGCTCGGCGCGATTGGCGAGAGGGAGGCCTGAGCCCATGTTGAAGCGCCTGCGAATCAAGGGCTTCAAGTCATTTGCCGATCCCGTGGATCTGGAGTTCGGCCCCGGACTCAACGTGATCGTGGGCCCCAACGGGTCGGGCAAGAGCAACATCTCCGAGGCCATCGCATGGGCACTCGGCGAGCAGCGCGCAGGCCGTCTGCGTGCGCCGGCCATGCAGGACGTCCTGTTCTCCGGAGGCGATGGTCGCCAGCCCGTGGGCATGGCCGAGGTGGGCATCACCCTTGATGGCGGAATCGCCGACGGTCCCGCCGAGCTCGGACTCACCCGCCGTCTGACGCGCGCCGGCGACTCCGGCTACCGCATGAACAACGGCAGCTGCCGCCTGGTGGACGTGCTCGACGCGCTGTCCTCGCGCGGCCTGGGGCCCCAATCGCTGTCAATCATCCGGCAGGGGCAGGTGGATGCCATCTGCCAGAGCAAGCCCGCGGAGCTGCGCGGCATTCTTGACGAGGCCGCTGGCACCGGCCTGCCCAAGCGACGCCGGCATCGCGCCGAGTTGCGGCTCAAGCACGTGGACGAGCACCTCGCACGCGCCCGCGACCTGGCGTCCGAAATTGCGTCGCGTGCCCGCTCGCTGGAGCGCCAGGCCCGTTCGGCCGAGCGGGCCGCAGAGGTGGAGAAGGACCTCACCGGTGCCCGCGAGGCATTGGCGGTGGCACGCGCCGTCGCTGCCGGCCGGGAACTCGCCACCGCGAAGGACACCCGTGCGGCCAGTGCAGCTCAGGTGGCCGCGGCCGCCCATGTGTTTGAACAGGCCCGTGCGGCATCGCGCAAGGCGGGTGAGGACCGTCAGCAGGTCATCACCGATCGCGAGGGCGCGATGCAGTCGGCAGGACGCATTCGAGGGGTGTCCGAGCGCCTGGCCGGTCGTGCAGAAGTTGCAACCGGTCGCGTGGCCGCAGCCGCCGAAGAGTCGGAGCGCCGGCGGGAGCGCAGGCGCGAGGCGCAGGAGGCCCTCGTTGCCGCCGAACGCGCCTACGAGGAGGCCGAGCAGGGGCTTCACGCCGCCGAGGCCGCGGCCCGCGAGGCTGCCGACCGGCTGGAGCAGGCCGAGGTCGCCGATCAGGCTGCAACCGGTGCGCTCGAGAATGCCCGCGAGGATCGCCGCCTGGCCGAGCGCGATGCGCTTCTGCGCAGCGCCGCCGAGGGCCGCGTGGTGCGCGCCACCGAGGCCATTTCGTCGATCGACGGCGCCAACGCGCCCGATGTTGCCCGTGCGGAGCGGCGGATGGAGATCTCCACCGCTCGCCGCGTACGCGATCAGGAGCGCCGGGCACAGATGCACCGTGCCGCGGAGGCCGCGCGTTCGGCACGGGAGGGTGCGGCAGCACGCGCCGCACGCCTGGCATCTGAGGCCGCATCCCTTGCCCCGGGTGATGACCGCCCATTTGAGGGCACACTGCTTGGTGACGGTATTGAGGTGCAGGAGGGTATGGAGCGCGCGGTGGCCGCTGCGCTCGGAGAACTTGCCGATGCACCGCTCGTGGATGGTGTTGGGCCGGGGACCAAGGCCCTTGAGGCAGGCGCAAGCGCCGCCGCTGTTGCCCGCCCGGTCGCCGTCGGTGGGCAGGCCGCACCGCCGGTTGCCGGGGCCCGCCCGCTGTCGTCGCTCATCACCGCATGCCCGGATCGTGCCCGCCCGTGGCTTGATGGACTGCTCGCGGGCGCGTGGCTGGTGGACTCCCTTGAGGGGCTGCCACAGGGGCTCGACGCCCGGGTACTGGTGACATCGGAAGGTCTGGCGTTTCGACCGGGCCTCGGCATGCTCACCGGGGTGCGGGGTCCGTGGGCCGGTCGCGCCCTGCACAGGCGCGCGATTGAGAGCGCCGAGCAGGCTGGTGCGCTGCTGGAGCGTGCCGAGCAGGCTGAGCGCGACGCCGCCGCTGGCGAGCGCCGTATGGATGCCCGCGCCCGGGCCAGCGCACGGTCGGCCGAGCGCGCCGAGTCGCGTGTTGAGTCGGCCCGCGCCGAGCACCGCCGCCGCGCCGCTGCCCGGGCCGAGGCCGTGGCTGCGCTCGACGCTGCCCGCGCCGAGCTCGTGCGCCTTGGGTCCGCCCCCGACGGCGAGCCCATTGACCCGGAGGCTGCCGCTGTCTCCGCTCAGTCCGCACGCGTGGCCCGCGATGCGGCACGCGAGTCGGTGCGTATCGTTGACCATGATGCAGCGCAGCGCCGCGGCACGCTCGAGGACATCGTGGCCAGACGTGCCCGCGCCCGAGCGGTGGCAGAGGCCCCCGAGCCGGCGCTGGCTGATCACCGCACCGTGCTCGCCGCAGCACACGCCATGAACGCCGTGGCCGAGGCCCTGGCCCCCTGCGGCGACGCCCTCGACGCGAGCGCCCGCGAGTTGGCCGGCAGGCTGACGGAGATGGGCTCCGCGCTGCAGGCAGCGCATCAGGCTGTGGAGTCTGCCGAGCGCGCCGCGAATACCGCCGCCGAGGGCGATCGTGCCGCTGAGATCGCCGTGGCCGTGGCCGCGGAGCGCGCCAGAGAAGCCGGCGTGCCGGAAGGCGCCCCGGCACCCCCGCCCGCAGCAGAGGACGAAGAGCACGCCGACGTGATCTCGGAGCGCGTGGAGGCGCTCTCGATGCGTCGTGAGGGCATGGGCGCGGTCAACCCGCTGGCAGCTGAGGAGCGCGCCGAACTTGCCGAGCGCGAGACCGAGACGGCTGAGCAGATCGCCGACCTGGAGCAGACGGTCGATGCCCTGCGTGCGCAGATGGCCGATCTCGACGCGCAGGTGGCAGGCGGCTTCACCGAGGTGATGCAGGCCGTGGATGAGCGCTTTCAGGAGGTCGTCGGTCTGCTGTTCCCGGGCGGCACCGGTCGCCTTCGCGTCGTGGACGACGAGGGAGAGGAGGGCGTGGAGGTCGAGGTGATCCCGGCAGGCAAGCGTGCCCGCTCACTCGCCCTGTTCTCGGGTGGCGAGAAGTCGCTTATCGCCCTGGCGTTCTGCCTTGCCATCGCCATGGCGCGACCCACTCCGTTCTATTTGCTCGACGAGGTTGAGGCAGCACTCGACGACGCCAACCTGCGCCGTTTCCTCGGTGTGCTGCGCCGCCTGGCAGGCGAGCGTCAGTTCATCCTCATCACACACCAGCAGCCAACCGTTGAGGTGGCCGACCTGCTGTTTGGGGTCACCATGGGCCGCTCCGGCGTGTCGCAGGTGGTGGCGCGGCGCCTTGACCGCGACGCCGAGGGCCCTGCGCGCCCGTGGGTTCGCCGGCAGTTGCAGGCTGCGCCCGAGCCGCCCCGCGAGGTGGAGGCCGACGAGCCGCCCGCCGCCGCGGCTGTGGGATGACCGACGAGGAGGGCGGAGACGGGCTCAATGCATTCGCGGCCCTCTTCGGGCTGGAGACACCTGCTGCACCGGACGCCGCTGGCGAACCCGGCCGCCGTGGCCTGTTCCGTCGTCTGAAGGAGAACCTCACCCGGCCCCGGCAGGCGATCTCGCCGCAGCTCGCCGGGATCTACGCGTCCAAGCTGGTGTCGGAGGACACCTGGGAGGACCTGGAAGAGGCCCTGATCACGGCCGACTGCGGAATGCCCGCCACCATGGACCTGGTGGATGCGCTCCGTGCCGAGGCTGCTGCGGGTCGCATTACGTCGGGATCCGGCCTCGCCCGGGCACTCACCGATGAGATCGCGGGGCGACTGGCATCTGCGCCACCGCGCATGGCTCTGGGGAATGACCCCACGGTCATCCTCGTAGTGGGCGTCAATGGCGCGGGCAAGACCACCACCATCGGCAAGATGGCCCATCGCCTGTCGTCGCTGGGGCAGAAGGTGATCATTGGTGCGGGCGACACCTTCCGCGCCGCCGCCGTGGAGCAGCTGGCCGTGTGGGCGGATCGTGCGGGCGCCGACATCGTGCGTCAGTCACCGGGTGCCGACCCGGGTGCCGTGGCCTTCGACGCAGTGGCTGCCGGCCGGGCGCGCAATGCCGACGTGGTCATCATCGATACCGCCGGCCGCCTGCAGACCCAGCACAACCTCATGGAGGAGCTGCGCAAGGTATACGGCGTCACCGGCAAGGCGATGGAGGGCGCACCACACCACGTGCTGCTGGTCATTGATTCCACGACCGGGCAGAACGGTTTGTCGCAGGCCCGCCTGTTCTCAGAGGCAGTGCCCGTGAGCGGGCTGGTACTCACAAAATTGGACGGCGTCGCCCGCGGCGGCATCGTGGTTGCCATTCACCGCGAGCTCGGTATTCCCGTCACCCTCGTGGGCGTGGGCGAGGCTGTTGAGGACCTGCAGCCCTTTGACGCCCGCGCATTTGCCGAGGCCATTTTCTCCGCCGATACAGACCCGGGCCAGTAGCGCGGTATCCTCCGGCATTCGGGCCTCGTGGCCCGGCCTGAACCATGTTCGACGCACTCACCGACAAGCTGCAGGGCGTTTTCTCCGGCCTCAAGGGCCGGGGCAAACTCACCGAGGCCGACATCGACAAGGCCATGCGCGCCATTCGCCTGTCGCTGCTCGAGGCCGACGTCAGCCTGCCGGTGGTCAAGCAGCTGACCACTGCCATCAAGGAGCGGGCGACCGGCGACGAGGTGATGTCGTCAATCACGCCCGACCAGCAGGTCGTGAAGATCGTGAGCGAAGAGCTCACGCGCCTGATGGGTGGCGCCAATGTGAGCCTCGCGATGTCGCCCAACCCCCCCACGGTCATCCTTATGGCGGGGCTCCAGGGATCGGGGAAGACCACCTGCACCGCGAAGCTGGCCCGGCACCTGCTGAATGAGGGCCGCGCGCCGATGATGATTGCGTGCGACGTGCACCGTCCGGCCGCCATGGAGCAACTGGCGGTGCTGGGTGAGCAGATCGGCGTGCCGGTGCACATGGAGAAGGGCGCCACGGACCCGGTGAAGATCGCCACCGCCGGAATCGCGCAGGCCAAACGCTCGGGCCGCGATGTGGTCATTGTCGATACGGCAGGACGCCTCACCATCGACGCCGACATGATGGCCGAGCTGGTGGCCATCCGGGACGCCGTCAAACCCACCAGCGTGGTGCTGGTGGTGGACGCCATGACCGGTCAGACGGCCGTCGAGGTAGCCACGGCATTCCAGGACGCGGTGCAGTTTGACGGCGTGGTGCTGAGCAAGCTCGACGGTGATGCGCGCGGTGGCGCGGCCCTGTCGGTGCGCTCGGTCACGGGCAAGCCGATCCTCTTTGTGGGCACCGGCGAGAAGGTTGATGCCCTCGAACCATTCCACCCGGATCGCATGGCATCGCGCATTCTTGGGATGGGCGATGTGCTCAGTCTTATCGAGAAGGCGCAGCAGACGGTGAGCGTTGATGACGCTAAGCGTATGGAGGATCGGCTCCGGGGAGGTAACCTCACGCTTGACGACTTCCTCGAGCAGCTGCAACAGGTCCGCAAAATGGGCCCGCTCGGCCAGGTCATGGGCATGATTCCCGGATTCAGCCAGGCTGCGAAGATGAAGGACGTTCAGGTCGACGAGCGGCGAATTGACCGCGTGGAGGCCATTATCAGCAGCATGACGATGCCCGAGCGCTCGCGTCCGGACATCATCAACGGCAGTCGTCGTCGCCGTATCGCCGAGGGCAGCGGCACGACGGTCCAGGAGGTCAATCAACTTCTGGCGCAGTTCAAGCAGATGCAGAAGCTCATGAAGCGCATGGGTAAGGGTGGCGGAGGAATGCCGTCCATGCTCGGCGCCTGACAGATCTAATCCCCTAGGGAGCACAGTGGTCAAGATCCGCCTCGCCCGCGTGGGCAGCAAGAAGAATCCTATTTACCGCATCGTGGTGTCCGACTCGCGCTCGCCGCGTGACGGTCGCAACATCGAGACGATCGGCCGGTACAACCCGCAGCCCGATCCATCGATCGTCGAGGTTGACCTCGCACGGGCCGATCACTGGCTGGGGCACGGCGCACAGCCGACCGCGCCGGTGAAGAAGCTCATCTCCATCGTCCGCGCACGCGGCTGATACCGGCATCGTGAACGAGGACCGCGCCGCAGAGATGGTCGCCCGGATTGCTCGGGCGATGGTCGAGAACCCAGACGAGGTATCTGCCTCGGTGGGCGAGGAACGCGGCGAGCCCGTGATCGATCTGGTCGTGGCTGAGCCCGACCGCGGTCAGGTGATCGGTCGTGGCGGCCGTGGCGCGCACGCCCTCCGCACCCTGCTCCGGGCGGCCACTGGGCCCCGGAGCGAGGGCGGTCTGGGCCTTCACATCGTCGATTAGCACGATGACCGGCGACGGCGATCGGGTTGCGATAGCGCGCCTCGGTCGTCCGCACGGTGTGCGTGGCGATATCACCGCACACGCCGACGGCCCCACCCTTGGAACGCTGGAACCCGGTGACACGGTGTTTGTGCGCATCGAGGGGGTGGATCGGACCCTTGTGCTCGAATCGCGCCGCGGCGACCCTCTGAAGGCCATTCTGGGCTTTGAGGGGGTTACGTGCCGCGAGGAGGCTTCGGTGCTCACCGGCAACGCGCTCCTCGTTGATGCAGAGCTGCTGCCGGGCATCGTGGATGACGACACCTTCTACGTGCGCGACCTTCTGGGGTTTGAGGTATTCGAGGGCGATCGCCTGCTCGGCCCCGTGGCCGACGTGGTGCCGGGGCCCGCGAATGACGCCATGGTCATCACTGGTCCGGCGGGCGACGTACTGGTGCCGTTCACGCACGACGCAGTGGTTGATATCGACCACGATGGCCGTCGCATTCTGCTGCGCGCCGATCTGCTGGGCAGCTGGGCATGGGGCGATGACCAGTGAGCATTGACGTGCTCACGCTGTTTCCCGAGTGGTTCGACTGGATGCGCCGCCCGCGGCACCTCGCCAACGCCGCCGAGACCGGTGGGTTGGAGATCCGCTGCTTCAACCCGCGTGATCACACGCCGCTGGGGCAGGGACAGGTGGACGACTCACCATATGGCGGCGGGCCCGGCATGGTGCTGCGAGTTGACGTGATGGCCGCCGCATTGGAGGCCATCTACGGGGTGCCGGCCGAGACTGTGCGCGACATGCGCCGCGTGGTGGTGCTGAGCCCCCGTGGGCGCCCATTTACGGATGCGGTGGCACGCGAGCTCGCGGTTCTGCCCGACATCACCTTTCTCGCAGGCCGCTACGAGGGATTTGACGAGCGGGTGCACACCCACCTGGCTGGCGACTGCATCAGCCTCGGCCCATTCGTGCTTGCAGGTGGGGAAGTGGCCGCAATGACCATCATCGATGCCCTTGCGCGCCGGGTGCCGGGTGCGCTGGGCAACGCCGAGAGCCTCGACCGCGAATCATTCTCCCCCGGCCTTGAGGGCCGTGTGGAGCACCCCCATTTCACCCGCCCCGCCGAGTTCCGTGGATGGGGAGTTCCGCCCATTCTGCTGTCGGGAGATCACGCCGCAATCGAGCAATGGCGGCAATCCGAGGTACGTCCCGCTCCCCAGCCCGACGTACTGCTATCCTCGCCGTCGCTTTCACCTCAGGAGGATTCACAGCAATGACCGTCATCGAGAGCCTGGAGCGGATGCAAATCCGCGACGACGTCCCCGAGTTCCGCCCGGGGGACACCGTGCGTGTGCACTTCCAGGTCATTGAGGGCCAGCGCCGTCGCGTGCAGGTCTTCGAGGGCACGGTCATCAAGCGTCAGGGTGCATCCTCCCGCGAGACCTTCACCGTGCGCAAGCAGAGCTTCGGCGTCGGCGTGGAGCGCACGTTTCCCGTGCACTCCCCCAAGATCGAGAAGATCGAGCGCACCATGCAGGGTGACGTGCGTCGCGCCAAGCTGTACTACCTGCGCGACCGGGTGGGCAAGAAGGCCCGCGTGCGTGAGCTGCAGAACTGGCAGACCACCCAGACGGCATCCACTCCGGTGGATCCCGAGGCGGTCGAGGTCGTTGAGGTCATCGCCGAGGTCGAGGAGACCACCGGCGACGAGTGATCCGCCCGCGGCGTATGCCGCATTTGCTTTTCCGAGGGCCCGCCGTTGTGCGGGCCCTCGACGTTTCGGGGGCCACTCATCTCCCGTGCCGGCGGTAGCGTGACGGCATGCGTTTCCTCGCCACGGGACTGTCCCCCCTGCTGGACCACGACCTGCAACTGGGCGTTGACCGTGTGGCCGGTGCCGACGAGGCCGGGCGCGGGTGTCTGGCAGGGCCCCTTGTGGCCGCGGCGGTGTGCCTCAACCTCGGGTCGATGTCGAGGGCGGCCCTTGAGGCCCTGTCAGGGCTGAATGACTCAAAGCGGCTCAGCCCGCGCCGGCGTGCGGCGCTGGTGGGGGCGGTGATGATGTATGCCGAGCAGGTGGTCATCATCTCGGCCACCTCGCGCACCATCGACGCCAATGGCCTGCATCGAACCAACATCAGCGCCATGGCACGCGCGGTGCGGGGTATCGCCCCCGCACCGGACCTGGCTCTGGTGGATGGGTTCGACCTGGGGCCTGACGCCCCGCCGCATCGACGGCTCATCAAGGGCGATGCCACCAGCGCGGCCATCGCGGCCGCCTCGGTAATCGCAAAGGAGACGCGCGACCGCCTGATGCGCGGTCCGGCCGCCTCCCGGTACCCCCAATACGGCTTCGACGGGCACGTGGGGTACATCACGATCGCGCACAAGGACGCCGTGCGCGCCCACGGTCCGAGCCCGCTGCACCGGATGTCATTCCGTACGGATGCCTATGTCAACGAGCCCTCGCTGCTCGAGTAGCGCTCGGGGGTGATGTCCTGGGTGCGCGTGATATCCCACCCCGCGCCGCGGGGCACCACCACGATCAGGTCGGGGCGTATGGCATGGCCGGCGAACTCAGGGTGTCGTGCCACATACGCCAGCGCGGCACGGGCCAGGCGATCACGTTGCCCGGTGCTGATGGGCGGGAAGTGGGGGTCGTACCGGGTGCGGGTCTTTACCTCGCAGGTGGCCAGAATTCCGCGGCGCTCGGCAACGATGTCAATCTCGCCCCCGCCCCCGCGCCACCGGGTGGCGAGAATCCGCCACCCGCGTCTGATCAGCCACCGTTCCGCCGCGCGCTCGCCGGCGCGTCCCAGCACGTGATCGCGGTAGTCGTCCATTGCCACATCGTGCGCCGTCGTCACGCACGCGGGGCGCGGGCAATGTGGCGAAACCGCTCCCACTTCGTACCGATGCCCGTGCAACATGGGCGCCCGTCGTACAGACTGCACCGGTCCGGATCAGCACGAACTCTCCCGAGGAGGCCGCATGCCCTTCGAGCTCCCGCCGCTCACATACGCGTTCAACGCCCTTGAGCCGCACATTGATGCAACCACGATGGAGATCCACCACGACCGCCACCACAAGGCATACGTGGACAACGCCAACGCGGCGCTTGCCGGTACCTCGTGGGAGAACGCCTCCGTGGAGGAGGTCGTCACCAGCCTCGACCAGATTCCCGCGGACATCCGCGGCGCCGTGCGCAACAACGCCGGTGGCCACTACAACCACACGCTCTTCTGGGAGATCATGGGCCCGGATGGCGGCGGTTCACCCGGTGGTGCACTGGGCGCGGCCATCGACAGCACGTTTGGCTCGCTCGACGACCTGAAGGCCAAGGTCAACGAGGGCGGCATCAAGCGGTTCGGCTCCGGCTGGTCGTGGCTTGTGGTGAACAACGGCGCGCTCGAGGTGATGAGCACCCCGAATCAGGACACGCCGCTGTCGGAGGGCAAGACTCCCATCCTCGGCATCGACGTCTGGGAGCACGCCTACTACCTCAACTACCAGAACAAGCGTCCGGTGTACCTCGACGCCTGGTGGAACGTGGTGAACTGGGACGCCGTTGCCGCCAAGTACGAGGCTGCGTCCTAGCAACGTGAGTATGCGGGCCCCGGGGCATGGTCCCGGGGCCCATCGTTACGAGCCGGCGCGCCAACCGGCACGAATGGCGCGCCACCCCTGAGTGTTTCGCCGCGATGCTCTTTGCATCGTTGCCCGAATCGTCAGCCCGGCCGTCATCGGCCTCGAGACCGCCACTGTCGAGGTGGAGGTTGACCTTCGCCCTGGGCTCCCCGGATTCAGCGTGGTGGGGCTGCCGGACACCGCGGTGCAGGAGGCCAGGGAGCGGGTGCGGTCGGGGGTCGTGAATCAGGCCTTCGACCTGCCACCCGTTCGCATCGTGGCCAACCTCGCGCCGGCCGACCTGAGAAAGGCGGGGCCGCAGTACGACCTGCCCATTGCACTCGCCCTGCTGAGCGGATCGGGGCAGATGCGCCCCGGCGCGCTGGCGTCGACGGGCGCCGTGGGCGAACTTGCCCTCGATGGCGCCCTGCGACCGGTGCCCGGGGCACTGGTGATGGCTGAGCATGCGGCCCGCCGGGGATGGCGGCGCCTGGTGGTCCCCGAGGCCAACGCGGCCGAGGCGTCGCTGGTGCCGGGCATCGAGATCCTGGGGGTGCGCACCCTGCGCCACGCGGTGGACGTGCTGGAGGACCGGGATGAACCTGTGCGGGTACAGGGAGGCGCCGACGTGCTCATCGCCCGGTCCGAACCGGCGGGCCTCGGGGACCTGCGTGACGTGCATGGTCAGGCCGACGCCCGCCGGGCGCTTGAGATCGCGGCCGCCGGGGCGCACTCCATTCTTATGATCGGCCCACCAGGCGGTGGCAAGACCATGCTCGCGCGCCGGCTGCCGGGCATCATGCCGCCGCTGGATGTGGCCGAGGCCATCGCCATCACTCGTATTCACTCAGTTGCGGGCCTACTGCCCGCCGGGCGTGCGCTGGTGACCACGCGTCCATTCCGCGCACCGCATCACACAATCTCGGCACCCGGGTTGGTGGGAGGTGGCCGCGTGCCCCGGCCCGGGGAAGTGAGCCTCGCCCACCTTGGCGTGCTGTTTCTCGACGAGGTATGCGCGTTTCCAGCTGCGGCGCTTGATGCGCTGCGCCAGCCCATGGAGGAGGGCTGCATTGACATCTCGCGCAGCCTCGGCACGGCACGCTTTCCGGCCGAGCCGCTACTGGTGTGCGCCGGAAACCCGTGCCCATGCGGCCATGCGGGCGATTCTGTGCGGCGGTGCACCTGTGCTCCCGGGCGGGCGGAGGCATATCGCGCACGGGTGTCGGGCCCTATCGCCGACCGCATTGACCTGCGCGTGGATATGCCACGGCTCGATCGCGACGAGATGCTGGCCGAACGCGGGATGGGGGAGCCGAGCAGCGCGGTGCGCGCGCGGGTTGCGGCCGCCCGCGCGTGGCAGCGGGCCCGTGGCCAGTCGGTGCCCAACGCACGGCTCGGGGCTGCCGCCGCCAGAGCGGCGACCAATCTGGACCGGGAGGGACGCCTGCTGCTGGGGGCGGCGATCGATCGACTGGGCCTCACCGCACGCGGGTGTGACCGCGTTATCAGGGTGGCCCGCACCATTGCCGATCTGGCGGCGAGCGAGGGCGTGTCGCCTCCCCACCTGGCGGAGGCGATTCGCTACCGCAGTGCCGGGGGGTTCGAATGACGCCGGGTGCGGACTGGCCCCTGGGCCTGGCATGCATGGCGCATGCTCTGTCGCGCGACCTGCAGCGCGCTGCCCGTGCGGCCGGCGGACCCGCGGCGCTGTGGGGCGGTACGCCGGCGCAACTCGCGCACTGGCTGCGGGTAGATGGCGATGCGGTGGCGCGCGTGACGGCGAGCCGTGCGGCATTTCATGCCGGGTCAGCGCGCGAGGCGCTTGTCGCAGCTGGTGTGACCCATGTGGGAATGCCCTCGCAGGTGTATCCGAGCCGTCTCGCGAGCATCTTTGACCCTCCATTCGGGCTGTTTGGCATCGGCTGTGTGGTTCCCACCCTTGCCCGGATGGAGGAGGGGCCGACGGTGGCCATTGTGGGGAGCCGCCGTCCGAGCGCAGCGGGCAGGCGGTTTGCACACGACCTGGCTGCGGGACTGGCCGAGCGCGGAGCCGTGATTGTGAGCGGCCTCGCGCGGGGGATTGATGGGGCTGCGCACGAGGGCGCGCTCGACGCAGGGGGCGTCACGGTGGCGGTGCTGGGATCGTCGGTGGATCACATCCACCCCCGGCGCCACCTGACGCTGGCCCAGCGCATCTGTGAGACCGGGGCGGTGCTCAGCGAGTACTGGCCGGGAACGTCTCCGGCAGCCTGGAGGTTTCCCGCCCGCAACCGGATCGTGGCCGGCCTGGCCGACGCTGTTGTGGTGGTTGAGGCGGCGGGGCGGTCGGGGGCGCTGATTACGGCCGATTTCGCCATGGAGCACGGAACCACCGTGCTTGCGGTGCCGGGCTGGCCGGGCGCCGAGATGTCGGCCGGGTGCAATTCGCTCATCCGGGCGGGCGCGGCGCTGTGCGAGGGGGTCGATGACGTGGTGAATGAGGTTGCACACGTGGGCTGGCGCGACGTGCAGTCGCCACTCGGCAGCGATGGGGCGGACGGGGCGGTGCTCGCACTGATTGCGCGCGAGCCATGCGGGGTGGACCGCATCGCCACGCTCACAGACATGCCGCCCGAGGCGGTTGCGGCTGCGCTGGCAGCGCTGGAGATCGCCGGACGCGTTGTGCGCGAGCCCGGCGGGGTGTTCAGGGCGGTGGTTCGCCGCCAGGGAGGGTGACGTGCGGCTAGCGGCGTGCGGGTGCTGCTGCGTAGCGCGCGATAACGCGATCCGCGTGCTCAACCACCGTGGCACGAAGGGCAACGGGCTCAAACAGCACGGCCTCACCACCGTGCTTGATGATCTCCTTTACCAGCCACTCCTCGCTGGCGTACGGGATCTGCACGAGAATGGAACCGTCGGCGAAACGGTCTGCCGACGGATGCTCCTCGGCGAGCCAGCGCGCAATGCTGGAGCCAAACCAGACCGATGCGCTCTGTGCAGTGGTCTCTCCACTCGAGGGCGATCCCCACGGCTGATACGGCACGGCTTCGACCTCGGCGCGCCGCACAAAATGCTCATCGAGGACGCTTGCCGCACGGATGCGGTCGAGTCGGAATGTGCGCTGCTCGCCGGCACGGCGGCAGTGGGCAACCAGATACCAGGCATCACGCGAGTTCATGAGCATGTGGGGCTCGATGGTGCGCTCGGTGATCTTCCCGCGCGACTCGGTCCAGTACTCGATCTCGAGCAGGCGCTCCTCGCGCACTGCCTGCGTGATGGCGGACCCAACGGACTCGCTGGCCGTCTGCACGTGCCCCAGTTCCACGCCCGTGGTGGACTCCTGACCCACGGCCGACTCGATCTTGCGGCGCGCGGAGGCGAGTTCTTTCGCAGCCACCAGCGGCAGGCGCCCACCCACGAAGTCGAGCGCCCACAGCAGCGCCTTGGCCTCGAGTGGGGAGAGGCGTGCGGGGCGCGCGAACTGGTCGCCGTAGACCTCCTTCTGCACGACCACAACATCGCCCTCCACCTGAGCGAACAGGGCGTAGCAGCCGCCACCGAAGTTGATGAGGTTGAGCAGGATGAGATCCTCTTCGAGGGCATCCTGGGTGAGGTTGAGCTCACTTCGCAGTTCGCTGCAGGCCACGTCGGCCTCATACGAGCGGCCACACGCCGCGAGCAGGCGGGTCATGAGGGCGAGCAGGCGCGAGATGCGCTCAACGGGAACCACACGCTCCGACGGATCATCCGGCAGCGAATCGGATGGCGACGCCTCGTCGGCGGTGCGGGGGAGGGGCTTCCTCTTGCGCCCGGGCTTGCCGGAGTGGCGCGTGCGCACCGTCTCGAGGGCTTCGGTGGCGGCGGCCCGAAGCGACGCGGGCTCAACGACCGCGGCCTCGGCCCCGAGGCCGAGCACCCACGAGATGATCTCGCGCTCACTGCCGTACCCGGTACGGAACACAGCGGTGCCGTCCGGTCGCTCCTCGTATTCGCCGTAGGCCCCGAACATCTGGTCGACCCACCACGAGATGGTGGACGAGATCTCGATGACGGCGGTGTGCGAGGTGTCGGCCAGCTGCCATGGCGCGCGGTCGCGGTACCGGGAGAGGTCGACTTCGCTGGGGGGCGGGAAGTCGTGCTCGGCGCGGGTCTTGAAGGTGATGCGGCCCTCGATGCGCGACAGGCGGAAGCAGCGCAGTTCCTCGCGGTCGTGCGCGAATCCCACCAGGTACCAGTTGCCGGCCATGTACAGCAGCGAATACGGATCGACTTCGCGATCGGATCGGTCGTCGCGGCCAATCGAGTAGTAGCGAAAGCGGATGGTCTTGCGGCGGCTGATGGCCGACTCGATCTTGATGAGGTGGCTCGACACCTCAGCGGTGTGGCGGCTGCCAAGCAGGTTGACGGCCACGGTGCGCGCGGCGTGGTCGTCGAGCGGGCTCGGGCGGCCGAGGGTGAGGTGCTGCAGCGCGAGACGCAGGGGCTCGGCATACGCAAACTGCCCCTCCAGCAGATACAGGCTGGTGTGCAGTGCGCTGAGCTCGCCCTCGTCGAACTCGATGGGCGGCAGGTAGTAGTTCTCGGGCGGCATCGCATAGAGGTCGCCCTGAAACGGATCGTCACTGGGGCGCTCAACGGCAAGGCGCAGGCCCACGCCCTCAAGCTCGGAGCGGTCGGAGTAAAAGCGGCGCAGAAATGCCTGCTCGCTCATGCCGCCGTAGCCCTCAACCGCCTCGTGGATCTCCTCGGCGGTAACAGGGCGCGCTTGCGCCATCAGGAACGCGACCAGCGAAAGCTGCCGCACAAGTTTGTCGTCATCCCTCTGGGCCAATCGCCCGTTCCTTCCATCGCGGCGCTCGCAGGATGTTAGCCGAGCGGTGGGCCCGGCGGGGGGTCC
>JBAXJA010000042.1:0-15873 GCA_037138115.1 Thermoleophilia bacterium | reverse complement strand
CGATGTCGAGCCCGCTCTCAATGCGCGACCGCATCATCAGGTCGGGGCACAGGGCGATGACAAGGGGCTGATCGGGCACGGGATGACGGTAGCAACGGCGTCTCGCTCACAGCCCCGGTTGCAGGCGCACCCCCGGAACCACCACGGGGTCAGACCCCGCCCGGGGTCAGTCCCCGTGCCATACGCTGCGCAAATGGTCACAGGAGTGCGCGCATTCATCGCAACGTCACAGGACGGCTTCATTGCCGGCCCCGATGACGACCTCTCGTGGCTCCCTGATGGCCACGCGGGTGAGGACTACGGATACGACGCCTTCATGGCGCAGACGGCCGCGATCATCATGGGGCGTCGCACCTACGACGTCGTGTGCGGCTTCGGCATTGACTGGCCCTACGGCGACACCCCGGTTTTCGTGGCGACCTCACGCCCGCTCGAGCCAGACGAGCCCACGGTGCAGCCGGTGTCTGGAACTCCCGAGGCGATTCTGGCCCGAGTTCGTCAGGTGACTGACGGCGGCGTGTACGTGGATGGGGGTGACGTCATCCGCCAATTCCTGGATGCCGGCCTGATCGACGAGGCGACCATCACGGTGATCCCGGTGGACATTGGCGAGGGCGTGGCGCTCTTCACCGATACGGCCCAGCGTGCCCGCCTCGGCGAGCCGACCTCAACGAGGTTTCCGTCGGGTGTCGTTCAGCAGCGGTACGCCCTGCGGCCGTAGGCCAAGGCGCCGGGGGGCCGGGCCTCCCTACGCGGCGATGAACTCCGCGTCGTGACAGGGCTCGGGAATCCCGATGTCCGACTCTTGGAGGAACTCAATGTGCGCGGCCAGGGCCTCGCGCATCAACGCGGCGGTCTCTTCGCGGGTATCGGCGCCAGCGAACACGGGGAGGTCGGGGCAGTACGCGCCCCACGTGCCGTCCTCACCCTGCTCGTAGATCACGAGGTACTTCCTCATCGCAGATCCTCCAATCCTGTCTGGCGCCTGATCGCCGCCAGGGTCCCGCGGTTGACTGTAGTGGAGTCCCTGCCGGCAACGGTTGCGCTGGATCGTCCATCCGGGCTGATCCAGATCTCATGTGAGCCGCGCTCTCGGGCGCGTATCCATCCCGCGGCACGCAGGGCCCGGCGCACGTCGCGGTAGGTCGGTGGCATCGGTATGACCGTATGGCGACCAGCACCTCACGGGTGTCACAGGCTGGGCCAAACGCCGCGCACGTTCGTGCCAGAGGCCGCCTGACGGGCGGCACACTTCCGTAACAGGGCGGGAGGGCCGGTACGCTCGCGCACATGACACAGCCCCGCCTCATTCCGCTGTCGGAGTTCTTCGACAACCCCGAATGCGCCCTTGCCAAGCCATCTCCCGACGGCACCATGCTCTCGTGGGTGGCGCCGCTCGACGGCCGCCTCAACGTATGGGTGCGCCCAATTGGGGGTGTGGACAAGGTGCCTGTCACCAGGGACCAGAGATACCGCCTTGGGGAGCCGACCTCGCCGACGTTCCCGTCCGGCGTCGTTCAGCGGAGGTGCTCGCTGGGGGCATAGGTCTCACCCCCCCCGGGCCCGGGGCCCCACCTGCTTACGCGGCGATGCGCTCCGCGTGGTGCGTGGGCTCCGGGATTTCAAGGCCAGCCTCGCGAAGCGCTTCGACGTGGGCGGGGACGGCCTCGCGCATCAGGGTCTCAGTCTCCTCGCGGGTGTCGGCTGCCGCATAGACGCCCCACAGGTCTGGGCTGTAGGCGCCCCACGTCCCATCTTCACCTTGCTCGTAGATGACCAGGTATTCGTTCATCGAAGGCCTCCGAGCCCCGTGCCCCGCTGGATTTCAGCGAGCATGCCTGCCTTGACTGTATCCGAATCCTTCCCGGCCACGGTCACGCGCAAGCTGCCGTCGGGGCTCGACCACACCTCGTGGGAGCCCCGCTGCCGGAGCTTCAACCAGCCTGCTTTCCGGAGGGCCCGGCGCACATCGCGGTAGGTCGGTGGCATCGGTATGACCGTATGGCGACCAGCACCTCACGGGTGTCACAGGCTGGGCCAAACGCCGCGCACGTTCGTGCCAGAGGCCGCCTGACGGGCGGCACACTTCCGTAACAGGGCGGGAGGGCCGGTACGCTCGCGCACATGACACAGCCCCGCCTCATTCCGCTGTCGGAGTTCTTCGACAACCCCGAATGCGCCCTTGCCAAGCCATCTCCCGACGGCACCATGCTCTCGTGGGTGGCGCCGCTCGACGGCCGCCTCAACGTATGGGTGCGCCCAATTGGGGGTGTGGACAAGGTGCCTGTCACCAGGGATACCGATCGTGGGGTTATGGGGTACTCGTGGACTCGCGACTCCAAGCACATCCTGTATTCCAAGGATCAGGGTGGGGATGAGAATCACCACGTGATGATGGTTGACGTGCCTGGCGACGGCACGGCGCGCGACCTCACTCCGTTTGATGGGGTGCGGGCCAGCATTGTGTCGGTGCCGCGGGCGACGCCGGGGCAGATCATCGTGAGCACCAACCGTCGTGATCAGAGCATGTTCGACGCTGCGCGGCTCGACCTTGAGACCGGCGAGCTGACCACCATCGCCGAGAACCCCGGCAACTACATCGGGTGGGTTGCCGATCGTCATGGTGTTGTGCGCGGGGCGTACGCACAGACGCCCGGGGGCGATTACGAGATCCTTGTGCGCGATACCGAGGCCGATGAGTTCCGGCTGCTGGCCTCGTTCGATAACGAGGACAACGGCACGCCCTTTGGTTTCGATGCCGACGGCACCACGCTGTGGGTGGGGAGCGCGAGGGATAACGACCTGTCGCGGCTGGTGGCCATCGACGTTGCCACGGGTACCGAGACCGTGCTTGATGAGGACGAGGTTGCCGACCTCGGCGCGCCCATCATCAGCGACAAGGACAGAAAGTTGCTGGGCGCCGCCTACCTGCGCGACCGTCTTGTGGTGCACGCCTTCGACGACGAGTTCGCCGCCGACATGGAGGCGGTGCGGGCAATCTCTGACGGCGACCCGCGCATCATGGGCTCGAGCGCCGACGAGCGCATCTGGACCATCGCATTTGACAGCGACACCGAGCCGGGCGCCACGTACCTGTTCAATCGCGACACGGGGGAGAGCGAGTTCCTGTTTCGCCCCCGGCCCTGGCTGGTGCCCGAGGATCTCTCTCCCATGACCCCGGTGCAGATCACCTCGCGCGACGACCACACGCTGTACTCGTACCTCACTGTTCCCAAGGGCCTCGACCCGGTTGACCTGCCGCTGGTGCTGGTGGTGCACGGTGGGCCGTGGAGCCGCGACTCGTGGGGCTACGACGCCGAGGCGCAGTTCCTGGCCAACCGTGGCTACGCCGTACTGCAGGTGAACTACCGCGGCTCCACCGGCTTTGGCAAGCACTTCATGCACGCGGCCGAGCGCGAGTTCGCCGGCAAGATGCACGACGACCTGATTGATGCGGTCAACTGGGCCGTGGCCGAGGGCATCGCCGACCCCGACCGCCTCGCCATCTATGGCGGCTCGTACGGTGGCTACGCCACGCTGGTGGGCGTCACGTTTACGCCCGACGTGTTCAAGGCCGCCATCTCGTACGTGGGGCCGTCGAGCCTGGTCACGCTCATCCGGTCGTTTCCCGCCTACTGGCGCCCGTTTCTGCAGAGCACCTGGTACCGATTTGTGGGCGACCCCGAGGTGCAGGAGGAGCACGACGACATGTGGCAGCGGTCACCGCTTCGTCTGGTTGACGAGATCACCACGCCACTCATGGTCATTCAGGGTGCCAACGACCCGCGCGTGACCAAGCAGGAGAGCGACCAGATCGTGGCTGCGCTGAAGGATCGTGGCGTCGAGGTGGAGTACATCGTGGCCGACGACGAGGGCCACGGATTTGTGAAGCCCGAAAACCGCATGCGCGCCTACCGGGCCATCGAGCTGTTCCTCGCGGACCATCTCGGCGGGCGTCAGCAAGAATAGGCGCATGCGCATCGCCCCCCGTCTGCTGGTGGTCATCCTCGCTGCATTGGCATTGGTGCTGGCGGGCGGCGCGGGTGCCGCAACCGCAGCCGCACCCATCCCGGTGCATACCGGCATCTACGTCACCAACCTTCAGGACGTCAACCTCGATGCCAACTCGTTCGTGACGGACTTCTTCGTGTGGTTCCGGTGGAAGGGCCCCAGAAGTCTCGATCCCGCGGCCTCAATTGAGTTGATGAACCAGTCCGAGGCGTGGGGAACCATCGTCACGCCGAATGCGAGCACGCCGAAGCGACTGCGCGACGGCTCGTGGTACTCCCTCGCCCGCTACCAGTCGCGCTTCAATACCGACTTCCAATTGCAGGCATACCCATTCTCCACTCAGCAACTGGTCGTGATGATGGAGAGTGGCCAGCAGGATGCCGAGAATCTGGTGTTCGTTGCGGATCGCAGCGCCGTGGCGCTGGCACCTGATGTCGAGCTCTCCGGATATTCCGTCGGCACGCCCGCACTCACGGTGGCCGACGTGCCCTACACCACTACGTTCGGCAACACCGACCTTGCTCAGGCGGCTCCGTACTCCCGCATCACGGTGTCCATCCCCATTACGCGGCCGGTAGTGCCGTACGCGCTCAAGATCTTCCTGCCGATGCTGATCGTGGTGATCTGCGCGGCGCTGGTGTTCCTGATTAACCCAACGCATGTGGACAGCCGTTTCGCAATGGGGCTCACCGCGTTGCTCACCATCATCGCCATCAAGTGGGTGACCGATGGCGAGATTCCCAACGTCAACTACTTCACGCTCGTCGATGCGCTCTTCCTGCCGGCACTGGCGCTCGCATTACTCGGCCTGAGCACGGCCGTGTGGTCGTCACGCATGGTGGCGCGCGGCGACCGGGTGAAGGACATCGTGCGGTTCGACCAGCGGCTGATGATGGTTGGAATCGGCGGGTACGTCGCGGCGACCATCATCATCTTCTGGATGTTTCTGGCCTAGGCCGGAACGACCACCTCGAGCCCCTCGGCGCGCGCGGCGTGTGCCTGGCGCTGATCGCCGGTGACAAATATCAGGGGTGCGTCGCCCGCGACCATCGCCGCTTCAGTGAGTGCCGCCGCGATATGGAGCGCATCAAGGGCCCGCACAGGCTGGCGCCCCGCGATGGCGGCCGCCAGGGGAACGATGGTGTCGGGATCTCCGGGTAGCAGCATCACCCGTGGTCCGCTCACAAACACCCAGTCGGTCACATTGGCCGCGTCAACCACACACCCCTGCGACTCCGCAGCACGCAGCGCGCTGGCCAGCTCCACGCGCGTGCCGCACCAGGTGACCAGGCGGTCGCGCGCTGCCACCAGCCCGTCGCGCGTTGCGTCGTGATGCGACTCGTCGGCGAGTACCGCCCGGGCGATGACGCTGCTGTCGAGGTAGGCGAGTGCGCCGGCGCGAATCATGGCGCGCCGTCGTGTCGCTCCGCGAGCAGCGCTGCCACCACGGCGTCGCCGGCCCCCGCCGGCTGCCGGGCCGTCCACCGCGCATGCGCGGCATCCACACCCTCGGGTGAGTGCGCGCCCGGGGGTGTGGATGCCAGCAGCCCATGCGCGGCGGCGCGAGCACGAAATGGTGCGGCACCTTCGTGCCCTGTGGCGATGGCGTGCTCAATGGCGTTCGTGACGAACTCGTTGAGCGACACCCCACGGGCTGCGGCCTCGGCCCGTGCCAGCGTATGCAGTGCATCGGGCACCCGGGTGAGGATCTGCTTCATGGCGCGATGATAGCGGTGCGTGCTATCAGTTGGCACATCGCGAAGATCGGTCGCTCGCATGACCCTCAGCGTAGGTGCGCCAGCGTCACGCGGAATGCGCGCAATGTGCCGTCTCTCGGGCGGGGGTGTGCCGGGTCAGATCAGGTTGCGCGGGTCGTCGGGGTCGTCGCGCGGGACGTCCTGATCAAAGGGTGCCTTGCGGTCGCGTGGGCCCAGCACGCCGGGCATGCGGTTGACGGCCTTCCACAGCAGCACGGCGAGCAGCCCTGCCACCACCAGCGCAGTCACCCCGATTACCAGCAACCCGCCCCGTGCCCTCGGCTCGCCGGCCAGCGCCACGTGTGCCGTACGGAGGGCATCAACTTGCTCGATCTCATAGGCCGCAAGGCCATGCGACGGGTCACTGGCCAGCGTCCGGCGGAAGTCGGCCTTTGCCCCGTCCAGATCAAACCGCTGCACCCGTGCGAGCGCTGCGCGGTATGCCGTCTGCGTGCGGCCCTCCCACGGGCGCACGCCGGCGCCGTCCAGCACCCGGAGGATCTCGTCGGTGGGGGCCATCGCGCCACCACCGGCCTTCCGCTTGATGAGCACCACGCCGCGGGCGTGGCCATTGGCATCCACCACCGGCCCGCCGGAGTCGCCCATCTGGATGGGATTGGTGATGAGCGTGAGGTACCGGGTGGGCTGCTTGTCGGGGTGGCCGGTCTCACCGATGACTCCGGTGCGCACCGACGGCACCAGCGCGCCGTGCTGCGGTGCTGCGAATGGGTCGGTGCTGCCAAACCCCAGGCTGGCAACGGGTGTGCCCACGTCCTCGCCACGGTCCAAACCGATTGACGGTGCGTCAGCCACGCCCGGCACACGGATGATGGCGATGTCGCGCGTGCGGTCGGTGGCCACCAGGCGCACCGATGCCGCGTTGTTGCGGGCTGTACCGGGCCCTGCTGCGGCCGGGCGCACCACTCGCTCCAGCTGCATGAGCCCCACCGGGGTCACGCCATTGCGCTTCACCCAGTCAGCCGCGATCTGCTCCGAGTGCGGCTGCCCCTGCAGGGCGATCTTCTCCAGATACGCGGTGGCGGCGATCTCCGACGGGCTGGGGGAGATCACATGGTGGGCGCTCA
The DNA here is from genome assembly GCA_037138115.1 of Thermoleophilia bacterium. GTDB lineage: Bacteria > Actinomycetota > Thermoleophilia > Miltoncostaeales > Miltoncostaeaceae > SYFI01. The sequence continues at coordinate 9,020 of JBAXJA010000042.1, read as the reverse complement.
CCAGGTAGCCGTCGGGGGTCACGGCAAAGGCGGTGCCCTCCTTGCGTACCTGCCGCGCCTCGGGGGGCAGCGAGATCACGGTGCCACTGCGCAACCGCAGTGCGGTGAGATGCGCGGTCACCTGCACGTTCCACACGGCGGGCATGGCGATGAGTGCCCCACGCACCACGGGGTCGGGCGAGAGCGCGTCGGGTACCCCGGCCGGGATGTCGCCGATCGCCGGCGAGGCCAGAGCCAGCGCGGCCAGTACGGCGGCGGTGATGATGCGTGGGCGGATCACGGCCATGAGGCTAGACCGTGGTCATCGCCAGCCACCACCGCTCGGTCCCCGCAGTGCCGAGTCAAGTGTCATGGCCCCGTACAGCAGACCGCTCACCGGCAACGCAAGCCGCCATGCGCCGGCCAGACCGAACTCACGGGTGACGGGCGTGGCTGCCACTGCCATTGCGATCCATCCGGCGGCGCCCACACCCAGTGCCCACCATGCGGCAGCACCCCCGCCACTTGCCACGCCCACGATTCCGGCGATCAGGGCCACCACCGACCCCGCGAACATGATGAGCAATACCACCAGCACGGCGATGAGCAGGGGCCATGATCGCCGCAACTGGGTAAACGCGCTTCGCCTCACCATGTGCCACACCGACCGGAGATCGTCGTAGGCCCGCGCACTGGTGACGCGATCCCGGCTGAGCGCCAGGCGGGTGGGCAAGCCCGCCCCGCGCTTGATCATGCGCGCCACCGACAGGTCGTCGATGAGCGCCCCGCGCACGGCATCCATTCCGCCAGCAGCGGCCAGCGCATCGGCCCGCACCAAGATGCATCCCCCGGCCGCCGATGCCGTGCGCGACCCGGTTCGGTTGGCCCACCGCATGGGGTAGAGCAGAAAGAAGAAGAGCACGAACGGCGGGATGAGCAGCCGCTCCGCCAGCGACGTGCAGCGCAGCCGCGCCATTCGACTGTTGAGGGCCAGCCCGCCGGCAAGGGCGTCGGCCATCAGCGCGCGCAGTGAGTCGTGTGTGTGGTGGATATCGGCATCGGTGAGCAGCAGCCACTCCGGGGCAGTCGTCTCAAGGTGCAGGCGGATGCCCTGATCCATGCCCCACACCTTGCCCACCCATCCGTCGGGCAGCGGCGCGCCGTCGATCACCTCGATGCCATGCCGCGCAACCCTCGCCATCTCGCGTGCCACATCGGCGGTGGCATCCGATGACCGCTCGCTCACCACGACCACCGACATCTCGCCGGGGTAGTCCTGCTGGTCGAGCGCGCCCAGCGTGGGGCCGATCAGATCGGCCTCGTTGCGCGCGGGAACCACCACGCCCACCGACGGCCACTGATCCGGGTCGGGCACTGGAGGGTCGTCCGCGTCAACTGGTCGCAGGTCCCACGGGCGCGCGGGGTGCAGCAGCACCCCCGCCCAGCAGGCAAGGGCGAGGATCCCGATGACGACGAACCAGATCAGTGCCGGAAGTGCCTGCGCCCGGTTGTGACCATCGCGGCTCCAAGGGCGTCCACGGCCGCGATCACCTCGTCGTCACGCATCGACCCACCGGGGTGGGCGATGGCGGTGGCACCACCGGCAATGGCCATCTCGGGCGCATCGGGGAAGGGGAAGAACGCGTCGCTGGCCATGGCGCTGCCCTCAATGGGCAGGCCATTCTCAACGGCCTTCGATGTGGCGATGCGCACGCTGTCGACCCGACTCATCTGACCCGCACCGATACCCACCGTGGCGCCGTCCTTGGCGAACACGATGGCGTTGCTCTTTACGTGCTTCGACACCTTCCACGCAAACACCAGATCAACCCATTCCTGGTCGGTGGGCTCGCGCTGGGTAACGCACTGCATGGTGTCGCGGCCCTCGTGACCCTCATCCGGGTCCTGCACCAGCACGCCACCCATCACACGCCGGTACACGGGCTCGCCCGGGTTACCGGGGCGCACACGCTCGCCGGTCTCAAGCAGGCGCACGTTGGGCTTTCGGGTAAGCACCTCAAGGGCGTCCGCGTCGTACGCCGGCGCCCACAGCACCTCGACGAACATCTCAGCCAGGTGCTCGGCCAGCGCCAGATCCACCGTGCGGTTTACCGCGTACACACCGCCAAAGGCCGACACCGGGTCGCATGCCTTGGCGCGCAGGTAGGCGCTCGCCAGGTCGTCGCCCAGCGATACGCCACATGGGTTGTTGTGCTTCACGATCACCACGGCCGGGTCGTCGAACTCGGCCACCAGCCCGCGCCCCGCGTCAACGTCGAGCAGGTTGTTGTATGAGAGCGGCTTGCCGTGCAGCACCTTTACGCCGCCCAGCAGGTGCTGGGGCGCGCCGATCTGGCGGTAATAGGCGCCGCGCTGATGCGGGTTCTCGCCGTAACTGCACTCGAGTTCCTTCTTGAAGCCGATTGTGAAGCGGTCGGGGAAGCTCTCGTCGGGGTTTCCCTCCGCTGCCATCCACGCCGCAATGGCGGTGTCGTAGGCGGCGGTCTTACGTAATGCTGCGGCAGCCAGCGCACGGCGGGTGTCTTCGCCCACCCAGTTGCCGGTCGCCACCTCGGTCAGCACGGCGTCGTACTGCGAGGGGTCGGTGACGATGGCCACGCGGTCGTGGTTCTTGGCCGATGCCCGCACCATGGCCGGGCCACCGATGTCGATCTCCTCCACCACGTCGGCGCGTGTGAGGTCGGGTTTCGCCGCGGCTTCCTCAAATGGGTACAGGTTGACCACCACCATGTCGATGGCCTCAATGCCGTTGGCAGCCATGTCGGCGGCGTCGCCGTCGTGGCCGGCACGGGCGAGGATGCCGCCATGCACCTTGGGGTGCAGCGTCTTTACGCGGCCGCCCATTATCTCGGGGTGTCCGGTGACCTCGCTCACGTCCATCACGGTGAGCCCGGCATCGCGCAGGGCCTTGGCCGTGCCGCCCGTGGAGATGAGCTGCACGCCCGCCTCCGACAGGCCTCGTGCCAGGTCAACCAGACCGGTCTTGTCGGATACCGACAGCAGGGCGCGTCGTGCGGCCACCTCAGGCACCTCTCTCGTCGCTTACGATCATGTGACGGGGGTCGGCGGGATCACGCCGGACACGCCCCTCGGAGTACAGAACGACCGCACGCGTCAGCACGCGGTGCTCAGCGTCGTGGATGCGGGCGCTCAGGGTGTCCACTGTGTCGTCGCCCCGCACCGGCACCGGCTCCTGCAACACCGGGGGGCCGCCATCCACCGTCTCCTCGGCGATGTGCACGGTCACGCCAGTCAGGCGAACGCCCCACTCAAGCGCCTGTTCGATGGCGCGGAGCCCCGGGAATGAGGGCAGCAGCGACGGGTGCAGGTTGATCACCATGTCTGGGAATCGGTTGAGGAAGACCCCGGTGACGATGCTCATCCAGCCGGCCATCACGATGAGGTCGGGGTCCATGCGGCTGATGACGCCGTTCAGCCGTGCGTCGCGGTCCTCGCGCTGCGAGGGATCGTCGAGGGCAACCACCACCGTTGGGATGCCGGCCTCCTCGGCCCGCTGCAACGCCAGCGCGCCGTTCTTGGAGCACACCACCAAGGCAATCTCGGCATCCACCTTGGGGTTGCGATGAACGTTGTCGATGAGCGCCTGCAGGTTGCTGCCGTTGCCCGACACCATCACGACCACGCGCATCATCAGACCTCCCAGGCGAGTCCGGGTGGACCGGGCTCCACGCGACCAACCACGTGGGCGCCGGCGATCATGCCCACGGCACGATCGGCTGCGGCCTGGGGCATCATCAAGCACATCCCAAGGCCCATGTTGAAGGTGCTCCAGGCGGAGTCCTCATCCACCGCGCCGCCGGCCAGAAGGGCGGCGATTGCAGGGGCCTCGGGCCATGAGCCCTTTCGCAGCACCGGGCGCAGGCCATCTGGAAACACACGGGGCAGGTTCTCGGGCAGCCCACCCCCGGTGATGTGCGCGGCCGCGTGCAGCTCCACGCCACTCGACTGCAGGGCGTGGATGTCGGCGGGGTACAGGCGGGTGGGCGCCAGCAGCAGGTCGGCGTCGGGGGCCACGTCACCGCTGTCCACGAGCTTGCGCACCAGCGAGTAGCCATTGCTGTGCACGCCGCTGCTCTCAATGCCCACAATCACGTCGCCGGCCTGTACCCGGTCGGGTCCCAGCATCTCGGCGCGCTCAACGGCACCCACGGCGAAGCCGGCCATGTCGAAGTGGCCATCCGCGTAGAGGCCCGGCATCTCGGCGGTCTCGCCACCAAGCAGGATGCAGCCGCTGGCATTGCAGGCATCGCGAATCGACTTGACGATGACCGTGGCCTCGTCGGGGTCGAGCTTGCCCACGGCCAGATAGTCGAGGAAGAACAGCGGCTTCGCGCCGGTGCATACCAAGTCGTTGACGCTCATCGCCACAAGGTCCTGCCCCAGCCCATCGATGCGCCCGAGCTGGCGGGCAAGCAGCACCTTTGTGCCCACGCCATCGGTGCAGGCCACCAGCACGCCGTCGCGCATGGGCGGCATGGGCAGCGTGCCCGCGAAGCCCGTGGTGCCGCCATGCACGAGGTCACGGATGCCCTCGGTCATCGCGCGCGCGGCGTCGAGGTTGACGCCCGCGTCTTCGTAGGAGATTCCCCGGTCAGTCACGAGCCGGAGGCTACCGGCTGGGTGCGGCGGGAAGGGCGTCAACGCGGGCCACGAGCATTCGCGCGCTTCGAACGACCTCCTGGCACTGCTGGCCGGACCAGCGAGCAGCGCCGCCATAGTCGGCTCGCAGCCGTTCCTCCTGAAGCCAGAGGCCCAGGTCGGCGATGCTCCGCCAGGCGTCCACCGAAGCATGCGGCGCCTTCTTGGCGGTGAGATACTGCTCCCACACCTGACGATGGAATCGTGTCTCGGCTGAGGCGAGGCCGTTGTCGCGGAGTGCCTGGCGCGCCGTGTGAAAGGCCGCGTAGTACGCCCGGTTGATCACGGTGCGCCGCATCAACTGGCCGGGGCACCCCTGGCGTTGCGCGGCGAACCTGAGCAATCCGCGCCACCGGAACCCGTGCGACACAGTGGTGGGGGCTACCGGGACCCCTCGGAAACGATGCAGACGTCGTCACCGATCTCCGCCAGCAGGTCGTCCCATCGGGCCCGCTGAAATGCGCGCATGGTCGGCATCACCTCGGCGTGGGTCAGGCCGGGAATCGCGACGTGCAGGATGATCTGCTCGTTGCCGGGGGCACCGTTCATAAGGATGGTGTCCGTGATCTCCGCGGTGGGCGCGTACTCCAAAAGCGCCGCCCGTACGCGGTCGGCCTTCGCAGCCATATTCGCCTCACGGGTCGTCATGGAGCAAATCTACCGCAGGGGGAAATTGACGATTCGTCCATCCGCGTCAGCCACTGCCACGCATCTGTATCGATTACCGGCTGGGGGCGGCGCCCGCGGATGCCTCGAACCGCTCCTTGCCCGACGCGTCGGGAACGGGGATGGGGTACTCGCCCGTGAAGCAGGCGCGGCAGTACACGCTGGCGGGGCGCCCCATGGCGCGCTGCAGGCCATCCAGGCTCAGGTAGGCGAGGCTCGTGGCACCCACCGATGCCGCCACTTCCTCTACCGACATGTTGGCGGCGATCAGGTCGCTGCGGTCGGCCATGTCAATTCCGTAGAAGCAGGGCCACATGATGGGCGGCGATGAGATTCGCAGATGCACCTCTGTGGCACCCGCGTCGCGCAGCATCTGCACGGTCTTGCGGGTGGTGGTGCCGCGCACGATGGAGTCGTCAACCACCACCAGGCGCTTGCCGGCGATGATGGCGCCCAGCGGATTGAACTTGAGCTTCACTCCCAGTTGACGCATCTCCTGGCTGGGCTGGATGAAGGAGCGGCCCACATAGCGATTGCGCACCACGGCCTCGCTGTACGGGATCCCCGACTCCTGTGCGAATCCGATTGCCGCGGGCGTGCCCGAATCGGGCAGCCCCACCACCAGGTCGGCAATGGCGGGCGACTCGCCGGCCAGCACGATTCCCATATCGCGCCGCGACTCCCACACGGTCTCGCCATCCAGAATGGAGTCGGGCCGGGCGAAGTAGATGGCCTCGAAGATGCACAGTGCCCGGCGTACGGGCGGCAGCGCCTGGCGGCTCTCCACGCCATCGCGGGTAATGCGTACGGCCTCACCGGCCATCACCTCGCGGTCAAACTCAGCCCCCACCTGATCGAGCGCGCAGGTCTCGGATGCCACCACAAAGCCACCCTCGAGGCGGCCGATCACAAGCGGGCGTACCCCGTTGGGATCGCGAAAGGCCACCAGTTCGTGCTCGGTGAGGGCAACGATTGAGTACGCGCCCTGCAGCAGGGGCATCACGTTGCACACCGCATCCAGCAGGCTGCCGGGCTCATAGCTGATGAGCGCGGTGATCAGCTCACTGTCGGTGGTTGCCTGGAGCTCGTGCCCCAGTGCCACAACCCGGCGCCTCAGGGCGTCGCTGTTGGTGAGGTTGCCGTTGTGGCCCAGAGCCACAAGGCCATCGCCGCGGGGCAGCGCCACCGGCTGCGCGTTGTCCCACTTGTTCTTGCCGGTGGTGGAGTACCGCACGTGGCCGATCGCCATGTCGCCAGTCATCGAACGCAGCGAGGGCTCGTCGAACACCGCCGACACCAGGCCCAACTCGCGCTGCACGATGATGTGCGTGCCATCGCTCACGGCGATGCCGGCGCTCTCCTGGCCGCGGTGCTGCAGCGCATGCAGCCCGAAGAAGGCGATGCGGGCGACATCCTGTGATGGGGCGACGACGCCGAATACCCCGCACTCCTCCTCGGGGTGATCGCGTTCGTCGGTCAAGTCGGGCACTACGCCTCCAGAGCCTGTGGGATTGAACCCTCCCACACCCGGGCCAGATCGGCCACAGCAACCTGTGTTGTGGAACCCGCGATGGTGATCATCACATCGTCACCGGCCACCTCACCGACGATCTGCACGGTGATTCCACTGCCCGCCAGCCCCTGAACGGCGGCGACGTCATCGGGGCGGCACGACGCGATGATGCGCGCCGATCCCTCACCGAACATCGCCTCGTCGGCACGCCGACCCTTCGGGATGGTCACGTCGGCGCCAACGCCACCGTTGATGCACGACTCTGCGAGGGCCACGGCGAACCCGCCCTCCGACACATCGTGAGCACTTGCCAGCAGGCCCTTGTCGGCGGCGCTCACCAGCAGGGTGATGAGGGCTGCCTCCCGGGCCACATCGGGTGCAGGCGGCAGGCCCTCGCAGCGACCCAGATACCGCGACGCGTCAACGCGCGGGTCGCCGTATCCGATCAGCAGCACCTGGTCGCCGTGGCGGTGGAATGCCGACCCCACGCTCTTTGAAGCATCCTCCAGCAGCCCGACGATGCCCACGACCGGGGTGGGGAAGATGGGCCCGCGCGGCGACTCGTTGTACAGCGACACGTTGCCCGACACGATGGGCGCGTCGATTGCCGTGAGGGCCTCGGCCATGCCGGCGATGCTCTGCACCAGGCGCCAACCGGTGTGGCCCTTCTCGGGGTTTGCGAAGTTGAGGCAGTCGGTGGCCGCGATGGGAAGCGCGCCGGTGCAGGCCACATTGCGCGCAGCCTCAAACACCGATGCCTGCCCACCGGCCCGCGGGTCGAGCTCGCAGTGCCATTCGGCGCAGTCGAGCGTGACGGCAATGGCGCGATCGGTGCCGGGAATGCGCACCACGCCGGCATCTCCACCGGGGCGGCGGATGGTGCCCGCTCCGACAAGCTGGTCGTACTGCTCAAAGATCCATCGCTTGCTGGCCACGTTGGGATCACCCATGATCGAAAGCCACGCGGCGGCCAAGTCATCTGGTTCGGCGACGTCGGCGAGTTCAACAGGCGTGGGCGCCGGCGCCGGATTCTGCGGCACGTCAGCAAATGGCACGTCGTCGGTGAGGTAGAGCGACGGAATACGCACCACCTCTTCGCCACGCCACAGGGCCTCGAGCTCGCCCGTGTCGGTCACCTCACCGATGTCGGTGGCGTCCAGTTCGTAGCGCGCGGCCATCTCCTCCACCGCGGCCAGGGTGCCGGGCTCCACGATGGCCAGCATGCGCTCCTGACTCTCGCTCACCAGCACCTCGCCGGGGGCAAGGCCCTCTTCACGAAGTGGCACGCGGTCGAGATCAATTGCCAGACCCACACCGCCGCGGCTGGCCATCTCGCTGGCAGCCGATGTAAGGCCTGCGGCGCCCAGATCCTGAAGCGCCACCAGCAGGCCGGCCTCGCTCATGGCAAGGCACAGGTCGATGAGCTTGCGCTCGGTAAATGGGTCGCCCACCTGCACACTCGGGCGCTTGTCGGCATCGTCGTCGCCCATCTCGGCCGATGCCAGCACGCTTGCCCCACCGATGCCGTCGCGTCCAGTGCGGTTGCCGATGAGCACCAGGCGGTTGCCGATGCCCTTCGCAGCGCACGACAGGATGCGGTCGTGTCGCACGATCCCCACGCACATGGCGTTGACCAGACACGCGTCCTCGTAGCGGTCGTCAAATTGCACCTCACCGCCCACGTTGGGGATGCCGATGCAGTTGCCGTAGTTGCCAATGCCATTGACCGCGCGGCGAAACAGAAAGCGCGAACGCTGGCTGGTGAGGGGCCCGAACCGCAGGGAGTCGAGCAGCGCGATGGGCTTGGCGCCCACGGCAATGATGTCGCGCACGATTCCGCCCACGCCGGTGGCGGCGCCCTCAAAGGGCTCCACGGCGCTTGGGTGGTTGTGGCTCTCAACCTTGAACACGATCGCCAGACCGTCGCCAACGTCAACCGCGCCGGCGTTCTCGCCAGGGCCCATCACCACGCGCGCACCGGTGGTGGGGAACCCCTTGAGCAGCGGCTTGGAGTGCTTGTACGAGCAGTGCTCACTCCACATGAGCGAGAACATCACCAACTCGGGGTCGGTGGGCGTGCGGGCCATCAGGCTGACCACGCGCTCATATTCAGCCTCGAGCAGCCCAAGCTCCTGGTACAGCGGCTTGCCCGACTCTCCCATGGTCACACTCATGCGAGCAG
>JBAXJA010000041.1:0-15950 GCA_037138115.1 Thermoleophilia bacterium | reverse complement strand
GCAGCGGGCTTCTTCGCAGCGGGCTTCGCGGCAGCCTTGGCCGGTGTCTTCGCAGCAGCCTTGACCGGGGCCTTCGCAGCCGGCTTGGCAGCGGGCTTCGCAGCAGCCTTGACCGGCGCCTTCGCGGCAGGCTTCGCAGCAGCCTTCTTGGCGGCCGACTTGGCAGCGGGCTTCGCGGGAGCCTTGACTGGGGCCTTCGCGGCCGGCTTGGCAGCAGCCTTCTTGGCGGCAGGCTTGGCAGCGGGCTTCGCAGCAGCCTTGGCCGGGGCCTTCGCGGCTGGCTTGGCAGCGGCCTTTGCGGCCTTTTCCTCAGTGGCCTTCGCAGCAGCCTTCTGCAGCGCAGCCTTGGCCATGGTGGCCGCCGATGGTGGGGTGGACGACAGCGGCGGGCGCACGGCCGGGCGCATACCGGTGCGGCTCTGCTGGGCGGCGGCGGCACGTGCGGCGGCCGCGGCCTTCGGATCAGCCTTCGGCGGCGGCTTGGGAGCCACACGCTTGCTGCTGGGCTTGTGCTTGATGACCAACCTGCCTGCAAGGGCGTCGTCGATCAGCTGGCTGGCGCCCTCCTCGTCCACGTGGCGGGCGTACATCAACTCACTTACCAGCACGCGACGGGCGCGCTCAAGCATCTGCATCTCACCGGGCGACAGGCGGGCATCCTGCTGGCGGCGCTCGAGGTTCCGCACCACCTCCGCCAACTCCAGGATGTCGCCGCTTCGCAGCTTCTCCTGGTTGCGCTTGAACCGCTGGTTCCACTGCGCGGGCATCTCGCTGCCCTCGGCGGCGAGCACCGACAGCACCTCCGACACCGCACGCTCATTGATGACCGGGCGCAGACCGGCGGTCTCGGCGTTCTCGCACGGCACCATCACGATCATCGGCGGCTGCAGGATCTCAATCGTCAGATACTCGCGCCGCTCACCACGGATCTCGTGGAACTCCTTGGCCAACACGGTTCCCGCACCGTGGTGCGGGTAGACGACCTTGTCCCCAACCTCGAACATTCAATCTCCTCGTGCAATCAGATCGCGCCCCGGGCGGCGGGCGCATTCACGCGCTCCGGTCGGACCCTCTGGGAGATCCGGTGCGCCGTCAAGTGTCCCCACATGGTACCGCCTGCCCGGGCGGCCCTTCTTATGTGGGGATCCGGTGCTGCCTACCAGTTGGCGGGCCAGCGCTCCAGCGAGTCCTTGTGCCGCCGCTCGCGCTCGCGTCGCGTGATCTCCTCGGGGTCGGCGGCTGCCTTCTTGGCATTCCGCAGCGCCTCGATCATGTCGTAGCGGCGTTGTTCCTTGTCCTTCGCATCCTGCGCGGCCTTACGCTTGGCGCGGGCGAGGGTGCTGTCATGGTGAGCTCCGAACACGACTGAGCAGGGTAGCGCGATCTGAGGATCGTGCCCTGCTGATCAGCTGATTGCGCCCGATCCGGCGAGAATAAGGACGATCAGCCCCAGTGCCACGCGGTAGACCACGAAGATGTAAAGGCTGTGCTTCATGAGCCACCTGAGCAGGAATGCGATCGAGGCGTAGCCCACGATGAACGAGACGATCGTGGCCACCAGCACGGATCCGGGGCCTGCGCCCATCGACCCGGACCCACCCACTTCCTTGGCCAGTTCGTAGAGGCCCGAGAGGACGATGGCGGGAACGGAGAGCAGAAACGAGAACCGGGCGGCTGCCTCGCGGTCAAAGCCCATCACCAGGCCGGCGGTGATTGTGGCGCCCGAGCGGGACACCCCGGGGATGAGCGCCATCGCCTGGGCCAGGCCCACCACGATGGCGTCCTTGCGGCTGACGGATTCCACCGGGCGCCTCTTCGACCCCAGCGAATCGGCCGCGCCCAGCAGCAGGCCGAACACGATGAGCGTGACGCCCATCAGGTACAGGCTGCGTGCGCCGGTCTCGATCTGGTGCCGGAACAGGAACCCGAAGATGACGATGGGGATGGTGCCGATGATCAGATACCAGCCCATGCGCGCGTTCAGATCTGAGCGCAGGCGCGGGCGGGTGAGGCTCCTGAACCACGTGGTCACCACGTTCCACAGATCGCGCCGGAAGTAAATGACCACGGCAGCCATGGTGCCCATCTGGATGATGGCCGTGAACTCGGCGCCGGGATCGGACCAGCCGAAGAGGGCCGGGACGATGCGCAGGTGGGCGGAACTGGAAATGGGAAGGAACTCGGTGAGTCCCTGCACGATTCCAAGCACGATTGACTGAAGGAGCGACATTAGGGAGGCACCCTACCCGGCGCGACGGGTGCACACCGCTGCCGCGGCGGCCGCGATCAGGCCGTGATCAGCCCTTGGGAATGCGCGCCAGCAGCACGTCGCACGCTGCGTGCCGCGACAGGTGCAGCGCAAATGATCCCAGCAGCAGGCGCTCAATCTTGCCGCGTTCGGCCCCGGCCACCACCAGGTCAACGCCGTGCTCCTCGGCCCACAGGCACACGGCATCGGGGGGATGCCCCTGCAGCACCACCGGCTCTGCACCCGGCACGCCGGCCACGGCCTCGGTCAACCACTCGAGCGCGGCGCTCTGCATCACCTCGGGGTCGGGGATGAAAACCCCGCCCTCGCCCATATAGGGAGGTGGCATCGGGATGCTGGTCACGTGAAGCACCGAGAGACGTGCGCCGGTGAGCGCGGCGATGCGCGATGCCTCATCCAGGGCCTTGCGCGACCCGGGACTGTCCTCGATTGCCACGGCGATGTGCTGGTAACTGTCCATGGGCCAATCGTAGGGAGTGCAACCGGGCGGCGGTAGCATCGGCGCGTGACGAATCTCTCACCCCTTGCAGGGCGCTACGACGGCCTCATCCTCGATCTGGATGGCTGCCTGTGGGTGGGCGACCGCCCGGTTGACGGTGCCGCAGCCGCAGTGGATGCGTGGCGGGCATCTGGCCGGCGACTGGTATTTCTCACCAACGACCCGCGATCGGCGCCCGACGAAGTGGTGCAGCGGTTGTGGGCCCACGGCGTGCGTGCATCGCTTGACGAGGTGATCACCTCCGGCGTGGTGATGCAGGAGTACCTGGCCGAACGCTTTGCCGGTTGCACTTCGGTGGTGGTGGGAAGCGAGGCCATGGTGCGACATGTGCGGCTTGCCGGGCTACGCGTCATCGCCGATGAGTCGCTGGTGCCCGATGCCGATGTCGTGGTGCTGGCCGGCCATCCCGGCCTTGCCTACCCCGAACTCACGTGGGCGGTGCGGGCTGCCTATGGCGGCGCCACGGTGGTGGCCACCGGTCGCGACCGAGTCGTGCCATCGGACCTCGGGGTGATTCCCGGCACCGGTGGCGTGGTGGCGTACGTGGAGTACTGCTCAGGTGTCGAGGCTGTGGCGGTGGGCAAGCCCGGCGCCCATGCCTGGCGAATTGCCCGCGAGCGCCTCGGGGTGGATGGCCCTGTGCTGGCTGTGGGCGATCGGCTGGACAGCGATATCGGTGGTGCGGCCGCCGCGGGCATTGATGGTGCCCTCGTGCTCACCGGCGTGAGCGATGCCGCAGATGCGGAGGCATGGGGTGGTGCCCAGCCGGTGGCCGTGGCTGCCGATCTCGCAGCTTTGATGATGGAGTGAAGTGGTCGAAAGCGACCGGTCGTCGTCTGTAGCGTGGGTGTTCAGATCGTCGAGTGAGGGGGTGGGGCATGCGCACAACACGACGTGGGATGCTGGTCGGAGCTATTGGCATGGTGGGGATGCTGGGTGTCATCACCAGTGCATCCGCCGGCGTTCCAGCGCCTCTCATCTCCCTTACGGCCGCCCCCGGTTCGCTCGATATGGGAAGTGTCGTCGTCGGGTCGTCATCTGCCGCCAGCACCGTCATCTCCACCACCAACAGCGAATCGGTGCCCTGGGCCGGCGTGGTGCTCGGTACGCCGCCCGCCACCATTACCGGTGCCAACGCGGCTGAGTTCACGCTCGACTCCTCGGCGGCCGGCGCCTGCACCAGCCTGCAGCAGTTGATGCCCACTGAGTCATGCACCACGCGCGTGATGTTTACACCGACCTCATCCGGGACCAAAACGGCATCGCTCACCGTGGCTGCGGACACCACCCTGATGCTTGCCGGCTCGGTGGGAACCAGCGAATGCCCGCTCGTCGTCGTGAACGGCATAGGCGCGACATCTCTTCCCTCGAGCCCCTGCTCCATCAGCGTTCCCATCACGGCAACGGCACTCACCCCGCCCGCCGGGGTGGTGAGCATTTCGCCGGCACCCGCGACGGTACGCACCGGTCAATCCGTGACGGTGGTCGTCACCACCTCAAACACCGGCGACGCCGCGATGCTCGACGCAACCACCGCGCTCGCGGTTCCCAGTGCCCTGCGGGTGGTCAATGCCGGTGGCGGGCAAGCCATTGCCTCCGGGGTCTCGTGGACCAACGCATCCATCGCCGGTGGTGGCAGCGAGAGCCACACCGTGACGCTGCGGGCGCTGTCGGCCCGGGCCCGTATTGCTGACCTCCAGGTATCGCTTGAGGCAACCGGCATTACCGGATCGGCAGCGGCGAAGGTGAAGATCACCGTGCCGAAGGCGAAGAAGAAGACGCCCAGGAAGAAGGCGGTCCCGGTCACCGGGTAACGCCGACCCCGGGGTTCAGGTGCCCGGTGTCTCCTTAAGGAGGCGCCGGGCCACCTTCCCTGACGGGAGGTGCGGCAACTCGTCGCGCCACTCCATCGTGGGTGCGGAATGAATACCCAGTTCGTGTGCCACGGCCGCGTGGATCTCCTTGGCCGCCGCGTCGGTGTCGGCACCATCCACCGCCACGGCCACCGCGACGGGCCGCATGAGACCCCGGTCGTCGTGGCGTCCCACCACCACCACCTCGGCGACCGCTGCATGCGAGAGCACCACGTTCTCCACGGCCACCGGGCTCACCCACTTGGCGTCCACTTTGAAGAGATCATCAGCACGGCCCACATGCCGGTAGATGCCCTGCTCCTCAATCACCATGTCGCCCATGCGGATCCACTCGCCCATGAGCAGGTCACGGGTGAGGTCGGCCCGGCGGAAGTAGCCGGATGTGTTGCTGTCGGACTTGATCCACAACTGGCCGGCCGTGCCGCTGGGCACGGGCACGCCGTCGCTATCGCGCAGGGAGACCTCGGCGCCTGAGACGGGTCGCCCGAGGCTTCCGGGCAGGTCATCGCCCGGTCGGGTGGACAACACCACATTTGAGCATTCCGAGCAGCCGAGGCCCTCCACCACGTCGAGCGAGGGCATCACCTCGCGCAGACGCCTGAGCACCGTTGCGGGCAGGGAGTCGCCTGATGATGCCCCCAGGCGCACGGTGCTGAGTCCCTCGAGTTGATCCGGGTGCCGGTTGACGAATTCGGCCAGCTGCGACCAGAAGGTGGGAACGCCGGTGAGCACGGTCACCCCGTAGTCACGGCATGCATGAATGACCGTGCGCACATTCGGGGTGATGCGCGTGTGAATGACATGTGCACCGAGTCCGAGGGGGCGGAAGAATCCGTTGCCGAATCCCAGTGACGTGAAGCCACGTGAGACCGCGTGGCAGGTGTCGCCGGGCCCGAGCCCCAGCACCTCGGTTGCATAGCCATCCACCGACGTGCGCATATCGCGATGGGCATGGACCGCCCCCTTCGGGCGTCCGGTGGAACCTGACGAGAACACGATGTACGCAGGGTCCTCGGGGTGTACCGCGGCCACCGGCACCGGCATGCCCTGCGCCAGGTCGTCGGGGGTCATGGTGCGCCACGGGCCCTGCGGCACCGGCACCTCGGTCACCACGATCGCCGGTGCAGCGTCGTCGAGGATCGCCGCCAGCATTTCGTGGTCGCCGTTTGGGTCGAGGGGGATGGCCACCCCGGCTGCGGCTGCCGTGCCGAGTACCGCCTGCATCCAGTGGCGCCCATCGCGCAGCACCACGGCAACGCGCTCGCCTGCCCGCAGGCCTGCCCCGCGCAGTGCCCCGGCCCCGGCCTCAACGGCGGACGAGAGGTCGTCGTAGGTCCACGTGCCGTCCTCATCAGTCACTGCCGGGGTATGTCCGCGTCCATCGCGCCGGTGGCGCTCTACCAGCAGGTCCACCAGATTCGCCTCGCGGCTCGCGCTGGGGGGAAAGATGCTCGCCGCCGCCGGCGTCTCCATCACCTCGGCAAGGGCATTCAGCGTCTCGGCGGGCACCCGGTTGGGCATCACCAGAATGGCATCGGTGGCACCGGCGTCGGCGAATGCGCGCAGGCGGGAGGCGATTTCGGCCGGGCTCCCCACCAGACCCTTGTGCTCGAGCCAGCGCAGGTATTTTTCGGGCTCGCTCTCGAGCGCGGTGGCCTCGGGCGTGATCCATTCGAGGGCCTCATCGCGGTCGCGCACGGGAAGCGCGTACAGGTAGGTGGCTACCCGGAGGGGCGTCTCGATTCCCACCGCCTCACGCGCGGCCACGGCGATGGCCACGCGCTCTGCCAGGTCGTCCGGCTCAAGGAACGCGGCGAAGATCCCATCGGCACGCTCGCCGGCGATGCGCAGCAGCCGCGGGCGGTGCGCGGCGATGAGGATGGGCGCCGTGGTTGGCCCGGGCGCGCATGGGGCATCGGTGATGAGCCCGTCCACGGTCGAACCCTCGGGGTTGGCGAACATCGCACGCATCACGTCAAGCGCCTGCAGCAGCCCTGCAGTGCGTTCCTTCGGCGGCACAAACGGATACCCGTAGGCGTCGTGTTCGCCCTTGTCCGATCCGGTACCGATACCGATCACCAGGCGGCCGGCGGAGATGTGCTGCAGCACCGAGGCCATCTTGGCTCCGAGCGCCGGGGGGCGGTAGGCAGCCGACAGCACCGCTGTGCCAAGGGTGATGCGGTTGGTGACCGCGGCGATGGCGGCGAGGCCGGTGAAGGCATCAAACGCCGCGTCCCGGTGCAGCCGACCCGGGGTCCACAGGTGGTCGTTCAGCCAGACGGAGTCGAACCCCAACGACTCGGCACGGATGGCCGCGTCGCGAAGATCAGGCCACGACGATGCGTACTGCGGCAGCCTGACACCCAGCCTGAGGCCGGGCCCACTGCCCACCGGGATCATCCCCCGAGGACGAGCACCACGTCGACGTCAGGCTGCACCGTAACGGCGGCCGACTCGATGGTGCTTCCCGCGACCAGGGCAGCTTCCGACTGCGCGCCCAGGTCGGCAGCGACCTGCTTGGCGGCGGCATCCTGACCGGTGCGGTAGTACGCGATGGTCGTCGGCTGCACGGCAGCGTTGCCCTTGCCCACATTGACGTACCCGATGGCCTGCGCCTGCGACTGCGTCTTGGCAGCCAGACCGGCGGTGGCGGTGCCGTTGAGCACCACCAACTTGATCTGGTCACGGGACGGTGCACCGGAGATGGTGGAGCCCGTCGTGCCGGTGGTACCCGTCGTGTCAACGGTCGCCGTGGTGCCCATGGTGTCGATGGCCGCGCTGGTGGCGGTGGTATCGGTGGGTGCCACGGTGGCGGTGGTCTCGATCGCCTGGCCGACGGGCGGAAGCGTGACGCCGCCGCCGTCGCCACGGGCGAACCACCCGATGACAAAGCCGATGACGATGCACGAAACAGCCAGAAGCACAGGACGTGCCCAGGCGTTGGTGCCGCCGCGAGAGGAGTCGTTTGCAGCCATAACCGTCGGCGACTCTACCCCAACACCACGGCGCGCGTGTCACAGGGCCCGCTGGCGGTGCTCTGCGCCGGGGCCTGCTGCTATGTTGCCCGCAGGCCGCAGGGCCATCTGGCGCCAGCAGTTGCTCATCCGCGCCGATCGCCTCCGACCTCCCTGTCCGCATCGGTTCCCCCTTGGGGCCGACGCCCGTAATGCCCCACAGGCACGGGACGAAATGTGCGAGATGGCATGACTGCATCCACAGAGACCACCGAGGTCCTCGCACCCGCCGAGCGGCTTCTGGCCGCGCTCGCCGACCCGGCGACATGGTGGCCCGACGTCGTGCTGCGTGAACATCAGATCGAGGCACTCGACGAGCTCGCCGTTCGGCTGCGTGCCGGTGCATCACGCACGTGGGTCGATGCTCCCACCGGGTCGGGCAAGACCATCACCTTCTGTGCTCTTGCCGCTGCGCTCGATGGGTCGGCGCTCATCCTCGTGCCGCGGCGCAACCTGGCCGAGCAGACCGCCACCGCACTGCAGACCTTCTTCCCCAGCCTCAAGTTCACGGTCGACGGGGTGGCGGGTATCGGGACCCCCGGGGTGACCATCTGTACGTATCAGGCGGCGCTCCGCCATGTGGATGAGGCCGATTGGGAGTCGGTCACCTTGCTGGTGTGCGACGAGGCCCACACCACGCTGGGCCAGCAGACCCGCAAGATGATCGACAACGCGATCAACGCGATCGTGGTGGGGTTCACCGCAACTCCGGCCACCACAACGGGCCATGTGGAGCAGGTGTTCGGTCCGGTGGCCACCACGCTCGACCGCCAGGCCGCGATCGATCGCGGAATCCTGTGCCCACTCAGGTCGTTGCGTGTGGAGCGGGCCGTCGACCTTTCCGACGTCACTCGCGTGCGCGGCGACTTCGACCAGGCCAGTCTGGGTCGCGCCCTCGACCGTGCGTTGTGGCACCGCGCCTGTGCCGATGTGTGGTCAGAGCACTTTCAGCCGCTCGGGCTTGCCGGCGTGGCCTATACGGCAACCGTTGCGCAGGCGCATGCCCTGGCCGACGAGATGGTGGAGCGGGGCGTGCGCGCTGCCGCGGTGTCGGGGCAGACGCAGAGCAGGGAACTGCAGAAGGTCCTCAGACAATTCGGCGCCGGCGAAATTGACGTGCTGTGCAACGCCGACCTGCTCACCGAGGGCTGGGATGAAACCCGTGCCGCGGTGGTCATGCATCTCGCGCCCACCACGTCGGAGCGTGTGTTTGTGCAGCGCCTCGGGCGGGTGATGCGCCCGGCCCCCGAGAAGGAGGCCGTGTCGGTGGAGTTCCTGCCGGTGGGCGATCCCATGGGCGTGCAGACAAGCCACGACCTGTTCGGTGAGGGCTGGTACAAGCCGCTCGGTCGGGTTGCCGGGCCCCCTGAGGGCGGCGAGCGGGGCAAGCTTGCGCGTGCGGCTGCGGTGCTGGCCGAACAGGACGGCGGGCGCGCGAGCCTGGTGAACCCACGTGCCAGTGCCAGCACGCTGGTGAAGGGGTTCGTCGATGGCGGCTGGCGTGAGGCCGATCCCGGCGACATCCCCATGGGCGTTATGGAGGAGTGGGTGGAGGCCGCCGCCAACGACACCGACTGGTCTGAGGTGGCCGAGCGGATATCGGCTGGCTTCGACGTGCGCGGGGCGCACGCCTGGTGGGCACTGTCCGGCGTGGTGGCGCGCAAGGCGCAGAATGGCGACGAGCAACCGCTGTGGCGGGCATGGGCGCTGGCACTGCTGGTGCACCCCGAACTGCGTCAGGCACTGCCCGAAGATGCCCCCCGCGCGGTGCTCGACCGCCTTCGCATGACGGCCCGCGAACGCATTCGTGCGTTGTGGTTCCACGCCGATCAGGATGGCAAGTGGGACAACGTGGCCTCGCTTGAGCAGCAGGGGCGATCGGCTGAACGCCGCCGCCGCTGGTCGGCCCTCGACTCGGCATCGGCGTGGGCGCCCTCCTGGGCCTGGGAGGTATCGCGAGGGTTGGCTGATGTCAGCCGCCCCGGTCGTAACCAGGAACTGCACCGCATTGCGAAGTGGGAGTCGCAGCACCTGATCGAGAACGGCGGCGACGTGGGCCTTATCGGCCTGTGGTTGCGCGCCGTGGGCGCACCGGCCCCCGATCCCATCGCCCCACCCGAAGGTGAACTGCCGCTCAAGCCGGGCGTGGCCGGACGCCTGGTGCTGGCCCTTGGCCCGGGCGACGTGCCGCAGAAGAGCGAGGACATCCGCATCGCCAGCCGTGCCGCGGGTGCCTGCGGTGGATGGGCGGCGCTTCGCGGCGCGCTGGACGCCATCGACTGGACAACGCCCGACGGCCGCCGTGCCTTGCGCGCCGCCGTGGGCACCCGCAATGCACGGGCCCTGCAGAACCGGCGGGCGTGGAACCAACTGCGCCCCAAGTGTCCGCGCCTGCCCCCAGCCGAGGATGTGGGAATCGGCGAGCCGTCAAAGAGCGGAGGAGATGACGCCGCCGGAAAGCGCCGCCGCCGCCGCCGTCGCAAGCTGAGTACCGCCGAGGTGGCCAATGCCCCCTCCCCGCCCAAGGAGAAGCCCAAGGAGAAGCCCAAGGGGAAGACCGCCGCCGCCCCGGCTGAATCGCCAGATGCATCGGCACCGGGAGATGGTGCGTCAGCGGAGGCACCGAGCTCCCCACGTAAGCGCCGCCGCCGCCGTCGCAAGAAGGCCGCAGGCGCGGGGAGCGGTTCGGGCGCAGCCGATTCCACGACCGGCGGTCCCCCGGGCGAATGACTGACGGCTCCTCCGCTGCACCGCCGGGGGGCGCGGGCGCCGTGGCCGATCGCCGATGGGCTCGCGTGCGCGAGATCGCGGCCGACATCACCCGGCTGGAGGCCGCGGAGCGTGCCGATGGCCTGAGCGATGGAGAGCGCACCGAGTTGGCCCGCTTGCGAATGGCGGCCGAACGCGCGAGCGCCCGGGCGATTCTGGCCGACGAATTGGCGGACAGCATCGCAGTGGCCGAGCGTGTGAAGCGCGCCGCTCCGGGGGCATAGGGATGGCGACTCTGCGGTGGAGCCGGGGTGACCTGATGCGGGCAGCTGTGCTCGCCGTGGCCTTCGGCGGGGTGGATGCGCTCTCGAGCCTCACCACCGGCCCCGGCAGCGGCGTGGCCGGCATCTGGATCCCCGGGGGGGTCGGGCTGGCGGGGCTGCTGGTGTGGGGTCTTCGGTTGTGGCCGGCGCTGGCGGTGGGTGGTCTGGCTGCCGCTCCGGCCTACGGGGTGCTCGGCCCCGCCACGGTGCCCGTGGTGGTGGCAAACGTGCTGGCCATCGTGGTGGCCGCCTGGGCCATTGGTCTGCTGCACGCTGATCCACGGCTCGGGCGCCTGACTGACGTGATGCGTTTCGCCCTCGCAAGCTGTGTGGGTGCCATTCCATTTGGCGCACTTGGTGTGGCATGTCTCCTCGTGTTTGGGGACGGAGAGGCCGGCAGCACGCCCGAGGTGGTGTCGCTGTGGGTGCTCTCCACCGTCACTGGTTTCGTTGTGGTGGGAGGTGCCATCACCACCATCGCGCTGCGCCTGCGCGATGCCATGGCCACCCGGCGCGCAGTCGAGTTCGCGGGTCTCACCGTGGCCACCGCGGTGCTGGCGTGGATCACGTTCACGCTCGGGGATGGCGCGGCACTCATCGTTCTCCTTCTTGCGGCATCGCTGCTCGCCGGACGCGGCGGCCCCCGTGGTGCGGCGGTTGCGTCGCTGGTGATGTTGGGCTTTGCCGCCGGTGCGGTGATGTCGGGCACCGGGCCATTTGGCGGCGACAGCGTGGGCACGCGATCACTCACCTACCAGACGGCCGTACTGGTACTGGGCATCGGCTTTCAGGCCATCGGGGCGATTGGATCGGGTGAGCCCGGGGCGGCACCCGCGACACCCACCCGCTCGCTGGCCATCGGGCTGCTCATCGGCGGCGGGCTGTCGCTGGGCATCAGTGAGGCTGTTGTCGCGCCCGAGATCGTGAAGTTGGCCGAGAGCGTGCAGATCACCCTGCTCTCGATGACCTTTGCGCTGGTGGTGGTGATCGGCGTGCTGGCAGGCACGGGCGCCCGCGGGCACGCCGCCGCGTTGCGTGCCACGACCCCCCGCGTACGGGTGCTGGCCGTGATTGCGGGCCTCGCGGTGCTTGGTGCCGAGGAGACGTTTCTTGTCTCACTGGCATCGACCCCGGCGACCGCCGCGGTGGTGCTGTCGAGCCTGGCGCCGGTCATGTTGCTGCTGCTCGCAATAGTGCGCGGTCGGTTGCGCCCGAGTGTGCCCCTTCTGCTCTGTGTGCTGGTGGTGGTCGTGGGCCTGGCCGTCATGATTCCCAATGGGATCTTGTTGGGGGAGGACCCCTCGTCAGGGGTGTGGTTGGCACTTGCCTCGTCGGCGTGCACGTCCGTGGCTCTCCTGTCGCTCGCCGCATGCCGCCCGCATATGTCGTCGGGCCCGGTCCTTGTTGTGGCGTTTGCGAGCGCCACGGCTGGCGCGCTGGCCCTGTGCCTGGCAGAGGGCATCGTCCCCGGTGACATCGTGTTCGGTAGCCAGGAGGTGATGGGCGGGGTGCTGTATCTGGCCGTTGCCGGCGCCCTTATTCCCATGGTGGTGGCCACGTGGGCGGTGTCGCTGCTCGGTGCCACCCGGGTGGCGGCATTCGAGGTGCTGGCACCGCCAATGGCGATCATCGCCGCCCTGGCATGGGGAGAGGCAGTGATCGGGCCGTGGCAGGCCGCGGGGATGGCGCTGATAATTGTCGGGCTCGTGCTGGGCCTGCGATCGCACCGGCAGGCGCATGGCATACCGCAACCTTGATTCTTCAGCGGATCTTAAGAACCCTTACCACGGCCTTCACATGGACGACCTACGGTGGCACCCGTGCACGATGAAGAAATAACAGGCGCACTCCCGCCGCTGAGCCCCCGATCCGCATCCGGTGACGGCCTTCCGCCGCTCGCCCCGCGGGCATCGCAGGGCGCGCAGGCACTTCCGCCGGTCGAGTCGGTTGCCCGCACCGGCGCCACGGCCTCACCCGATGCCCCGCCGCCGCCGAGGTCCACGAAGCCGCCGAAGGGGCCTGCGCAGCCGAAGGGACCGCGCGAACGGGCCGGTCGCACGCGGCTGGTCGCGCTGGTGGTGGTTGCCGCAGCCGCAGGTGCCATCGGCGGCGGGCTCACCGCATCATTCCTTGGTGACGATCAGGGTGCGGTCTCGGGGGCAGCCGGCAGCAGCCAGGCGGTACCCACTGCCCGAGCCGCCGATTCAGCGGTCATGCCGCTGCAGGACGCCATCTCCAGCGTGAGGCCATCGGTTGTGCAGGTACGCACACCGGAGGGCCAGGGCAGCGGCGTGGTCATGCAATCGCGCGGGCTCATCATCACCAACAATCACGTGGCCGGTGCCAAGGGCACCAAGGTGACCGTGGTGACCGCCGATAACCGCGAGGTGCCCGCCGAGGTGGTGGCCAGCGACCCCCAGCACGATCTCGATGTACTGAGGCCGCAGGGGTCGGTGGGACCGGGTGCGGCGTTGGCCGCGGAGCCGGATGCCGGTCTGCGCGCCGGTGACACGGTGTTTGCCATCGGCAGCCCATTTGGGCTTATGAACACGGTCACCGTGGGCGTGGTGAGTGCCGTCAATCGTCCCGGTGAGTCGGGTCAGCCGATGATCCAGACCGATGCACCAATCAACCCGGGCAACTCGGGCGGCGGTCTCTTCGACCTCCGTGGTCGCCTCGTGGGGATTCCCACATCAATCAACAGTCCGGTGCCCGGCAACGTGGGTATCGGCTTCGCCGTGACCTCTGCCGAGGTGCAGCGGATGCTGGAGTCAGTGAAGTGATGAACGATCAAGGAGCAGCGCCAGTGAACGACGATCCCATTCCCGTGCCGGATGCCGACGCGTCGCCCCGCGACCGGCTTGAGGCCGTGCTCTACGAGCTGCGCCGCGTGGTGGTAGGGCAGGACGAGCTGCTCGACCGCGTGCTCGTGGCCCTGCTCGCCCGTGGCCACGTGCTGCTTGAGGGCGTGCCCGGCCTTGCCAAGACCCTCACACTCGAGACCGTGGCCAAGGTGAGCGGTGGCGACTTCCACCGCATCCAGTTCACGCCGGACCTGGTGCCGAGTGACGTGGTGGGTGGACAGGTGCTCACCCGCGATGGTGACTTCACCACGCGGCTGGGCCCGGTGTTCGCCAACTTCGTGCTGGCCGACGAGATCAACCGCGCTCCCGCCAAGGTGCAGAGCGCGCTCCTCGAGGTGATGGCCGAGGGCCATGCATCAATCGCCGGCGAGACGCACGCCACGCCCACGCCGTTCTTCGTGCTGGCCACGCAGAACCCCATTGAGAGCGAGGGCGTGTACGCACTGCCCGAGGCGCAACTCGACCGCTTCATCTTCAAGTTGGTGGTCGACTATCCGTCAGTGGCCGACGAAGAGGAGATCGTGCGCCGCATGGCAAGCGATCCGCCGGCCGCCCGAAGGCTGCTCGACCCCGCGCAGATCATGGAGCTTCAGGCGATCGCCGACGAGGTGTTTGTAGACCACCGGGTGCGCTCGTACGCCGTGCAGTTGGTGACCGCCACGCGTAACCCGGCTGAGGCCGGGTTGCCCGACCTGGCCCCGTATCTGGAGCTGGGTGGGTCGCCGCGCGCAAGCCTGTCGCTCATCCGCGGTGCCCGCGCGCTTGCCGTGATGCGCGGCCGTGGGTACGTGTTGCCCGAGGACGTCGCAGCGCTGTACCACGACGCCCTGCGCCACCGCATCGTGCTCAGTTACGAGGCCCTGGCCGCAGAGGTGAAGCCCGAGCAGGTGCTTGACCGCATCCTGGCGGCAGTCGCACAGCCGAAGGTGGAGATCGGTGGCGGGCGCAACGTCGCCTGACATGACCCGATCTGACGCCAGCGCCGAGGCACTGCTTCGTCGCGTGGAGGTCAGGGTCGGTCGCCGTCTCGACGGCCTGCTGCAGGGGGAGCGCCAGGGGCGCCGCCCCGGGCCGGGCGGCGATGCGTCGCTGACCCGTGCCTACGAGCCGGGTGACGACGTGCGATGGATCGACTGGCCGCTCACCGCGCGGTCGGTTGATGCCATGGTGCGCGTGCCCGAGCTTGAGCCGGTGCTCACCGCATGGGCCCTGGTGGATATGTCGCCATCGATGTTGTTCGGCACGCACGGCGGTACGAAGATCGCGCAGGCCCGTGAGGTGCTGGCGGCCATGGGCGTGGTGCTGCGACGACGTGGTGACCGTCTGGGTATCGCGGCCACCACCACCGGCGCGCTCGATCTGATCCGGCCCCCACGCGGCGATCGTCGCGGGCTGGTCAACGCCGTGGCGGCTGTGGATGCCATGCAGCCCGACCTGTCGGCGGGGCGCACCGACCTTGCACACGCCATCACACTGCTCGGCCGCGTGGCCCGTCATCGGGGCATGGTGGCCATCATCAGCGACATGCCGTGGTCGCCGGGTCTGGAGCGCGCCATCGGGGGCCTCGGCCGTCGTCACGACGTGGTGGTGGTGGAGATCCGCGATCGACGTGAACGCGAAATGCCCGAGGTGGGAACCATCCCGCTGCGCGACGTGGAGACCGGCCGCACGTTATTGGTGGACACCAGCGACCCTGCATTTCAGGCGCGCTTTCGCGCTGCGGTTGCCGATGCCGAGACGCGCCGTAAGGGCATGATCGCCCGCACCGGCGCGCGGTACGTGGCCATTGAGCCCGGCCGCGACTGGTTGCTCGACATGGCCCGCGCGCTGTCGCAGGGATCGCGCCGGAGGCTGGCATCGTGAGCTTCGCGTACCCGTGGCTCCTGCTGTTGCTCGTGCCACTTGCCATGGGCGTGGTGTGGTGGGTGTGGCGCGACCGCAGGGGCGTGACCAGCCGTGCCGCCATCCCATTTGCCGACCTCGACCTGGTGGCCATGGCCACTCCGCGCCGCCGCTCGACCCGCTGGCTGCCGGGCATGCTGCTGGTCTTGGCCGTCGCCGGATCAACCGTTGCGCTGGCCCGCCCGCAGACCATGACCAGCGTGCCCCGCGAAGAGGGCAGCATCATGCTTGCCATTGACGTATCGGGGTCGATGGCCGCCGACGACATCCAGCCGTATCGCCTTCGCGCCGCGCAGGATGCTGCCGTGGCATTCGCCGACAAGGTGCCGCGGCAGTTCCAGGTGGGGCTGGTGGCATTCAGCGGTCAGGCCAATGTGCTGCTGCCGCCGAGCACTGACCGCGATGCCTTCAAGCGCGCCGTGGACTCGCTGGTTGCCGATGGCGCGACCGCCAGTGGCGAAGCCATCCTCAGTTCGCTTGACGCCATCCGGTCCAC
>JBAXJA010000040.1:0-15957 GCA_037138115.1 Thermoleophilia bacterium | reverse complement strand
GCACGGACATCCCTGCAAGGTCCATCCCGGCGAGCACCCCGCACAGCACGCGGCCGCTCGGCCACACCTCCGCCCAATAGGGGAGGCGCTCGTCATCTGCGAACTCGTCTTCGTCGATGAGCGCCTCGGCCGACGGGGGGCGCCGTATGCGCAGGGTCAGATCCCCCGCGGGGATCTCCTCCCAAATCGCTCTCTCATCGTCCGGATGCACGGCGGGGGAGCGTAATCGCACCGCGGGGCGCTATAGTCCCCGGCCGTCAGATCCGAGGAGAGATTTCCCAGTGAGCGACACGCCGACCGACGCAGAGACCCCCGTTGAAGAAGCTGCCGTGGTGACCGAAGAGGCCGCCGTGGCGACCGAAGAAGCTGCCGAGGTAACCGAAGAAGCTGCCGTGGTGACCGAAGAGGTTGCCGAGGTGACCGAAGAGGCCGCAGCCGTGATTGATGAGATCGTGGAGGAGGGCACTCCCGCCGAGGAGTACGAGCCCGAGGAGGCCGCTGGCCCCTCTGGGCCGCGGGCCCGCGAGGGTCTTGCCACGCTCTACCTGTGCGAGCGCGGTCACCGCACCCTCGCCATCTGGAGTGAGGCCCCCAGCACGTGCCACGCACGCCCCACGCGCAGTGGTCCGGAGTGCGGCCGGCAGGTGTACCACTCCACCGAGTTGCCCGAGCAGGTGCAGAAGGCACTCAACCCGATCAAGGCCTCAAAGAAGTCCTCGAAGGGCTAAGCGCAGGCGCCTTCTTCTGGGCAATGTTCGACGGGCGCCCTCTGGGCGCCCGTCGTCGTTTTGCCTAGATGCAGAGGTCCTGACCCATGACCCCCACGCACGCCTTGAAGGGCGAGAGCTGGAAGTGGGCCGTCAAGTCGATGCCCCAGGAGTGCCAGGGCCCCCATGACCATTCCCACGGGGCGTACCAGGGGTCGGCGTCCCACGTCTGGATGTTCACGCTGACGTTGACATTCCCGTCAATGCTGGCGTAGGGCGCCTGGCTTCCGACGAACAGCGCGAGGTTCATGGCGAAGCATCCCTGTGCCTGAACGACGAGCAGGTTGATGGTTCCCGAGCACACGTTGGTGTTGAACACCGCGGATGCGGAGAACGTGCCGTCTGACGACATGTTGATGTTCGTGACGAAGTTGAATCCCGCCGCCCCGATATTGCCGCTCAGCGAGAACTGCACGGGGCCGAGCTGGCTGCAGTTGTCGGTGCAGTTGCTGAACGTGACCGATCCATCCATCGTGGCGCCGATTGACGGGAATCCCATGGTCCCGTGCAGCGATGCGTAGAAGAGGGGCACGCCGCCGGTCTTGGCGCCCTCGACGAACGAGATGGTGCCGTTCGCCTGGATCTGGCCGGCCGATGGGTCGCCCACGCTCATCTCGACATTGGCTTCGATGCCCATGTCGGTGGGGGTCTGTGTGAGGGTGACGTCGGCGTGCCCAACGCTGAATCCCGCCAGCACCAGGCGGTCGACCGCGCCGTGGAGCGTGGTGGAAGGCACACCGTTGATCTCGGTGAAGAGGCCGTCAACCTCGACAACGGTGTCGCCGATGTTCAGCTGTGCGCGTCCGGACACCTCCACGTCGCCGTGGGCGTTCGACACGTGCGCCGCCACGTTCAGTTGCAGGCCCGCCAGCTGCAGGTTGCCTGAGCCGTCAAAGGCGAAGTCACCATTACTCTGGAAGGACCCTGACACGTTGACCGTGCCACCGGCCTCCTGCGTGCCCAGTGTGAGTGCGGCGGACACGGTGGCGTACGCGGTACCGCCCACGTCGCCGATCGCTACCGAGCCGGTGGTCTCGAACTCGCCCAGCTGCAAGGACACGTTGTCGGCCGACAGGCTGAAGTCGCCCTTGGTGGCGGCGACCTGCGCACCGGTTACCGTGCGCACCGTGTGCGTGCAGCCGTCCTTGTAGACGAACGTGCCCTGCAGGGTCGCCTGGAACACGGAGCCGATCTGGACCGTTCCCTCGAAGGCGGCGCATGACGGGTCGATATCGAGCGTCGCCGGTTTGTCGGCGGTCCCGATGCTGAAGCCGGCGGCGGTGGTGAGGGCGACCTTCGCGTGCAGTTGGAAGTCGCCGGTCGACTCGCTGTAGCTCATCTGGAACTCGCCGTCGGCCGTGGCGACATCCTCGATATCGATCTTCGCCTGAATATCGAACGAGACGTCTTCAACCACGCCGTTGTCGATCTCCACCTTGAATTCGCGGACATCGAGCATCTGGCCGAGGATGTTCACCTTGCCGCCGGCGGAGATGTTCACCTTGTTCACGCCCGGGCCGACCTCCACAGCTGCGCTGAAGTGCATGTCCTGCAGCGTGAAGCCGTCAACAGAGATAGCGCCCACCTGCTGCACTTCGAGCGAGGCTGAGGTGGTCTCCCGGTCCTGCTTCAGATCTCCCAGCACCTTCACGCCGTTTCCGAAGATGGTGAAGCCACCCGAGAACGACACCTCGTTCACGCCCGCGGCCTCGTCGAGATGCACCTTCAGCTGCGTCTCGTCGAACGCAATACCACCCACCGTGAATGCCCCGATGTCCAGATGGCCATCGAGCTTCAGTTTCGGCTCGATCTGCAGGGTGGCCCCGACGTCCACCGGGGTGTTGAGGATCGTTCCGGAGAACTGGATCGAGAAGCCCGGCGCAATGGGTTTGCTGTCGGGCGACAGTTGGCAGCCGTCCGGCGCAAGGATGAACTGGAAGAAGCTCGCCGTGGCTGCGCCGCCGCCCAGCTGCAGCACGGCGGGTCCACCGTGCGTGCCCACCTGGAAGTCGATGCACGGGTGGGCGGCCGAGAGTTCGGCCCCCACGGTGATGGGGATCCCCTGGCCGGGCACTCCCAGAGGGCCGGCGACGCTGGAGGGCAGTTGGCCCACCGCCATGAGTTTGATGCCGGGGGTGAGGGTGACCAGGTTCACCTCAAGGGTGATGGAGGCCTTGTTGACGACCAGGCCATCCACACCGAAGGCGTTTTGCCACCCCGCCTCATCAGTGAAGGTGAGCGATGCCGACGCCGTTTGCACCGCGGCGTCGTAGGCAAGGCGCATCTCGAGTTCGGGCGCCTGTACCTGTTCGCCATTGGCACCCATGCCCTTGACGCCCAGGGTGGTGGTGGCGCCCACGGCGACGGTCAGCCCGTTCGAGTTGTTCTGGATATCGAAGAACAGCGACGCCGCCTGCACGCTCGACCCACCACCGGGCAGCGTGTACGTGCCGTCGAGCGCCACCTTGGCCTCGAAGAAGCCGGTGCCTGCGTCGAGGGTGATGGTGCCCACCGCGTGTGCCGATTCGATGCCCGCCATCTTGGTGAACCACTCGGGTGCGGAGTAGTCGCCGGTGACCGAGAACGAGCCCTCGGGCACGGGTATCGAGCGCACGCCCACGCCGGGGAGGTTGATGCTCATGGTGGTGTCGAACGACGACCACCCGAACCACGCGCCCGACTGCCCGCCGTTGTCCGAACCAAGCGACACGCCGTCGGTGTCGAAGCCGCCCAGCGTCCAGCCCTTCGGCGTGATCATCGAGACGATCGAACCGAAGTTGCCGAGGCCCGGCACCGACAACGACCCGATGGCGTCGATCACGAAGCCACCGTTGATGTTGTCGGGCAGATCGAACGAGGGCATGCCCACGCTCGATGGCAGCAGCCCCTCAGGCATGTCGTACGTGACGTTGAGCGACGGGCTGCCCAGTTCCACCCCCGCTCCGAGGTTGAGGTTCGGAAGCGTGGCGTAGAGGGAGAAACCGCCGCCGTCTCCGAGACCGAGGATGGCGGTGGCCTTGGCGTTGATGGGTGAGATGACCGGCGGCGCGAGTGTGGCGTCGGTGCTCAGCTTGAGGAACATCGTGCCCTTGGGGCATGCGGGCTGCGTGCCATCACCGCAATCGTTGGTGAGGTCGACCTGCACGTTGGCGAGCGTGAGAATGCTCGACACCTGCCAGGTATCCAGCTTGCCGGTGATGTCCCACTTCGACACGCCCTTTACCTCGCCGATCGAGCCGGAGAGGTTGGCGGCCGACAGCGCGAGGCCAGGCAGCGGGGTCCACGTGGGGCCGCCCTTGCCGGCCAGGTCGAGGGTCCAATCCTCAGAGCCCGTGTACTTGAGATTGGCGGCGATCTGGAGCGGGTCGGTGCTGCCGCTGTCGATCTTCACCGTTGCGGAGCCCGTGAGGGTGGGGCCCTTCTTCACGTCGGGCGTCCACTTGGCGGTGACGCCTTCAAGGCTCACGCCATCGGCCAGTGGTACGGGATCGACGATGGATCCGGTCACGGTGGTGGTGGCGTCCTCATTGGGCTTCGCCTTGGTGATGGTGCCGGCCAGATCCATTGGCGATCCGCCGACGTTCAGCACGTGGGTTCCGGTGACCGACGCCGTGTAGGTGCCGTCCTCCTTCACCGTGCCATCCACCACGACCTTGCCCTCCGTGTCACCGGTGGCCGTGGCCTCGATGCTCCAGGAGTCCTTGGCAAACGTGATGGTGGTGGAGCCCGCCCAGCCGGTGGGGAGTGTGAGCAGGGGGAAGTGCGCGGCGTCAATCACCTGGCCCACAAGGCTGGACGGCGCATCGCCAGCGGCGAAGGTGTACGTGATGGGCTTGCCCTTGCCCACGCTGAGCGGGCCGATGTGCCACGACGCGGGCAGGGTGAGCGTGCCGGTGGTGAGCTCGATGCCGGTGGTGCGCACGGTGCCGCTGGCGCCCTTCACCGACACCTGACCCACCGACAGGTCTGAGTTGGAGAACGTGTACTCGGGGCCACTCGGCTCCGATGTGGCGTGCCCGGATGCCATGGAGTGGACACCGCGCAGCGTGGTGGCGGCATCCGCGGCCAGTTTCAGCGACAGCGGCTTGCCGCTCGCAGCTGCCTGTGCAGCCTGCGACATCACGGCAATGGCCTGTGGTGAGCCACCGCCACCTGCCCCGACCATGACCTGCCCGGTAGCCACGTGCCCCTCTGCGTCGCGCACGCGCACGCGTATGACCACGGGGGACGTCGAGGTGGGGGTGTGGATATTGGTTTCGTGCCCGGTTGGGTTGGTGATCGTGGCAGCGGGGCCGCTCACCTGGGTCCAGCTGTACGTGACACCACCACCCCAGGCGCCACGGGTCTGCGCGGCCAGGGGCACCACGGTGCCCGGCTTGGCTGACACGAAGGCGCCGCCGCCGATGCTGACGCGCGGGGTGTTGGATCGGGCGGCACGGGCACGGCGCGCATTGCTCGCGGCGGCACTGCGACGCGATGCGGTGGTGCCCGCGACTGCACGCCGCCGTGCGGTGGCAGCCGCGCGCTGTGCGGCGACGATGCCGGCCCGAGCGGCCGTGTCTGACGGGCTGAGCCCACTGCCACGCGTGGCCGTGCGCGCCAGCTTCTGGGGCACGGCCTCGATCGCGGTCACCGTCTTTCGCAGGGTGGCGCTGCGATCGGTGATGGTCAGGTCGAATACGAACTGGGTGCGGCTGGTGACGGTGGGCAGGACCGCGTGGGTGGAGGGGAGCGTGGCCATGTCGATGCGGGCAGCAGGTGTGACGCGCCCCTTGCATGCCCGGAGCTTCGCGGCATCGCCGGGGGTGAGGCAGCGCTGGCTCCAGCGGTACGTGAGGGAGATGCCGTTGCCCACGCTGGATGTGCCGTCGAGGGCCACACGGCGGTGGTAGGCGGTCATCTCGCGAACGGCGCTCACGACCTTGGGCGTCGCGGTGGCACCCACGGTGATGTGCGCGCGCACCGGCAGCGGTGCCTTGCGCATTCCGGCCTGCAGGCTGCCGTCGCCGGCACGCCCACGTGCCTTCCACACCATTTCAGCGCGCGATGCGCCCTGACCCGGGGCAGCGGCCAGGTGCACCACCACGCCCGGGGTGCGCGCCTTGCCGCGCACGGTTCCCCGGTAGCCACACGCCACCGTGCGTCGGGTCGGTGCACTGCATGACCAGCCGGATGGCGCGGTGATGCGCGCGACGCGCACATTCTTGGGCAGACGGCCGGTTGCGGAGAGGCCACTGACCGGGTCGGTGCCCTCGTTTCGCAGGATCATTGACATCGTGCCCACGCCACCCGACGTGGGCTCCTGCGTCACCTTCATCGACGGGCGCAAGGAGTTCGGGTTGTCGACGACCTCAACCTTCATGGGCAGGGTCGTGGTCACGTTTGATCCCGCGACGACGGCGCTGATCGCTCCGAGGTCTGCCGCGGGGTCGGGCTTGGTGGGGTGCACCGTCACGAGCACGTTGGCGAA
Source organism: Thermoleophilia bacterium (assembly GCA_037138115.1). GTDB lineage: Bacteria > Actinomycetota > Thermoleophilia > Miltoncostaeales > Miltoncostaeaceae > SYFI01. The sequence continues at coordinate 9,720 of JBAXJA010000040.1, read as the reverse complement.
GGTGGCATCCGGGGCCACAGGGGCGGATGGCGTGAAGGTGCATGCCACGTCGGGCCCCGGGGCACACGTGACGCCCTCGCCGGGTTGCACCGCCTTCAGGCCCATTGCGGCACCGATCTGCTGACGGATGCTCACCGGCACGCCCGGCTTCAGTGCATCGCCGCCGCTGTTGAACAGGGAGATGCGGTATGTGAAGTCGTCGAGCGCCGGCACCCGTTCGGTACCGCCAGTCACCCAGCGCGTCCAGCTGGACTTCCTCAGGAAGAAGACCTGCGGCGCCGCAACCGGGTCGCCTGGGTCGAGAATGGCGAGCGCAAGGGTGCGGTTCGCCCCACGAACGCCATCCTTGCGACCGATCGGTGCGAACACGATCTTGCCGGGTCCGGCAGGCTGGCCATCGGGGGCGGAGAGCAGCAGGTCGAAACGTGCATCTGCGTGAGGATTGAGTGATCCCATCCAGCGACAGGTGATGGTGGGACTGACGCCCTCGCAGGCCCAGCCCTTCGTGGGCACCGACGCCAATGCGCCCTTGGGCACGGTGATCGTGGTGCCCACGATGCGTGCGTGGGTGTCGCCCACATTCTTGATGTGCATCTCGAGCTTCGTCGGGGCCCGGCCGGCCACCACTTCAATGCCCTTGGGCGCGCTCGCGTGAATCTCAAGGTCGACCAACGTATCGGCCAGGCGCAGTTGCACTGGGCTCTTGAACGGTGCGGTGTGGGCCGGGGGCGGAATTGCCCTGGGGTCGGTCGAGGTATCGGATACCCGGGAGAGGGCGCCGTCAAAGTGCGCGATGCCGGACAGAGTCCACTTGGCATCGATCTTGCTCGCGTCGGTGCGGGCGGGCCAGCGCACCTTGATGACCTTGGCGAGGTCTCCGACGGCCATGCCCTGCATGGTGCGGCAGGTGCCCTTCCCCTTGGTGGAACAGCGCCATCCTGCGCCGGTCACCGTGGTGCCGCGGAACGGGAGATCGGGCAGGACGTGCGAGATCTGCAGCGCGGGTGCGCCGTCGCCCGCGGCAACATCTGCGCTGCCGACGTTCTGCGGGATGAGGTCGTATCCGTCCCATGTGGCGGGGTTGCCGGGCTTGGTGCTGGGGCGCAGCACCTTGCTCACCACGATGCGCGGTGAGGGCGGCTCGCCCGTCGACTGCACGGGTACGGTCGTTGACGCCGTCAGTGGGGCGCCGCCGGCTTGCGGCACCGAGAGGTCGGCCTGCACCACACCCATGTCGATGGGCGCGTCGCCGGCAGCCACTTGCGGAACCGAATCGGTGCCCTGCAGCACCAGGATGAGCTGCGGCGACTGATCGGGAGACAGCGCGTAGGGCTCGGGTGCATTTCCCATCGTCCCCAGCGTGCACGTGACGGTGGGCGCCGTTGCCGTGCAGATCCACTGCGCCTCTTGGGTGATCGACTCGGGCATGACGGTGCGGGCGCGCACGAACACGAGGCCATCTGGAAGGGTGACGGTGGCAGTGACTGGGCCGTCTGCTGGCGCGGGGCCATCGAACGCTGCTCCGAATGTGACGGCCGACAGACGTCCGGATGCGACCAGCAGCGACTTCGGTGCTCCATCTCCCGCCGCGGCACCGATGTATTCGGGGACGATGGTGGCGTCGAGCGTGGTGAGGGGCTGCGAGTCTTCGCTCAGGCCGGGTGATGCGCAGAGCAGAGAGACGCCTGCTGCGAGCGCGCCAGCCAGGAGGAGGGTACGGCGGGGGTGCTTCGGGGAGAACACACGCCGAACCTACCGCAACGGTACGGCGGCCGCCTCGGGGCTACGCGGTCATCTCCTCCGCGCGCGTCACCATTCGCTCCATCTCGGCGAAGCCGGGCTCCCAGCAGGCCGGGTCGTCCAGATCCACGCCCAGCGGACGAAGCAGGTCGGCGGGTGACGCCGAACCACCGGCGGCGAGGAAGTCGAGGTACTTCGGCACGAAGTCCTCTCCCTGCGCGCGGTACTGGGTGTAGAGCGCCAGCGTCACCAGGTGCGCGAACACGTAGGCGTAGGTGTAGAAGCGCGTGGAGATGAAGTGCGGGATGTACGACCAGCCCAGGCGGTAGCCCTCGGGCATCTCCACTGCGTCGCCGTAGTAGGAGGCGTTTTGGTCCCACCAGATGGTTGACAGCCGGTCGTCGGTGAGCGTGGTGCCCTCGCCGCGCTGGCGGTAGGCCTCCTGCTCGTACCGTGCCAGCACCGTCTGACGGAACACCGTCGCGAATGACCCCTCAACCCGCTCGCATACAAGCGCCGTACGGGTGGCCTCGTCGGCCTCGTTGGCCAGCAGGTGATCAAACGCGATCATCTCGGCGAATGTCGACGGCACCTCGGCCAAGGCGAGCCCCGTGTGAAACGACAGTGCCGTTTGACGCTCAGCGGCGAGGGTGAAGTGCATCCCATGCCCGAGCTCGTGGGCGAGGGTCATCACGTCGTCCATGCGGTCGGTGAAGTTCATGAGCATGAATGGCTGGGCATCCTGGGCCACTGACGCGCAGAACGCGCCACCGCGCTTGCCGGTGCGCGGCTCCGCGTCAATGCGCTGGTCGGCGAAGAAGCCATCGGCGATGTCGCCGATGCGTGGCGAGAACGCGCGGAATGACGAGTCGATGATGGTGCGGGCCTCGGGCCACAGCACCTCACGGGCCTCGCCCAATGGGGCGTACTGGTCGGCGAGGTGCAGGCGGTCGAGCCCCAGCAGGCGGGCCTTTACCCTGAACCAGCGGTGCGCAAGCCCGTAGTGGCCCTCGACGGCGCTCATCATGGTCTCGATCGCGGGCCCCGGTACCTCGTTGCGAAGGTGCGTTGGGTCCATGGGATCGTCGTAGTCGCGCAGACGGTCCATCGCCAGGCGGTCACCCACGAGGGTGTCGTAGCAGTGGGCGAGGGTGGGCGTGTTGGGGCCCAGCGTGGCGTACAGCGTCTCCAGCGCACGCATGCGAAGGTCCCGATCGGGGTTGCGTACGCATGCCAGTAGGCGGTCGATGGTGTGGGGCTCTGTGCCGTCGCCCGAGTCGAAATCGGTCTCGAGCGTGGAGGTGATGCGACCGAACAGGCTCTGCCACGCGCTGGCGGCAGCGGGGCTGCGCTCACCCAGCATGCGCTCCTCGGGCTCGCTCAGCATGTGCCGCTTGAATCGGCGCTCGGCCAGCAGGTGGTGGCGGTCGCCAGCGACCTCCGGGGCGTTCGCCAGCTCATCGGCCAGCGCGTCGTCGAGCTCGAGCCATTCCAGTTCGAAGAACCGCAGCGCATTGGCGGCCTCCACCATTGAGCGGTCCATCAGGGCGTCGAGGTCCTGGTTCTCGGGGTCCGACACATCCACCGACTCGCGCAGGGAGGTATACGAGTGCAGGCGGCCGAGTTCATTCTCGATGCGGCACAACTCGGCAAGCGCGTCGGCGAGCGTTGCGCCATCGAATGCGGCAATCTGCCCGCGGTAACGCGATTCGAATGCTCGGCAGTCGTCAATCGCAGCGGCAAGTCGCGTGCGGCAGTCGTCGGCGGAAGTGGCGAGAGGGGAGAGGTCCCAGTGGACGCCCTCGGCACGCGGAGCGGAATCAGTCGTCGTCATGCGAACGACGTTACCGCAGCACCGCAGCCAGCAGACGGTCAGCGGTATCGGCCGGCAGGGGCGGATCGCCAGTCGCCCCTGCATGGTGTGGGCTTGTGGGGCGGTGGTAGTCGGAGCCCCCCGACGCGATGAGGTCCCACCGGCGCGCCAGGGCGCCGAACCGTGCGAACTGATCGGGGGTGTGCTCGGGGCGGTGCACCTCAATCCCGATCAGCCCGGCTCGGGCGAGTCGGCCGACAAATGGATCGAGGTGGGCGTCGTTGAGCTTCAGGGTCTCGGGGTGCGCCAGTACCGGTGCACCGCCAGACTCAAGAACCAGACGCACACCCTCCTCCGCATCAAGGCCGTCAGAGCCCGGGTATGCCGGCCCCCCGTCGGCGAGGTACAGGTCAAAGGCCTCTTTACGGGTGCTCACGTGGCCGGCGCGGATGAGCGCCTCGGCGATGTGAGGACGCCCGAGGGGCGCACCGGCTGCGCCATCCAGCACGTCCTGCCAGTCGAGCGGCACGCCGAGGCCACGGAGGCGCTCCACCATTTCCTCCGCGCGCTCAGTGCGGGTTGCGGCGAAGCCGGCGATCATCCCTGCGAGGGGCATGGGGACGGGGTCGGTGAAATATCCGAGCAGATGCATGCTGCCGTGGGGCACTCTGATGGAGAGCTCGATGCCCGGAATCACCCGGACGCCCGTCGCGCGTCCGCGCGCCAAAGCCTCGTCCACCCCGGCAAGGGTGTCGTGGTCGGTGACGGCCAGCACAGCCACTTCGCGCGCTGCCGCGATGTCCACCAATTCGGCTGGCGGGTGTGATCCATCGGACCTGTTGGTGTGGGCATGGAGGTCGGTGACCACGTCCATCGAGGGTACCATCGGCCCCATGGCGCGCATCAGGCGATCGGGCGGCGACACATCCTCCACGGTGTTCTCTACCGAGGGTGGCCGAATGCAGCCCGCTGCAACTCCCAGGTCGTCGGCGGGTGCGTCAGACGGCATCGTGCGGGTGTCCCGTACCAAGGCGGGGCGCAAGGGCAAAACCGTGACCCTCGTCACGGGTATTCCACCCGCTGATCTGGCGGACGTCGGCAAGGAACTACGACGACTCGTGGGTTCCGGGGGGTCCGTCAAAGAAGGCATCGTCGAGATCCAAGGAGATCACCGCGATCGCATCGCCGACCATCTCCGCACCCGGTTTCAGGTGAAGGTGGCTGGCGGGTAGATGTCGTGTCCGCTGGGGTCTGAGTACCAGCAGGGGAGAGGGCTTCCCGTTTGGACGACGACCCGTTCTTCGCTGAGTCGATACCCCGAGCGTTTCCGGTTGAGGTCATCATGGCGCGCGTGATGGCACCCGATACCAACTAGCGGGTGCGGGGTGGGCATGGGTCTCATAACGCAGCAGAGAGGCACGTCTGTGCCGGGCGCGTGAGCCGGCGCCCCGTCAGGGGTCTAGGATTATTCATACCCTGAAGTCGCTTTCATCCGCAGTGTGGTTTCCACTGCTTGATTCCAGAGAAGGCCGTCTCCCTATGAACCTCCGTCCCGCCATCGGTTGTGTGTGCAGTGCTCTTGTGTTGTGCGTCGGGGTTCAGGCTCTGAGTGCTTCGCCTCCACCAGCGGTGAGTTGGGCCACCCAGGCCGGTGGCACGGGGGGTGCCCAGAGCTCCGCCATTTCCGCCCTACCTGATGGCTCATCCATCGTGACCGGGTACTTCACGGGCACCGCAACCTTCGGAAGCACCACACTTCCCAGTAGTGGGAATACCTGTGGCACTGCGCCGTACACCCACCCATGCAACGAGATGTTCACCGCAAAGATGAACGCAGATGGCACTTGGGGGTGGGCCAACGCGGTCGGCGGTAATGGGAATAACCTCGGCGCGGCCGTTTCCGCCCTGCCTGACGGCTCATCCATCGTGACCGGATATCTCCAGGGCACAGCGACCTTTGGAATTACCACCCTCACGAGAAGTCCGGATAGTTACCAAGATGTCTTCGTCGCAAAGATGAACACAGATGGCACCTGGGCCTGGGCCACAAGTGCTGGCGGAGTGGGCGATGGATCCTCTGGCTCGGGTATCTCCGCCCTGCCTGATGGCTCCTCCCTCGTGTTCGGGTCCTTCAGTGGCACCGCAACATTTGGAAGCACCACCCTTGCCAGCGGGGGGAGCAGCGTGTTCATCGCAAAGATGAACGCAGACGGCACCTGGGGCTGGGCTACCAAGGCGCACGGGACTGGGCTGCTCGACGCCTCGGCTATCTCCGCCCTACCTGATGGCTCTTCAATCGTGACCGGGTTCTTCGGTGACACCGCAACCTTTGGACGCACCACCCTCACCGGTGAGGACAAATATGACGTGTTCGTCGCAAAGATGAACGCAGATGGCACGTGGGCCTGGGCCAATAAGGCCGGTGGTGAGGGGTATGGGGCCTACGGTGCGGGTATCTCCACCCTGCCTGATGGCTCATCCATCGTCACGGGCTCCTTTCAGGGCACCGTCGCCTTTGGGCGCACCACCCTCACCACGAACGGCCGTTATTTCGATGACCTATTCGTCGCAAAGATGAATGCAAATGGCACGTGGGCCTGGGCAACCCAGGCGAAGGGCGGTAATTCCGGTAGTGATGGTGGCAGCGGCATCGCCACGCTGCCTGATGGCTCATCCATTGTGACTGGCCGCTTCGATGACACCGCAACCTTTGGAACCACCACCCTCACCAGCGCGGGAAGCAACAATGAAATATTCACCGCAAAGGTGAATGCAGATGGCACTTGGGCTTGGGCCACCCAGTCTGGTGGCACGGGGGATGACGTGGGCTACGGCGTCTCCACCCTGCCTGATGGCTCTTTCGTCACGACCGGGCAGTTCCAGAACACCGCAAGCTTTGGGAATACCACCCTCACCAGCGCGGGGAGCAATGACGTATTCGTCGCCCGCTACCTGACGACCCCGCAGGCCACTGCTGCCATCACGGGCAAGACCCGTTGCGTGGCAACCACGTGTGTCACCACCGGATCTGTTCCGCCGCGCGCCACACGCATTACCCAGCGGGCAACCACACGCCCTGCGGGCCGCACTGCCCCGGGCAAATGCACCATCCGGCGCGCCAGCACCAGACGCACCTACTCATGCACCGTGCATGTGACCGCTGGTACCTGGGTCATCACCACTACGTCCCGTCGGCAGTCAATGGCGCTTGCACACTTCAGCAAGCGTGTGCGGGTGGCACGGCAGACGGCACCCGACACCGAGTAGCGGGCGTGCAGCGGCCGACACGAGGGCCCGCACCCATGACGAGGTAGGGACCGATTGACCGTAGGGATTCCGCGGTAATCCCACGACGGGGTGCATTCGCACGACGACGCGGATCGTGAGGAGGCGGTTGGAGTGGCCAGCGCACGTACCGGGCCCGAGTCCTCCAACGTCGGCTCCACTGGCGCCGCACGCGCAGCCCACGCTCAATGCGTGCTTGAACCACTCCGATCAGACGGTTGCGTTCGGGGCCTCTGGGGGCGGAGAGTCTCGCATTTGCCCGCGCTGTTCTTACGCGTCAGGCGCTCCTGATGGCGAGCCGATGTCCCGTGGCGCGCTTGAACACCTGCGCCTCCTGCTCGGCGGACCAGATGGCCACGTCCACATCCCCCTCTGCCCGCACGTGCAACGTCACCAGATCGCCTGAGCGCTCGCAGTCGATGCCCTCAATTGCCCGCTCGCGCCCAACCTCAAGTTGCTCCGCAATGCGCAGGAGCGCCGCGAGCCGGAGGATGCGGTCCTCATCGCCACGCTTCAGCACGCGCGAGAGGTTCCCGGGGGACTGCATGGACTTGCGGTGTCCGCGCACCAGTTGGGCGATGATCACCAACTCCCGGTGCAGGAACCCCGCGAGCCCTGCGTGCAACACCAGGTAGTGACCGTGCTTATGGTGGTCGTTGTAGTCCACGAGGGTTCCGACGTCGTGGAGGATGCCGGCGGCGTGGAGCCACTCCCGCTCGCGCGGGTCGCCGTCGTGGAGCCCGAGCCGGCCGAGGCCGTCGAACATTTCAAGCGCGAGACGGGCCACCTGCTCCGCATGGGGACGGTCGTACCCATATACCTGCGCGAGGTCACGAACGCTCGTTGCACGCACGTCTTGGATGATGGGTGGATCGTCAGGGGCGAGGAACTCCTCCCAGAACACACCCCAGCGCAAACCTTGGGCGCAGATCTCGATGCGGTCCACGCCCGCGGCGTGCATGAGGGCGTCCACCACCACGGCGCCCGCCAGCATGATGTCGGCGCGGTCGGCCTTGAGCCCGGCGATCCGCCTGCGCTCCGGTGCCGGCAGGGTGACCATCCGGTCGATCAGGTCGCGCAGCGCGTCCCCGGTGAGCTGGTACCCATGCACCTCTCCAAGCGGATAATCGGACGCTTTCTGCGCCATGGCGGCCAACGTGCGAAGCGCCCCGCCCATGGCCACGATGCGACCGCCGTCGGTGATCCACGGGTCGCGCCGGAAGACATCGAGCGCATGGCGGCGAAGCCGCAGCACGTCGTCGCGCGTGGCCACTGGCCCCGGCATGAACGCATCAGTCATCCGCACAGCCCCGAGCGGCTGGCTCACCGATTCGGTGAGCAGACGACCTCTCACCCGGCCCACCTGGATGCTGCCACCGCCGAGTTCGGCGATGAGGCCATCACACAGCGTGGTGCCATTGATCGCCCCGATGTAGCCGTATCTGGCTTCCTCATCGCCGGAGATGACCCGTGCGGGAAGCCCTCCGTCGGTGATGGCGGCGAGCACCTCCGCACCATTCGGGGCATCGCGGATGGCGCTGGTGGCGACCGCGCGCACCTCGTCGATATTCGAGTTCCGGCAGAAGCCGGCGAACAGGCGCGCCACGCGAGACGCGCGCGCGATGGCGGCATCCGAGATTGGCGCCCCGGGTGGGGTCCCCTCAGTAAGACGCACGACTTCCCGGATCTCGTCCACCAGGCGGAACGGGCCGTCGGGCAGCGTGTACTCAAAGACCACAAGGCGGAAGGTGTTTGATCCGAGATCCGCCACGGCCAACCGGACGTCCTTGCTGATGGTGCCGGTCGGGCGCGATACCCTAGGTCCCATGAGCACCGGCCCACTCAGACCGCCTGGAGTCGGCGAGTCGGGTGAGGCACTGGCCCCGATCGCCCCGCTTCGTCTTGCATGGCCAGGGAAGTTCGATCGCACGGACGATGTGGAGGAGGCCTGGGGACTGGCGCTCTCGGCACGACCGACAGCCGATCGAAGGACCCTCGAGCGCGCCGACGCGTTCGGCCGCGCCCGGCATGCAGACCAGACCCGACGTGGAAGCGATACGCCGTACTGGGTGCACCCGGTGCGAGTAGCGATGACCCTCATGCAGTGGGGCGTGACTGACCGGGACATTCTCGTCGCGGCGCTGCTTCACGACACCGTGGAGGACACGCTCACGACACCCGCAGACATCAGGGCGCGCTTCGGACTGCGCCCGGCAGACCTCGTGACCTGGCTCACCGCGCCCGAAGGGAAAATGCGCGAGGCAACCCGGGACTACTACCGGCGTCTCCTCGAGCAAGGCCCCTCCGATTCTCACCTCCTCAAGATCGCAGATCGCTCGGACAACCTCCGCAGCATTCAGGCGCTCGTGATGCGCACCGGCAATGCGCATCGGGGATGGGCGGGCCGGTACCTCGAGCGGACGCGTTGGCAGGTGCTGCCGCTGACCGCCGCCGCGCCCTCGGCGGCGCGCGTTGGTCTGGTCACCGCAATGGCCGATCTGGCGCCGCTGGTTGATCCATTCGCCGGCCCCCCGGAGGCCGATCGGGGCTTCACCGAGCCATAACGTGACGGACACGGGGTCGCCACCCTCGGGGCGTTTGATGCACCGCAGATGAGGTGGGTCAGGCACTGCGAACTCAAGGAGGAGACCATGGGCACTGTCATCGAGTTGAGGAGCGGGGAGGTCGTCGATCCAGACCGGATCAACGAACTTCTCAGCCGGATGGAGTGGAGGCTCGACGAGCCCTGCACCGTGCCGGGTTGCTCCCACGGTGGGGAGTGCTGCGGAGATCACGGCGAGATTGTCGTCGCGATGGCCGCGTAGGCCTCCCAGAGGCGCGATTGCGTTACGGACCGGGGCAGGGCTCCGCCCGAGACACGT
>JBAXJA010000039.1:0-15995 GCA_037138115.1 Thermoleophilia bacterium | reverse complement strand
GCGCGGGCGCCGTCGGGGCGAGTGGGTAGGTTTGTGGGGTGAGTACCAGCCCGCCGTTCGCGCATCTCCATGTCCACTCGGACTATTCGATCCTCGATGGCGCGTGCAAGATCCCGCGCCTGCTTGATCGCGTGGAGGAATTGGGGCAGAGCGCGGTGGCGCTCACCGACCACGGCGTGATGAGCGGCGCGGTGGAGCTGTACCGCGAGGCGACCAAGCGCGGCATCACGCCCATCGTGGGGCTCGAGGCCTATGTGGTGCCCGATCACCGCTTCAGGGGCAAGGAAAAGCGCAACCACCTCACCCTGCTGGCAGAGAACACCACCGGCTATTACAACCTCATCCGCCTGTGCTCGGCGGGTTACCTCGAGGGTTACCACCGCCGTCCGCGAATCGACCACGAGCTCATGAGCCGCTACGCCGAGGGCATCATCGTGCTCTCGGGCTGCCTGTCGGGCACCGTCTGCTCCAGCCTGATGAACGACGACCTTGACGGTGCGCGCCACGAACTGGACACGCTGACCGGCATCTTCGGGACCGACAACGTCTACCTCGAGCTTCAGGACTCCGGGATCGATGGACAGCGACGCATCAACCAGCACCTGGGCACCCTGGCGAAGGAGAGCGGCCGCTCGATGGTGGCCACCGGTGACGTGCATTACGTGTGCCACCAGGACGCCGATAGCCATGAGGCCCTGCTCGCCATCCAGACCCGCGCGGTGCTGTCGGATCCCAAGCGCTTCAAGTTCGACACGCAGGAGTTCTTCATCAAGTCGGGGGAGGAGATGCTGCAGGCGCTCCCCGACTTCCCGGAGTCGCTTCACACGACCATCGAGATCGCGGAGCGCTGCTCGGGCCTCAGCCTGCCGCTCGGCGACATCAAGCTGCCGGTGTTCCCGGTGCCCACCGGCGAGACCGACGACGTGTACCTCGAGGGCCTGTGCCGCGAAGGCCTCGACCGGCGCTACGGCGTGGACAACTGGCCGGCCGATGCTGAGGACCGGCTGCAGTTTGAGATCGACACCATCAAGGAGATGGGCTTCTCGTCGTACTTTCTCATCGTGTGGGACTACATCAAGTGGTCACGCGAGAACGGCGTTGCGGTTGGGCCGGGGCGTGGATCTGCAGCCGGGTCGCTGGTGGCGTTCTCGCTGCGCATCACCGATCTCGACCCGCTGGAGCACGGGCTGCTGTTTGAGCGCTTCCTCAACCCCGGCCGCAAGTCGATGCCGGACATCGACACCGACTTCTCGGTGGGCGGACGCGACCGCGTGGTGGCGTACGTCACGCAGAAGTACGGCAGCACCGCGGTCGCCCGCATCGGCACCTTCGGCAAGTTGCTGGCCCGCGCGGTTGTGCGCGACTCCGGCCGCGTGCTCGGCTTCTCGTACGGGCAGGTCGATCGCATCGCCAAGCTCGTGCCCGAGCGCCCCATCGGTATCAAGCTGGAGCAGGCGCTCGCCCCGGGTGGCGAGCTGGCGGCCTACGTGGAGTCCGACGAAGGCGCACGCAAGATCATCGAGGTGGCCCGTCCGCTCGAGGGCCTGGTGCGCAACGAGGGCGTGCACGCGGCCGGCGTGGTCATCGCACCGGGTGCAGTCACCGACTACCTGCCCGTGCGTGTTGACGACGAGGGCGCGGTGGTCACTCAGGTTCCCGACCACGACGTGGAGGCCCTCGGCCTGCTGAAGATGGACTTCCTGGGGCTGCGCAACCTCGACATCATTCAGGACGCCCTGCGGTTGATCCGCGAGTCCACGGGCGAGGACCTCGATATCGAGGCGTTGACCCTGGACGACCTGCCCACGTACCGCATGCTCGCCAAGGGTGATGCGCTCGGGGTGTTCCAGTTTGAGTCATCGGGCATGCGCGACGCCTTGCGCGAGGTCCGACCCACCGAGTTCGCCGACCTCGTGGCGCTGGTGGCCCTGTACCGCCCCGGCCCCATGGCGTTTATCTCCACATATGCGAAGAACAAGCGCGACCCCACCCGGGTCCGGTTTGACGACCCGCGCCTGGAGCCCATCACCGGGCCCACGTATGGCGTGGCGGTGTATCAGGAACAGTTGATGCAGATCTCCCGCGCCATCGCGGGATTCTCACCGGCTCGCGCAGATGATCTGCGGAAGGCCGTGGGCAAGAAGGACAAGGAACTGATGGCGTCGATGAGCGCCGAGTTCATTCAGGGTTGCATCGACTCCGGCTGCAGCAAGGACGTTGCGGAGCGCCTCTGGGGCCTGTGCGAGGCCGCCGGCGACTACTCGTTTAACAAGAGCCACGCAGCCTGTTACGCCCTGCTCTCGTACCGCACCGCGTACCTCAAGGCCAATCACCCTGCCGACTACATGGCAGCCGTGCTCACCTCGGTGATGGATACCAAGGACCGGGTGCCGTTCTACGTATCGGCCTGCTCAGATATGGGCATCGATGTACTGGCACCCGACGTCAACCAGTCGGGCGCGGGCTTCGTTGTCACCGGCGAGAAGGAGATCCGCTTCGGGCTCACAGCCGTCAAGGCCGTGGGGGAGTCGGCCGTGCAGGCGCTTCTGGCCGAGCGGGATGCCAACGGCATATTTCCGTCGCTGTGGGACTTCTGCCGACGGGTCGACCCCCAGCAACTCAACAAGCGGGCACTTGAGAGCCTCATCCGCGGGGGCGCCCTCGACTGCACCGGCGCCAGTCGTGCGGGCATGCTCGAGACGCTGCCGGCCGCGATGGCTCAGGCAGCAAAGCGTCTCAATGACCAGGCGGCCGGGCAGGAGTCGCTGTTCGGCATGCTTGACGACGCCGGCGCCGGGATGGCCGACGCCGACCCCCTCATCACGGCACCCGAGATGGAGAAGGACGAACTCCTCAAGGGCGAGAAGGAGGCCATTGGCCTCTACGTGTCGAGCCACCCGCTCACCGACTGCCGCAAGCAGTTGGCACGGCTCACCACCGTGAGCATCGGCGAGGTGGGGCGCTGCGCCGATGGGCAGACGGTCACGCTCGGTGGGCTCGTGGGGTTCATCAAGAACATCAGCACCAAGCGTGGCGAACCCATGGCATTTGTGCGGCTCGACGACCTTGAGGGGGGGATCGAGGTGGTGGTGGTGCCGCAGGTGCTGGCCGCCTCGCGCGAGGTCTTGCACGAGGATGCGCTGGTGCTCATCAGCGGTCGCATCGACCAGAAGGGTGAGGGCGAGACCAAGTTGGTGGCACAGGCCATCATGCCGTTCGAGCCCGACCCGGCCGATGAAGAGGACAGGTTGTTGCTGAAGGTGGATTCGAGCCGCGTGGCCGGCACCGACATGGGGATGCTGAAGCAACTCATCAGCGACCATCCGGGTGAGGCGTCGGTGGTGGTCGATGTGATGACCCCCGAGGGTCCGGTACGGATGCGCCTTGGCAAGGAATATCTTGTGGATCCGGGCGATCGCAACCTGCTGGCATCGCTCAAGTCGATGTTCGGGGAGCGTGCCGTCGCCTGATCGCGACGGGCGGTGCCAGAGAGGCTTGACCTCCCGGGTGGCCGCGGCTTCAATCGTTTCCTGTGGATCACACCGCCCCCGACTCCCGACTCGCCCTCGAGGCCGCCGATGACGGCGCATCGTGCCGTCTCTGCCCGGTGCGGTGCGAACGCATCGTGTACCCGGCGGCGTGCGTGGCACAGGCCTGCCCGCGCCTCTATGCGCACGAAGAGGGCGGCGTTACGTGGATCGGCTGCGTCGACAAGATATTCGGGGTCGAGATCGATGCGGGTCAGCTGGCCAGGGTGGAACAGGACCACCCCGGTTTCGGTGCCATTCATGCCGATCGCCCGCCCCGCCCCATCTGCGTGGCGGCGATCGATCGCACATTCCCGCTGCGAGCGAATGGGGCATGCCTCAACCCTGCATTCGGTGCCAGCCTGCCCGATGCCCCAGATGGCCGCGAGCCGCTTCGCACCCGCCCGGCCTGATCAGTCGCTCTGCAGCGCGCTGATGGCCGCGATTGTGTCCAGCGCGCCTGCGATGAACTGAGCGATGATCTCGGCCGCGGGGCGGTCGGGGCCAGCAAGCGCCGCGGCCTGCCCGGCCCACAGCGACATGAGCTCGGAACGGTCGGCCGCGGCCGCAGCCCGGCGCACGTCGCTGGTCGCGGCGTTCTGCTGGGGCCAGCCCATGGCACCGGGCACATCGAGCTGTCCGATCAGCACATTTGGCAGGCCGCGCGCCGGGCGGCCCGAGAGCGCCCTGGTCACGATGGTTTCGTCGTCACGGGCCGTGCGCACCCGATCGCGCCAGCTCGCCGGAACACCTGCCTCGCTGGCCACCAGCAGGGCGGTGCCCAGTTGTACGCCCGACGCGCCGAGGGCCAATGCCGCGGCCATGCCGGCACCATCCATGATTCCCCCAGCGGCCACCACCGGCACATCCACCGCGCGCACAACCTGACGCACAAGTGCCATGGTGCCCACCAGCGGCACCGGGCCGTCCGGCGGCACGAGAAAGTTCGAGCGGTGACCGCCGGCCTCCCCGCCCTGGGCCACCACCACGTCGGCGCCGCTCTCAACCACGAGCACCGCCTCCTCAACCGTGCTCACCATTGCGATGAGGGGCACCCCGGCGTCACGGGTGAGACCGGCCACTGGCGCGGGATCGCCCAGTCCGGTTGCCACCGCGGCGGCGCCGGCATCAAGCCCCGCCTGCACCAACTGCAATGGGGTCGCGGGCGTTTGCGCAGATGGTGCGGGGTGGGGAAGACCGAGTTCAGCGCGAAGCGGGGCCAGCAGGTCGTCCATGCGGCGTGCATCGGCGCCTGGCCGCTGCACGGTGGGGGAGATGAGCACATTCACGCCGACGGGCGCACCGTGCGCGAGATCCCGCGCCCGCGCGACGGCGTCATGCACGGCGGCGGTGGTCATGCCAGCAACCCCGAACACCCCAAGGGCACCTGCACCCGAAACGGCCCCGACCAACTCGGGTGTGGTTGGCCCGCCAGCCATGCCGGCAAGCAGGATGGGATGCCGGATGCCGAGAAGCCGTGTGAGGCGCGTGGCGAGGACGGGCATGGAGGGAGGGTGCCAGACGCCTACGCGCGCCGCCGCCCCGGGCCAGGTGCAGGTGGTACCGGGTCCTCACCCAGTGCCACGCGACGTGCGATCCACCCGGCGAGCCGGCGACGCTGGTCGTCATCGAGCCAGTGTTCGGCAACGTGCCGCAGGCGCGAGATGGTGTCGTCCCCGGTTGCCAGCGCCTTGCTGCGACCGGTGCGCAGGGCGATCCAGCCGATAAGGCGGTCGGCCTCGTCCTCACTCATTGTGAGCGAGGCAACGCGGATGATGTCGTCAACAGGGTCGCCCACGTGGGCACTGTAGCGAACACACGTTCCCTACCCTGCGGGGCCTAGACGGCGGCCTTGTCCTTGCCGCGCAGGCGTCCGATAAGTGACGTCATCCATGGCGCCGATCGCGTGAACTCCAGCGCCAGGAACCACAGCACCGCCAGCACCAGACCAACAACCCATGCGGTGGTACTGAGCGAGGTGAAGATGATGAGCACAAGAGCGATTACGGCGACGCCGGCGATTTCGAGGTGGCGGGCGTACTCACGGGCGAACGTGGTGACGCGCCCGTCGCCGCTCTGCGCACCAGTCGCAAGGTCCTTCGATCGACGGGCGATCCACGAACGGGAGCGCTTGGCCAGGCGGTCGGGACCGAACAGCCACAGAATTCCGGCAACGACCGCGGCGAGGAGCGCCAGCCACATCGTCTGGGCCAGAAGGCGTTGCCCGATCTGATCGACGATCGCGTTGTACACCTGTTCAGATGCTGGCTCGGCGATGAGGCCGGCGATGACGCTCTTGGTGATGCGCAGCGCGATGAACACCACCACCGCGGCCACTGCGATGGCGATCATGGTGCGGTAGGCAGCCGACCTGCGCTCGCGTGCCAGCAGCAGGCCCAAGATCATGAGGATGAGGAACGCCAGCGGCAGGAGCCACGCCATCAGGTCAACCAACGTGATGGCGTTCTGCACGGCCGTGACCCCAGGGCCCTGAGCGATGGTGTACACGGGGTAGCCCTCGACTGCCAGCGGCGTCGGAAGGTACTTCGCCACCGATCCGAGCTTGGCATCCACGGCCGCCCGGGCTTCCTTCACCAGGGGCTCGGTGTTGAACACGATCGCATCACCCTGGAAGGCGAACACCCCGGGCTCATTCCTCAGCAGTGCCACCACGCCCTCGCTGGCCCGCTGAGAGACGTTGGCGATGAGATTGCGAGCCGCACCGGTACTGAGCGCGTTCTCCACGATGTTGCCCACCTGCGCGCGAAGCGACGTGGCGAGCACACCGGTGAGGAAGGTCTTGCGATCAGCACTCAGCGGCAACTGATCCACGACCTTGCTGGCCGCCTCCTCAGCGCGCTGCTGGGTGATGACGTCATTCTCGACGTACTTGACGATGGCGTCCTGCACGCCCACCTGGCCCTGCACATTCAGGGCCGCACTCACGAAGCCGTCGGGGTTGTATGCCGTTGCACGCACCCACACGAAGAGGCTGCCCACGATCAGGCAGAGAATCGAGATGGTCAGGCAGACGAACGACAGGATGCCGCGCCAGCGCTGGGTCTTCTTCGTCGCCGGTGTCGGCGCGCTCTCCGTAGTTGCCACGCGTGCACTCTAGCCATGGTGTCGGGGCCGCCGCGCAGTGCAACACCACGAGGGGCGTGGGGCGATTGCCCGCGCTAAGTTATTCGCCAACGGTCAGGAGGTCATGTGGTGAGCAGCGAAGTTCCCACCCGACGCCATATGAGTCCCGATGAGGAACTCGAGCGCGCGATGACCGACTACCTGCGCATTTCGCGAGGTGCCCACCTCTACGCCAGCGGCGACGAGCACCAGCGTGCCGAAGAGGCCGCGTGGGGCCGTCTGGAGACCGCGCGCGATCTGACGGAAGGAGCTCCCACCACCTCTTAGGTGCTGCTCAACCCCCATCGGAATCCGGTGGGGGCGGGCATTGCGGGCATGGGGCTTACCGGCATGCCCGGACGGGGCTTGCCATGGAACTCCACCGGGGATGTGTCGTTGGGTGCCTCCGGGTGGAACATGGAGGCCAGATACTGGATGTGCCCCCGGCCCGGGCCCAGCTCGTATTGCCCCCCGCCGTACATGCCCAGGCCCTCGGCACGCGCGTGGTCGTACACGGCCATCAGCCCCTCCAGCGACCCGATTCGTGATGGCTTGATGTTGATGGTCTCGGGATCGATGGCCTGCGCCGCGATGTCATCCACCGAGTGGATGGGAGCGTCCCACGTGATGCGCGGTTCGGCTCCGGCAAGTGCGATGCGCGTGCGGTCGTCCACCCGCGGGTCCTCAAGCCAGGCGTCGGGGAACTCCTCGGCCACCATTGCATAGAGGCCCGGATCGGCTCCCGAGTCGACGCTCGTGCCGATGTAGTGGCCCTTCAGGTCGATGACGTCCACATCAACCGCGTCGCCCAGCGCATGGGCCATCTCCCGCGTCCACGATGGCGAGGCGTCAAGCTTGAAGGCGATGCCCGGTGCGACCTCGGCCCAGCGCTCAACGATGCCCGGGTCGGGGGGGTCGCCGAGGCCGGTGGAGATGACGAACGAGACCGGGGCGCATTCCTCGCCGAGCACACGCCACAGGGGCTCCCCGGCCTGCTGCAGCGCCAGGTCGAGTGCGGCGCTCTCAAATGCCCACCTGCGGTACGCGCGACTGGGCTCCCAGGAGGGCGGGGCAGGGAAGAGATCGATCTCGTCGAGCGCCTGCGACAGCGAATGAATGGTCCACTTGCCACGAATATCAGGCGGCCCAGCGATGGCGAAGGCAACGGCCTCGTCTGCCTCATACGTGACGTCCTCGCCAACACCCTCATGCCCGCCGCCGCGCAGGAGCACCAATGTGGTGACCCTGGTGAACTGCGGTGATACCTCGAGGGCGAGTCGGTCGAGCGCAACTTCGTCGATGATCACGGGGAGATCGCGGATGTGGTCGTAGATCACTGTGGTTGGTCCCGTTCGTCGTCGAGCAGGCCAGCTTCAAGGGCGTGCCGCACCATTGATGCCCTCGAACTGGCGCGCAGCTTGGTCATGACGTGCGCGCGGTGGCTCTCCACGGTGCGCACACTTACCACCAGCATCTCCGCGATCTCCTGGTTGGTGTAGCCCAAGGCCAAAAGGCGCAGCACCTCGCGCTCGCGTGGCGAGAGGTCATCGACCGGCCCACGCGACGGTGTGGGCTGAGCGAGCGCAGCACCCAGCGCCGGGTGCAGGTAGCGCTCGCCTGCAGAGACCGCGCGCACCGCCTGTACCAATTGCTCATCGGCAGCCGTCTTCAGCACATAGCCGTTGGCCCCGGCCGCGAAGGCCCGCCGCACGTCGTCGGTCTCGGAGTGCATCGAGAGCACCAGAATGGTGAGGTCGGGGTGCTCCTCCCGAAGGCGCTCAGCACCCTCGAGGCCTCCGATTCCCGGCATCTCCAGATCCAGCAGCACCAGATCGATGCCACCGGCGCGCACCAGATCAATGGCCTCCTCGGCCGTGGTGGCCTCGCCGACCGTCTCGAGGTCATCCTCACGGTCGAGAAGCAGGCGTAAGCCCGATCGCAACACGGCGTGGTCGTCGGTGATGAGGATGCGGATCGGAGGCGTTCGCGGCATGAAGCAATGCTACCGACGTGTCCCGCGATATCGTGGTCGCATGCCCGATCGCGTGCAGATCACTATTCGCAATACCGATGGCAAGCCCGTGGGGCGTGTTGCATGCGACCCAGATGGAACCGTGGTGACCGCGGTGATGGATGAGGAGGCCCATTGGCTGGTGGAACTCGTGGCCGAGCGCCACGGGGCCCCCAGGCACCCCCGGCCACGCCCCTCGTGCTCGCCCCCGATCGATGGTCGTATAGAGATGGAATCCGGCAAACCCTCAACCTGAGGTTGAGGGCAGAACCGGGCGAGCGGGTGCGCGCGGGCGCTGGTGCGCAGGCCAGTAGCCCTCTACGGTGCGCCGTCCCATGAACTTGACCACCACATCCACCCGCACCCCCAACCTGGTCGAGATGGCCTTGCTCGAGGTCGCCTCGGTGCCGGGCGGTATCCACCGCAGCGTTCTGTGGGCCGCCATTGCGGCGCGTATGGCCGAGCTCGATCCCGGCGCACCTCCTCCCGAGCCGGATCGGGTACTGCGTGCACTGGGAATGTGCATCGTGCGCGGGCAGGTGGACGAGGTGGGCGGCCGGGTGCTGCCCGTGGCCGCGATCAGGGACCAGGCCGAGACCGCGTAGTCCGGGGCCGTGGGAGGGAGCACCGGGCGCGCGGCGAAATCCCAGCCCGATGGATCCCGACCGACTCCTCACGCTCACTGATGCCGCGATGCTCGCGGGCTGCTCGCGTAAGGCGTTGGAGCGCAGGGTGGAGCGGGGAAGCCTGCACGTGAGCCACGGTAAGGATGGCCAGCGCGCAGTGCGCCTCGCCGACCTCATGCGGTCCGGGCTGGTGGCGCTCATGCCCGCATGCGCGCCGGTGGGATCCGCTCCGGCACGGGTGGAGGAGGCCGAGTCGGAACTTGAGGCCCTGCGCGCCGCGCTCACGGCCACCGAAGTGGCGCTTCGCCGGTCGCGCGAGGAGATGCGCATCGTTCGCGCACACCTGCTGGAGGCAGAGGCCCGCGCCGCGGTGGCCGAGGACGACCTCACTCGGGTACTGCTGAATGGCGTGCCGCCGCAGCCGGTACCCATGCAGCCCGCCGCACGGCGCGGCAGGCTGCGCCTGCGCACGGCCTAGAGCGGGTCAGCCCGGCAGGAGCCCCAGCAGTTCGCGGGCCGTGGCCTCCGGGGCCTCCTCGGCAAGGAAGTGTCCGCAGTCAAGGGCGCGCCCGCGCACGTCAACGCCCTCGTCCATCCATGTGCCCAGCACGTTGTAGATGCGGTGCATCGCACCGCGCTCGCCCCACAACACCATGAGGGGGCAGGCGATTCGCGAGCCGACGTCCTCGGCGTCGTGCACCAGATCGATGCTGGCGGCCGCGCGGTAGTCCTCGCACTGGGAGTGGATGGTGGCCGCATCATCGAAGGCCGCCTCGTATGCGGCGCGCGCGGCCGGGTCGAACTCAAAGCCCGGGGCCGCCCATCGGCGCAGCGTCTCGTTCAGCCACCACCGCGCGTTCTGCCCGATCATGCGCTCGGGCAGGCCGTCGGGCTGGATGAGGAAGAACCAGTGGTAATAGGCGGTGGCAAGCGCCTGGTCGGCGGTTGCGAACACCTTGGCGGTGGGCACGATGTCGAGCACCGCTGCCGCCGTGATGCGATCGGGGTGGTCGAGGCACATGCGGCGGGTCACGCGTGCGCCGCGGTCGTGGCCGGCCACGGCGAACTCGTCGAACCCGAGGGCCGACATCACCTCCACCTGATCCTGGGCCATGGCGCGTTTGGAGTACCCGGCGTGGTCGGGCCCGCTGTCGGGTCGTCCGCTGTCGCCGTAGCCACGCAGGTCGGCACACACCACGGTGAAGTGGTCGGTGAGCAGCGGTGCAACCCGGTGCCACATGGCCATGGTCTGGGGGAATCCATGCAGCAGCAGCAGTGGCGGACCGGAGCCCGCCACTGCCACCGAGATATCCGTGCCGGTGACCGCGACCTGTGATCGCGTGAAGCCGGCGAGGGGCACTACTTGGCTGCGCCCGACGTGGTGATCTTCACCGAGGTGATGGTGACGGGCGAGTTGGGCTTGTCAGCAGCGTCGCGCGGCACGTTGGAGATCGCATCGGCGACGGACTGCCCCTTCGTTACCTGCCCGAAGAGGGAGTAGCTGGGGGGAAGCGATACGCCGTTCGCCCCGGTAACGATGAAGAACTGTGATCCGTTGGTGTCGGGGCCGGCGTTCGCCATTGCCACGGAGCCGATCTTGTACTGGCCCGCCGAGGGCAGCTCATCCGGGAATGAGTAGCCGGGGCCGCCGCTTCCGGTGCCGGTGGGATCGCCACCCTGGATCATGAATCCGGGGATGACGCGGTGAAAGGTGAGGCCGTTGTAGAAGCCCTGCTTCGAGAGGAACACGAAGTTGTTCACGGTCTTGGGTGCCTGCTTCGGGTCAAGGGCGATGGTGATGTCGCCCTCGGAGGTGCGCATGGCAGCTGTGTACGTGGCGTTCTTGTCGAGGGACATCGCGGGCGCTGCGGCCCAGGTCTTGCCGCCAGATGCCGGGGCGGCGGCAGACGCCGTGGTGTCGGCCGCGGTTGATGCGGAGTCGGACGAACCGCAACCCGCAAGCACGGGAAGTGCGGCGATGCCGACAATGACGGTAGAAATGATCAGTCGTTTCATGAGCAAGAGGATACCTGTCATGACTTGGTTTCCGCGGGATGATGGTGCGCCGGTTCGGGCGCACGGCGGGAGTACCGTCGGGGAGCGATGATCGCGTCCACCACCACTCCGGTGCCAAGGCTTTCGGTGCGCCATGCCAATGCGTCGCGGCGGGCATCCATCGCCGCCGCCGGGCTCGTGGCGGCAATCGGCGCTCATATCGCCGTATCGGGCGGGCTTGACGTGATCCCCATCGCACCCGCAATCTGGGCGATGCTCATCTGCGCCGTCGCGCTGCTCGGCGTACGGACCGCCGTGTTCAGCAAGCGCGCATGGCCCGTGACGCTCGCGCTTGTCGTGGGAAGCCAGCTGGCGATGCATGTGGGGATGGTGAAGGCGCCATGGGCCTTTGGTCTGCGTATTCACCATGAGGCCGTGCTCATCGCCCCGTCGGCGCTCATTGCGCACGCCATCGGCACCATCGTCCTGGTGGCCAGTGTCTGCTGGCTTGAGCGGGTGCTCGACGTGCTGTCGCGGGTCGTGCGTGCGGTGCTACATGCCGCCCCCCGGCCGCCGCGCCCTGCCGAGCTTGCCGTCCGCATCGAAGTTCCGCCGCCGCCGCGCATTCGTGCCGTCGGTCTGCGCCGTGCGAGCTCATCGCGCGGCCCGCCTCTGCCGGTCTGATTCCAAGCCGCCTCCTGGCGGCGCCATCAGACCACGCGCGGGGTATACGCCCCACGCTGACACAGAGGAAGTCATCTCATGAAGATGCGCAATCTTGCGCTCGCGGCTGGTGCCGTGACGCTCATCGCCGCACCCGCGGCGCTCTCTCACCCCAGCACCATGGAGTACGTGGCACGCGTGTGCCCGTCGTCGGGGGCCTGCAACGCCGGCACCCTGACGGACCAGACGCAGTACGTGGTCATGGAGCACGGCTACGTGACAGTGCTGAAGGAGAGCAATTCCGCTCTCAACCGCGGAATTCTCAACCTGAAGAACCTGCCGAGCGGCTACCGCAGCGGGCTTGCCAACAAGGCCGCGTGGTTCACGGCCGACGCCGGAATGCCCACGCCATTCGCGAACGGCCGCACGGGTGCCGCTGACACGGGCGCGCAGCCGCACGCCACGTGCCGTGGGGTGACGGCGCTTGAGTCGGGCAACCCGACGGGCGACGCCAACGTGCTGGGCTGGCAGGGCACCGATCCGTTCTTCAACTACGTGCCCTGGCAGGCAACGGCATCGGGACTCGACGACAAGCTCGAGGTGGCCTCGTGGCTCGCAACCGCATCGCGGGTGTCGGGGGCCACGCTCACCACCTCGTCAACGGTCGCCCAGTTCACCTCGGCGTGCACCGGCATCGGCGGTACGTATACCGCGGCTGACGGAACGGTGACGACCATTGCCGGCGCGTCGTCGGGCGTGGTGGCCGACGCTGTCGCACCGCTCAACACGCAGATCACGGACCTGCAGGCACAGGTGGCGAGCCTTGAGGTGATTGCGGCGAAGGCCACCGCCGACGCCGCAGCATCGGTCGCACGGCTGGCGCCCTTCACGGTGACGTTTGTGTCACCCCGGGTCACCCGTACGTCGGTGGCGGCGGATGGCATCCACGTGACGGTGTCGGGCCCCACGGGCCGCGTGGCCCACGTGGTTGTGCGCACCCGCGAGGGTGTGGCCGAGCGCCTTCACCTGCCTGTGGTGCTCGGCGTGGCCGGCGGCACCCCAGGTGCGGATGGCACGCTGTCGCTGGTGGTGTCGCCGGGCAAGGGTGCCCTGCGTCGCATCCGCGATTCGAAGGGCGCCGTCCCGCTCATCGCAGAGGTGCTCCCCGCTGAGAAGCCGGGAACCGCCACGGGCGAGATCGGGGGATGACTGTGATCCCACGCATCGCGTGGGTGGCCACCGTTGTTGCGGCACCGGTACTGGTGTTCGCCCCAGCGGCGAGCGCGGCACCGGTGCCGTGCGGTGGCACGGCGCAGATCACCGACGCGTCGGGTGATGGCCACCATCAGAACTCCGATGTGATCTCCGCGTGGTTTTCGGGCACGCCAGAGGCGCTTCAGGCGGTCATCACACTGCGCCTTGGTCTGTTTGAACCCGCGCATGACGATTCAGATTCCGTTGCGTACGCGATGATCTTTCGCACCGGCACCGACTGGCGTTACGTGCGGGCGCTTGCTGGCCGCGCAGCCGCCATTACGTACGAGTACGGCACGTGGTCGCCGCTCACCTACTTCCAGCCGTTCGGATCGACGACGGGATCGGCCACGGTCGAGAATGGATCCGGCGTGGTGGCGATTGACATCCCCACCGTCTTTGGCATCACCCCGGTATCCACCATCAGCACGCCGTTCGTGATGACCAACGATGGAATGGACGGGGGCATTCCACACTGGGTGGATCGCGCGCCGGGTGGAGTTGCGCCCGACTCGGGAGAGTACGGCGCTGATCTGGTGGTGGGTGCCTGCTCCGCCGCCGTTGATGGGGCGACCGGTGTGACCCTCTCTGGGCCGGTGCGGATGGTTGGTGCGGGCACAGCCCGCGTGGCAGGCGTGGTGACCGGTGCGCAGGCCGGCGTCGCCGTCACGCTCATCGCCACCGGGGTGGTCACTCGTACGTACACCAGCACCACCGTCGGAGGTGGTGCGTTCAGCGCCAGCATTCCGATCCGCGCCACAACCACCATCAGGGCCACGGCGGCGGGCCTCGGTTCGCCCACCATCACCGTTGTCTCGCGTGAGCGGGTGACGGTGAAAGGCCGGGTGCGCGCATCGCGATCCGCGACTGTGGTGGTGAGCCCTGCGCTGCCGGGCAAGGCATTGCTCCTTCGGCCCGTCGGCTTCCAGCCCCTCGCCACGGCCCGGGTGAGAAATGGCGTCGCCACGTTCCATGTACCCGCGTCGGCCGTTGGTCGCGCGCAGGTCGTCATCATCCCCGATGGCGGCCGTGCCGAGCGGGCCCAATCATCGATCTTCCGAATCCAGTGAGAACACAGAGGAGTCTGGGAATGAGAAAGTTCAATCGACGCGGAGCGCTTGCCGTGGTTGCCCTGGCCGCTGCCGGGGCCGTGGTGCCGCAGGCCTTCGCCCATGCGGCGCTCAAGTCCGTATCACCGGCCAATGGGGCGACCGTGAAAGCGTTGCCCGGGTTCGTGAAGATCACGTTCTCCGAGCCCATCGGGTCAGTGAGTTCCGTGCGCCTGATGGACGCGAAGGGCAAGGACCACGTGGTGACCGCGGGCCTCGACCCGCGGAATGCCGCACGGGTGCTCGCAAAGACCACAAACCCCGCTGCCGGTACCTACGCGGGGACGTGGTCGATCGTGGCGGATGATGGCCACAAGGAGACCGGCAAGTTCCGGTTCACCGTGAGGAAGTAGCAGCGGTCAGGCGGGGGCTGGTACGCCGGCCCCCGCATTGGTTCCCCACCAGGCGATGATCTGGGCGATGATCACGGCGATGGCGGCAACCCATCCCCAAGTGGGGATGAGGAGCACCATCGGAAAGCCGATCAGCGCCACCGCGGAAGCGATGAACTGATCGCGTTGCCATGGCACTGCATCGGCCACCATGAACGCCAGGCACATGGGAATGCCGATGATGGCAACGGCACCGAGGACGGCAAAGGCGCCGGGCAGTCCCAGCACGAACCGCGCGATGAGATCCCCGACGGCGAGCACGAGGATGACGATGCGCCGCGTTCTCATCGCGCTGGTCCGGCAAAGCGATCACGGGTGCGCCCGGCTGAGTCGATGAAGGCGTAGGCCACACGACCCCGGGCAACGTCCACGCGCAGGGTGCCGAAGATGGCCAACGACCGCACGGCATCGTCGCTCACCGGCGTGAACCCATCGCCGTCGGATCGCGGGGCGCCACCGGTGCCCACTGTGAGGCAGAGCACGCCACTCGTGATGCGTCGCTCATACCGGTGGTTGTGGCCGCTCAGTACGGCTGACACGCCAGCGGCACGCACCACTGGGAGAATGGGGTTGTCGGCCGCCGGTGGGCGGTGGACGATGACGAACCGGGCATCGGCCCCGGCCGTGGCCGCCAGTGCGGTACGAAGGAACGGCAGGTCGCTGGGGTCGGCCTCAACTCCCAGCGTGATGAGCGCGATGCGACCGTAACGCTGCACGCTGCGGTCGCCCCCTGCGGGCCAGCCAAGCGTGTTGGCCAGCGCCGTGCCGCCGCCCCAGAGCGTGTCATGGTCGCCCACCACCCCGAGTAGGGGGCCCTGCGCCAGCAGCGGGCGCAATGGGCGAAACAGGTTGCGGTCAAACAACACGGGCGCGGCGGCCAGATAGATGTTGTCCCCGAGCGACGCGGTGAACGCGGGGGCCTGCGCGGCTGAGACGCGGGCGACAGCCCATTCATCCTCACCCCCGGCCCCATAGTCGCCAAAGGTGATGAAGCGCACGGGTGCCCCGGCGGCCGCGGGCGGTGTGGTAACCGACCCGAAGGCCCGCGCCTGGTCGCCCACGTTCGCCACCCAGCCGTATCGGGTACCGGGGGCGAGACCCGTGAACACGCCGCCCTGCGCGGTGAGCGTGCGTCCATCCGGTGCGGTGGCCCGAAGTGCGACGGACGTGCCCGCAGGTGCGTCCCACGCGATACGTGCTCGGGTTGCCGCAACTGATGCCACCCATGGACCGCGGGTAAATGGATCGGGCTCGGTGGGCAGCACGAACCGGAGCCAATAGAAGACGATCGCGAT
>JBAXJA010000038.1:0-16403 GCA_037138115.1 Thermoleophilia bacterium | reverse complement strand
CGGTACGACCCAGCAGTACAGCGACGGCCGTCGCTGTACTGCTGGGTCGTACCGTGATGGTGATGACCCGTCGTGCCCTCGACGCCGTACTCGTCGTCAGACTGACCGCAGCCGGAGGCGGCGGAGGCGCGATAAGCGTGACCGCAGCTGCCGTTCCGGTGTCAATCACCACGTTGCCGGCCGTCAGCGTTGCCACGGAATAGGTGCCCGTGGGTCCTGCTGCTGACGGGTTTGTGACGCCGGAGATCGTGACGGTCTTCGCCACGCCGGTTGTCGATGCCGTACCGCCCGACCTGGTGATGGTCACCACCTGGCCGCTCACACCAACAGACGCCGTTCCAGTCATTCCGGCCAGCGTGGCATTGGCGCCCACGCCCGACAGGTTGTACCCGGCCGGAAAGGTGACGCGCACCTTGCCGTCGAGCGGGACGGGGTTGGCGGGCGTGAAGACCACCGGTACCGAGCCCGTTGCTGATGTCTGCAGTGATGCAGGCGTGACGCTCACCGCAGTGAGCGCGCCACCGGTGATGGTGGCCCCGGTTGCGCTGCCCGAGTCGAGCGGTGCTGCTGCTCCGTCGCTTGTGGCGATGGAGCCATTGCCCGTTGCACCCGGTACCAGCGGGTTGCGGATTGCCGACAGCGTCATGGTGCTCGTACCCGGTGCGACGGATACGCCGACGCTGTGGGTGATGGTCACCACCTGACCCGCGAAGGCCAGAGTGTTCGTGCCTGTCAGCGGTGCTGCTCCACCGTAGGTGGCAGTGGTGCCGGCACCCAGACCGTTTGTACCGATGCGGTACCCGGCCGGGATGGTGATGGCCACCTTGCCACCAACTGGAATGGCCGTCTGGTTGGTCATGGTGACCACCAGATTGCCCGTGGCTCCAGCCACCGTGCTTGCGGGCACGATCGAGCCACCCGTGATGACACCCTGCGGCGGCGTCACGGCTCCGTTTGCGAACTGCAGCGACTCAATGCCGATGAGCGTGTCGGTGCCATCGGGCGAGCCTGCGCGGTTGTCCACAACCGTGAGGCGACCCGCGGACGGTGTCACGCTGTAGTTGGCGATGTTGCCACTGAACACTGCGACATCTCCTGCTCCTGCCGTACCCGGGTCAACCGTGCGCACGTACTGCACGAGTGTCGGGTCCAGGCAGCCGGCCAGAACTGCCTGGCGCAGCTGCAGCACGCTGGTGGCCAGCACATTGCCGGGCACAGCGGCATCCGGCACCGTGGTGCCGGTGATGCCTGGGCAGGTGCCCGCGACCACCGGAACGTTCGGCACCGAGATGCGCGTCACCAACGACGCGTCGCCGCTGATGAGGTCATTGCCACCCCGGCCCTCGATGGTGTCGGCACCGCCGCCACCCATGAGGATGTTGCCCGTGGTGTAGCCCGTGACGCCCACACCCAGGAGGGTGTCGAGGCCGCGGAACTTCGCAATGTCTGCGGTCAACAGATTGTCGTTGCCACCCGGCGTCACAGACGCGAGGGTGGTGCGGCTGTCGCCCGACAGGGTGTCGGCACCTGCGCCGCCGGACAGACCCTCAACATCGAGGAACGTGTCCGGAGTTGTCAGCACACCGGCCGGTGCGGCTCCCAGACCGAGGTCGGCGGTCACCGCTGCGGTGGCGTCGGCGTAGGTACGGAAGTCGAAGCCGAAGCCACCTGCGGTGGCGTCGCCCTCGGTCGACACGGTTGCGGGGAACAGGTCCACGCCACCGTCACCGTTGAGGATGTCGCCACCGGCACCGCCGGTCACCACATCGTCGCCGGGCTTGTTGAGGTCGATCGAGAACGGCGGGGCGCTGTCACCGATGAGGGTGTCAATACCGTTGCCGCCTTCAATCCAGTCGCTGTTGTCATCTCCTGTGACGGCATCTGCCGCCGTGCTGCCGGAGATGAGGTCATTCCCCACGCCGCCGATGATGGCCGTGGGATTCCCACCAGCGCTGAAGAAGTCGGCGCCGAAGCCACCGATCAACTGGTCAGCACCCGACGCACCGAAGTAGTCGTTGCCGTCGGCACCGGCCATCACATTCGTGCCACCGGAATCGGTGAGAATGTCATTGCCGTTGCCGCCGTACAGGCTGTCGTTACCCAGGTTGCCGGCGATGGTGTCGTTTCCGTCGCCGCCGCGCATGGTGTCGCTTCCCTTGCCACCGGTCATGCTGTCGTTGTTCGGCGTCCCCGTGAAGATCGAGTCGGCCGTCGGTGTGGTGGGCGAGCATGCGGCGCAGCCCGTGTACATCCAGTTGGTGGCGCTTCCAACGCCACCGTCATTGATGTCCGCCGGGATCGGCGCGGTGTTCATGTCAAAGGCCTTCGTCGGCTTGATGAAGGCGTTCAGGGGCATGTTGTCGGCCCCCGTGTTCCTGATCACCATCTCCGCGAAGGTGTTCCCCTCGATCTGCGTTCCCAGGTTGGTACCGGCGAGGCGGCCCAGGTAGTAGAAGCGATCTGGGTCCTGCAGGCTCTCCAACTGGTTCTTGAAGATGAACGCGAAGGTGCCGCCGAGCATGCTGCCGCCCGGTGCGTTGATGGATGCCTCGGCGAGCCCGCCAACCCAGAGGTCGATGTCCTCAAGGCCAGTCGTGGGCTTTCCGGCAGCATCGGGTGCAAATGCACCGGTGCTGTTCATGAAACCGGCATCCAGCATCATGGCGCTCGCAGCGTTGCGCTTGCCGACGATGGTCGTTGCGTTCTGGATCGTCGGGTCCGTTCCATAGGCCGCGATGAAGTTGACGAGCGACTCGTGATGGCGCAGTGCCAGCCCGAACTCGTTCCACGACACATACGGCGCAAGGGACGGATCGTTGTTGTTGGCAGTCCAGAGGGCGCGACGCGTGCCCTGCAGGGACTGGGTGCCGCTATCGCGTCCACGCAGGATGTTCAGCGTGGGGAGGTCAAGCGGCTGCCCCAGAAGCGTGTTGCGCAACGTATTGGTGACGAACTCGTCAATCTCGTTGCCGCGCTGGTTGGTCATGCCCCGGGCAACTGCACCCGCGGCTTCGGGGCCGGTGAGATTGCCACCAGCGCCGTTGTCGTTGAACTTGGTGGGCGCCGTGAAGGCGTCCAGCAGGTTCAGGCTCGCGTCAGTTCCGTTTGCCAGTTTCCGATCGATGGTCGGGTTCAGCATGGAGTGGCCGAAGCGGTACACCGCGTGGGCAAACTCAGCGCTGATGTCGGGACGAATCGTCGGGTTGTACTGGGTGAACGCGGCAACGCCGGGCTCGACCAGACGGGCGAACTCACCGAACACCAGATGCTGGTACTCCATCTCGGTTACCAGCTTGGCCCCCTGCATGAGGCGCTGGCCATCCCAGTTCGGTGCGCCCGGCACATCCACTCCACCGATTTCCCACTGTGCAGTGTAAGTGGGGTCGTTGGCCGAGAGAATCACGGCCTTCAGGTCATCAACCACCCGGTTGTGCTCGGCGTGGAAGATGGTGTGGATCGCGGTGAGACCGATGTTCTCGTTACCCCGACCATCACCCATGATGAAGTGCGATCCGAGAATGCTCGGGACGAAGCCAGCAACACCGCGCTGCGGGTCGCCGGCGCTGTTCACGACACATGCCGTGCTTGTGCCGCAGGTGTAGAGCGGCGCTGCGCCCTGGGCCATGTCATTCACGAATGCGTGGCCGATACGCGACACGAGATCCTGGGGACCAGATGCCGGCGTGGTGGCGGCCCCGGCGCGGGTGGCCGAGAAGTCGACCGTCTGTACCGGCGAGGCAGGGTTGCCCTCGCTGAGATCCGAGCCGTTGGCCTTCACCACAAGCGGGAACCCAGTGGGCCCCGGAATGAATCGGCCGTACTCATTTGTCAGCAGGAGCGGCACGTTGTTGACGTCGTAGTCGTCAAGGTTGATGCCCAGCTTGTCCTGCGCCTGCTGCTTGATCTCAGTCCAGTTGGCCAGATCTCCCACGTGTGCGGGGTTGGTCGAATCCGCCATCTTTCCGGTTGCAACCGGCGGATGACTCGCGTCGCACACGTTGGTGGCGCCGACACCTGAGCACACGTATTCACGCAGAAACGCCTGGTGAGACGGGTGTGAGGTGTAGGTCTGGTTCTGATCAATCCACGGGGTGGTGGTGTTCCTCGCCTGCAACGTGCCATTGAGGGTGGTGCGGTTCATAAACATGGTGTCGCTGCAGCTCTTGCCATACCCCGCGCTTCCCACCGCGCAGTAGAGCGGGTCATCCAGTGCCAGGTTCACGCGCACGTAGTGCCCGCTGTCCTTGTCCACGAGGTCCAGCCCGTGGTCGAAGAACTGCCCAAACAGGGCAAATGTGCCGTTGTATGGAGCGGCAGCGCCACCCGCGGGCGGCTGGTTCGGAATGAGCACCGAACCATCGGAACCCGTGACGGCGTTTGCGCCACCTGCAGCGGTGACGGCAGCCGGGTTTGAAGCGTTCTGATCCGAGATCAGGTTGCTGATGGTGCGCGGGGCACTGTCCACCAGGTTTGCCGTGCGGTTGCTGTAGAGCGCGCTCGCTCCGGCGGGGCCTGCCAGCCCATTGTTGTTGTCAAACGTCGCGCTCCGCCACAGCAGGCCGGTGAGCACGGGGAAGAACTGGTCAGCACTGCCCCACACGCTGTTGCCGGGTGCGGGAGCCGGGTTGTACGAGCGCCCGTTCCACACCGAGAAGCCGGTGACGAGGTTGTTGTTTCGACCGTCCGTCTGCCGCAGCCCCTGCATCAGAAGGGGGTCTGCGATGTCTCCGGCATTCGGCCCGAGTGGGGTCGTGCCCGGAGTGGCGCAGTTGGCCACCGTCAGCCCAATGGCGACGGTGCATTGTGCATTGGTCGTCGCCGCATGCTTCTCGGCAATCTGGATTTGCGTGAGGGCGAACTGCGTGTCCTCAACACTGATATGCAGGCCGGCAGCGGGTGGCCCCGCTCCCATCGCCCCGGGAATGGTCACCGCGGCGAGCGTACCCGCCGTGGTCATCACCCCCGCGGCAATCCACATCAAACGGCGGCGCGATCCGCGCCCTGACGTGATCTTCATGACCCCCCACCGGCCCCGAGACCGTACGTCGTACGGTCAGATGAACGAAGAGCTAGCTCGCCGGTGGGGGCACGCTAGGTCTGCCTGAATATGGGACTCCGGTCGAATCTCGCAGAACCTCGCGAGTGGCCCTTTACTATCGGAAAGTATTGTGCGGAAACCATCGGATCGATGGATTAGCTACTACGCGAACCCCGGGGTACACGGCTTGCCTTGCGCGCCTCAACCTGCTCGGGAGCGATCGAGATCTTGGTCTTGGTGGGCTTAAACACCCTGCTGCCGCGCGATGCGTACATCACCTTGGCGAGGGGGTCACGAAAACCGGAGTTGGTCCAGTTGTCTTCCTGGCCCAGGCGCTTGGCCATACGGCCTACCTCGTCGAGCTGGTCGGGCAGCACCATGGTGATTGCACGCCCCGTCCGACCGGCCCGGGCGGTCCGCCCCACACGGTGCGTGTAGGTGTCGTGATCGTCCGGCGGGTCGAAGTTGACCACCAGGCCGATGTCGTCGAGGTCGATCCCGCGAGATGCCACATCGGTGGCCACCAGCACGCGGATCTTGCCGTCGGCGAAACTCTTGAGGGTCTTCTCGCGCACCGCCTGGCTCAGGTCGCCATGCAGTTCCTTGGCACCCAGACCCAGCTTGTTGAGTCGCTCGGTCAGGCGGGCGGCCCCGCGGCGGGTACGGCAGAACACGAGGGAGAGGTCATCCTCGTCCTTCACGATCTCAATGAGGGTTTCCGTGCGGTCGGATGGGTCCACGGCCACAAACGACTGGGCGAGGCGCTCTGACAGGGCGATGTCGGTGCCCGGGTCATCCTCGGTCTCGATCAGGCCGGGGCTCCTGGTCATCTTGTTGGCCAGGCGGGCAACCTCGCCGTCGAGAGTGGCCGAGAACAGCATGGTCTGGCGGTCGTCGGGGATTCCCTTGAGGATCGCCTCAACCTGGGGGATGAACCCCATGTCCAGCATGCGGTCGGCCTCGTCGAGGATCAGCACCTCGAGCTTGGAGAGGTCAATCAGCTTCTGGCGCATCAGGTCGAGCAGGCGTCCCGGGGTGGCCACGATGAAGTCCGCACTGGCGGCCTTCTTGGCCTGGCGGTCGAGTGGCACGCCACCGTAGGCCACTGCGGTCTTCAAGTTGAGCGCGGCGGCAATGGGCTCCACCTCGGATGCGATCTGCGCTGCCAGTTCACGGGTGGGAGCCAGCACAAGGGCGCCGGGGTAGCCATGTGGCTCATTCAGAAATTCCACCGTGGGGATGGTGAAGGCGAGGGTCTTGCCCGATCCGGTCGGTGCGCGCACCGTGAGGTCGCGTCCCTCCAGAGCCTCGGGGATCACCATCTCTTGTACCGGGAAGGGCGCGGTGAAGCCCTTGCCTTCGAGCACTGCGCAAACAGCCTCGCTCACGCCGAGATCGGCGAAGGATGCGTCAGACATTCAGTTGTTCTCCTTGCGGCAGGCGCCGCGGTGGACGAGGAACCATCCACCGGGAACAACGGAGTGTCCGTTGGGGGTGCTTCCTCACGGCGGCGCACCGAGATGTGCTCCGCTCGCACGTGACGGTATCAGCCGGGCCGGGGAGGGGTGGGGAATGTATGTTCTGCAGCCCGGTTTCGATAACCGACATAAGAGAGTGCCCGTTGCCACTTTTCCGCCGCCTCCTCGCCACCACCGTCCTGATGGTGGCCGGCACGCTGGCGCTCGCAGGCACAGCGACTGCGACTCCAGCCCTCGGCACCATCACCAGTATCGCTCCGTCGTCGGGGCCAGTGGCTGGAGACACCACTGTGACCATTCTCGGCACCGACCTGTACTACGGCACGTCGGGGCCTGCCGTCACCATTGGGGGCAACCCCGCCCCGGTGACGTCATGGCGACGGTACGGCGCCGTCGGTGAGACTGAAGTCATCGTCACCACCCCCGCCGGTACCGCGGGCGCGGCCGACGTGAGGGTGGTCACTGCAGAAGCTGGTTATGGCGACATCCTGTTGGGCGAGAGGACGGGGGGCTTCACATACGTCGCCCCGGAACCGCCGTTTGCCGTCACCGGGGTGAGCCCGGCCTCGGGTCTCAGCACCGGCGGCGAGCCCATCACGATCACGGGGAAGGGGTTCTCCGGGGGTTCTGTACCCAGCGTCACCCTGGGCGGCACAGCGGCGACCGATGTCGCCGTTGTGAATGACACAACCATCACGGCGATGACGCCATCGCATGCCGCGGGCAGCGTTGGTGTCAGTGTCACGCATGATGGGATCGAGGCCACCAGGGCCAGCGCGTATACCTTCAATCAGGGGTATTGGCTTACGGTCACAACCCAGCGCCCGGCCGACATCGGCAACCTCACATCGCCCGGTGCCATGCGCACACCGGCGTCCGGTGCGTGGGCGACGACCACCACCACCGAAGTGGACAACCACGGGATCAGGCAGAAGGACACCACCCACTCGGGGTACTTCGGCGGCATCAACTGCGGGCAGCGGAGCACCTTTCTGGACGACACGGGACTTCTTTCTACTCGAACGTGGACGACCGAGACGTGGGAGGCCGGCGCATGTCGCTACGCATTCGCCGCGGGCAGCAACGTGAGCCTCTCGGCCCTCACCAGTTCGTTTCGTAAGAACTGGCTCCTTAACGGGCTGCCATGGCTCACGCAGATGGGTTTTCTGGGGGCGTGGGGAGGGGATTGCCCCGTCTCCACCCCCGGGGGCTCCTGCTCAATCGCCATGACGGCCGACCGCACCGTGCGGGCAGCATGGGGCTACGTCAGCCTCGGCTTCCTGAACCTCGTCGCCGACGTCGTCGCTCCCGTCTTTGCCGCTGACGGCTCAATGCAGTTCTACAAGGCATCTGGGGTGATGTCGGCACCGCCCACTGTCATCGGGGGCCTCCCCTCATATCTCTTCTATGCATACCTTCCAGTGAGTACGGCGACATCCCGCCAGCGCGCGACGGCCACACAGACTGGGCCCGCGACCTGCCGCACCTCTGCGCACGTGTCCGGACGCCGCATGCAGGCCACGTGCGCCGTCACCCCGGCACTCGCTCGCGCGCTGGCCAAGGGGAGCGTCCGCCTGACCACTCGGTGGTACGTGCGCCTGCCGCACCAGTCCAATCGGGTCCTCATTCGTCAAGGCCGCATAACGCTGCGGGGCCGCCGGACGTCTGCCATCACCGGGTAGATATCGGTCTCACGCAGAGTCTGAACGCCTGAAGGCCCGTCCGGTTCTCCTCGACGACGCTGCGAATGCCAGCCCGGCACAGCGTTGAGGGGGGAACCGGACGCGTGTTCCGGGCTATGTGCGCGCTCCCATGCAATCCCGGCGTCCGGGGGCAGGTACGGCCCGGGGCACGCACGCCCCGCTGGTAGCCTCCCCGGCCGTGGCGGAGCGTCCCTCAATTCTCGACGGCGTGCGTGATCGATTCGCCGCATCCACCGACTTCACCGTCGGGCTGGAGGAGGAGTACCAGCTTCTCGACCCCGTCACGTGCGGTCTCGTCCCGCGCTTCAGCGATCTGGTTGATGCCGCCCCGGCAGACCTTGCCCCGCATCTGGCTGGCGAGCTCATCTCAAGTGAGATCGAATACCGCACCGATGCCCATCCGGGGTTCGTCGATGCGGCTCGGGATCTCTGCGAAGGGCGCCTCGCCGTTGCCGGGCTCTCTTCCGCGCAGGGCGTGGCCATCGGCATCACCGGGTGTCACCCGTTCAGCTGCTGGCAGGACCAGCACATCATCGACACGCCGCACTACCAGCGGGTGGAGGATGAACTCGGCTACATCGCGTGGATCAACAACACCTGGTCGCAGCACCTTCACGTGGGGATCCGCGACGCCGACCGGGCAATCACAATCTGCACGGCCATGCGAAGCGTGCTGCCTGAGATTCTCGCGTTGTCGGCCAACAGCGCTGTGTACGAAGGACGCCTCACGCGGCTGCATTCCACCCGCACATCGCTGTTTACCCGCTCGTTTCCGCGGTGTGGAATCCCCGACCCGCTCCACGACTTCGCCGAATACGAGCAATTCGTACACCTGCTTGAGCGCACCGGATCGGTTGTTGAGAGCACGCAGATCTGGTGGAGCATCCGGCCGCACCACAGGTTTGGCACCATCGAGGTGCGCATTGCCGATGGCCAGACCGAGATGGTCGAGGCCTTGGCCGTGGCCGCGCTGTCACTGGCACTGGTTGCTCAATTTGCCGCTGACTACGACGCAGGCGTTCCCCTCCCCGAACATGCCGGGCGGTTCATCGAGGAGAACCTGTGGCGTGCCCAGAAGCACGGCCTCGAGGGTCGCATGATCGACCTTGACCGGGGCGACGATCGCCCCACATCGGATGCCATCCGTGCGCTGATTGAGCGCACGGCGCCCGTCCACGAGCAACTCGGCCTCGCGCCGTTCATCGCACACATCCCCGTCATGCTGAAGAACGGAAATGGTGCCCAGCGCCAGATCCGCGCCTTTCAGCAGGGCGAGGACCCCGCAGTCACCCATGCCCGGGCCGTCGAACGAACTCGACAGTCCGCGGAAGAAGCCCTTGAACTCGTTGGGACGGTGAAGAGCATATGAGCGACGACCAGTCGACTCCCGAAGGCCCTGAAAACCCCGAAGGTGGGGAAGAGCGTGAGCTCACGCAGGAGGAGATGGCCGGGGCGGAGATGCTCCGTCGCCTCATGACCACCCCTGTGCAGGACGTGGTGATGCAGACCATGGCCACGTTCACCGACATGGCCGCCATCCGCATGGGCCTCGGCCCGCGCGCGGAGCAGGACTTCGACATGCCCCAGGCGGGGCTCGCCATCGAGGCGCTGCGCGCCCTTCTGGCGGTCACCAATGCAGTGATGGGGCCCGAAGCGGCCAAGCCGTTCACCGAGCCCCTCGCGCAGTTGCAGATGGCATTCGCAGAACTCATTGAGGCCGCCAAGGCCGCGAAGGGTGAAGCCGGCGAGGGCGACGCCGCAGGCACGCCCCGGTCCGCCCCGGCACCGGCTGCGCCTGCCGGTGACGATGCCCTGTGGACCCCGGGCAGCCCGGAGCAGGGCGGCGGCGGGTCGCTCTGGACGCCGGGTAGCTAGCGGTGGCTGGGCAGCGCGCTGAGATCGGCGTCTTCGGGGGGTCGGGCTTCTACTCATTTCTCGACCACACCGAAGAGGTGGTGGTTGAGACCCCGTACGGAGATCCCAGCGCGCCGGTGGTAATCGGCGAGGTGGGGGGGCGCAGCGTGGCCTTCCTGCCGCGCCATGGCCGCAGCCACGACCGGCCCCCGCATGCCATCAACTACCGGGCCAACGTGTGGGCGATGAAGGAACTCGGCGTCACCCATATTCTGGGGCCGTGCGCGTCGGGCAGCCTGCAGGCCGAGGTGGGAATCGGAAGCTTTGTGGTGTGCGATCAGTTCGTCGACCGCACGAGTGCGCGCAAGGACACCTTCTACGACGGTCCGATGAGCACGCATGTGAGCAGCGCCGACCCGTATTGCCCGGTGCTTCGTGGTCTTCTGGTGGCCGGGTGTCATGACCTGGGCATCGACGTGCACGATGGCGGCACTGTCGTCGTGGTGCAGGGGCCGCGCTTCTCCACCCGGGCCGAGAGCAAGTGGTATTCGTCCATGGGCTGGGACGTTGTGAACATGACCGCCTATCCCGAGGGGCATCTGGCCCGCGAGATGGAGCTGTGTTACGCCAACGTGTCGCTCATCACCGACTACGACGTGGGGCTTGAGGACATGCCGGGCATCGAGCCAGTCACGGTGAAAGAGATCGTGGAGACCTTTCAGCGCAATAATGAGCGCCTTCGAGACCTCCTGTTCGCGGTCATTCCCCGCATTCCGGGACAGCAGGATGACCTGTGCTCCACGGCTCTGGAGCACGCGGTCATCGGCCACTAGCGGTCCACCGGGGCAGCAGATTCTCCGGAACTGCTGCATGACGAGGCATTTCCGCCGGGGCCTCTGATAGAAAACCGCGTCGCACCGGGGGGTCATTCCGACTTCTCCGGGCACACCCGCGGACCAAGGCGTCCGCCCCGTCTGGGGTGGTGTCAGCCGGCCGCGTTCGTATCCCCAGACCTGGAGGGCGTTCTTGGCCGGCTTTCTGGCGGACAACAGTGCATGGGTTGCGCTCGTATGTGGGCTTGTCGCCATCGCATACGGCCTCGGTCTCGCTGCATACATTCTTCGTCAGCCTGCGGGCAACGAGAAGATGCGTGAGATCGCCGTAGCAATCCAAGAGGGCGCGAAGGCGTACCTCAATAGGCAGTACGCGATCATCGGCATCGTTGCCGTGGTCCTTTTCTTTCTGATCGGTTTCCTCGGCAGCACGGCTGATTCGTCGCTGCTCGGCTGGAAGGCCGCGATCGGATTCCTCATCGGTGCCGTGGCATCTGCTGCGGCCGGCTTTATTGGCATGAATGTGTCGGTGCGCACCAACGTGCGTACGGCCGAGGCAGCCCGCGGCGGTCTCAAGCCCGCCCTGAGCGTCTCATTCAAGGGTGGCACCGTCACCGGCATGTTGGTTGTGGGTCTCGGGCTTCTGTCCGTGTCGACCTACTTCCTCATCCTGGGTGGTGACAAGGACGCCGTGGGCCCGCTTGTGGGTCTTGCATTCGGTGGTTCGCTCATCAGCGTGTTCGCCCGTCTGGGCGGCGGTATCTTCACCAAGGGCGCCGATGTCGGCGCCGACCTCGTGGGCAAGGTCGAGGCGGGCATCCCTGAGGATGACCCCCGCAACCCGGCCGTGATCGCCGACAATGTCGGTGACAACGTGGGTGACTGCGCCGGTATGGCAGCGGATCTCTTTGAGACCTACGCCGTGACCACCGTCGCAGTGATGCTCCTTGGCTCGCTGTTCTTTGCAGGCAGTTCCATGAACGCGATCATGTTCCCGCTCATCCTGGGCGCGGCATCGATCCTTACTTCGATCGTGGGCACCTGGTTTGTGCGCCTCGGCAAGCACAACTCCATCACCGCTGCGCTCTACACGGGCCTCGGTGTGGCAGCTGTTCTGTCGGCACTTATCTTCATCCCGATTACGAAGTGGCTCATGGAAGGCGTTATCCCCACGGGTGCGAACGGGGTCATCCCCGGCTCGTGGGCCAACTACTACTGGGCTGCGCTCATCGGTCTTGTGGTCACCATTCTTCTGGTGGCCATTACCGAGTACTACACCGGCACCATCTGGCCGCCGGTACGCAGCATCGCCAAGGCATCCGAGACCGGGCACGCGACCAACATCATCGCGGGTCTGGCAGTCAGCCTGAAGTCCACGGCGCTCCCCGTCATCGTTATCGCGGGCGGCATCGTGTCTTCGTATGAACTGGCCGGGTACTACGGCATCGGTGTTGCCGTCATGGCAATGCTCTCGCTTGCCGGAATCGTGGTCGCGCTCGACGCATATGGCCCGATCACAGACAACGCGGGTGGCATCGCCGAGATGGCAGGCATGCCGGATTCGGTCCGCGCAGTCACCGACCCGCTTGACGCGGTGGGTAACACCACCAAGGCTGTCACCAAGGGCTACGCCATTGGTTCGGCCGGTCTTGCTGCAGTCATCCTCTTCGTCTCGTACGTCGAGGAGCTCAAGGCCGCACTGGGTCGCGCAGGCGACGCAGCACTCACCCTGAGCTTCGACCTCCAGGATCCATTCGTGGTGGTCGGTCTGCTCATCGGTGGCCTCATGCCGTTCATCTTCGCTGCATTCTCCATGGAGGCTGTGGGCAAGGCGGGCGCGCAGGTGGTTGAGGAAGTGCGCAGGCAGTTCCGCGAGAAGCCGGGGATCATGGACGGGACTGAGAAGCCCGACTACGCCGGTTGCGTCAAGATCGTGACGGCATCTGCGCAGAAGCAGATGCTGATCCCGGGTCTCATCCCGATCATCGTTCCCGTCATCATCGCCTTCATCTTCGGCGTTGAGCACGGGCGCATCATGCTCGGAGGCCTCCTCCTCGGCGCCATCGTGACCGGCATCTTTGTTGCCATCTCGATGACCTCGGGCGGTGGGGCGTGGGACAACGCCAAGAAGCTCATCGAGGATGGTGAGTTCGGTGGGAAGGGTTCCAACGCCCACCTGGCGGCGGTGACCGGTGACACGGTCGGTGACCCCTACAAGGACACCGCTGGTCCGGCCATCAACCCGATGATCAAGATCGCCAACATCGTGGCGCTCCTGCTCATCCCCTTCCTGGTCTAGGAACGGCGCTGTGGGGGTCCGGGAAACCGGGCCCCCACTCTGTCGCTCCCGGCAATGGGATCCCGATTCAGCGCGGCTGCGGTTCTCTCGGGGGCCGTGCTCGCCATCGGCATCGCCCAGATTGTGCGCGCTGCGGCAACGGGCGCGGGCATTATCTCGTGGCTCGTGGGGGTGGCGTTCATCATCGCCGGAGGCGGGCGGTTGCTGCTGTGGTTCAAGGGCCACAGGTAATGCGGCTCCGCCTCGGCTAACGTCATCGCGGTCGTCCGGGAGGAACGCTGGTGTTCGTGGTAGTTGCTGGCTGCGGAAGAGTTGGCGCGTCAATCGCGCAGAGCCTCATCGACGATGGACATGACGTCAACGTCATCGACCAGAACGCCGAGGCGCTCGGGCGTCTGGGTGACGACTTCCCCGGAAACTTCATTCAAGGTCCTGCGCTCGAGACCACCGTGCTCGAGCGGGCGGAGATCGAGCGGGCCGACGCATTCGTGGCCGCCACCAATGGCGACAACACCAACATCGTCATCGCGCAGGTGGCCCGTGACCGCTACCAGGTGCCATTCGTGATCGCACGTGTACTCGACCCGTCGCGCGCCAAGTTCTACGCCGAGCAGGGGCTCACGACGATCTGTCCAACCCGAACGGCCATCGAGATGATGGAAGGTGCCCTCCGGGCCTTCGTCGCTGAGTCGGCTGAGGACGCCTGATGTACGCGGTCATCGTGGGCGGAGGAAAGGCCGGCGCCAACGTGGCGCGTGCGCTGCTTCGGATGGGCCACGAGGTGAGCATCGTGGAGCACCGCCCCACCCGGTTCGCCACCCTCGAGGCCGAGTTCGAGCACATGGCCCGCTACGGCGACGGCACCGAGCTGTTTGTGTTGGAGGCAGCCGGGACCGCGCGGGCCGATGTATGCATCGCGGTCACCGGTGACGACGAGGACAACATC
Source organism: Thermoleophilia bacterium (assembly GCA_037138115.1). Lineage (GTDB taxonomy): Bacteria > Actinomycetota > Thermoleophilia > Miltoncostaeales > Miltoncostaeaceae > SYFI01. The sequence goes on along the minus strand of JBAXJA010000038.1, from coordinate 2,252 downwards.
ATTATCGGGCAGCTTTCCCGTGACCACTTCGGGGTGGCCAACGTGGTGGCCCGCGTGAATGATCCGCGCAACCAGGAGCACTTCGACCTTCTGGGCATCGCGCCCACGGTGTGTGCCACCGAGTCAATCCTCGCGCTCATTGAGCACGAGGTGCCACAGCACTCGCTGGTGCACCTGTTCTCGCTGCGGCGCGAGAACCTCGACATTCTCGAGATCGGTGTCGTGGAGGGCAGCCGCGCCGACGGTGCAACCGTGGGCGAACTCTCGATCCCCGACGGCAGCCTCGTGATCAGCGTGCTTCGTAACCGTGTTGGGCGGGTGGCGCATCCGGACACGCTGCTGGCGGCGGGCGATCAGGTGGTGGCCATCGCCGAGCCCGGCCGGGAGTCCGATCTCATGGAGATCTTCGCCGGCGATTAGCAGCCGGTCATCCGCTGCGGCTTGTACGATCATCTCGTTCGCATCCCCAGGGCGCCCGCGTCCGTTCAGGAGGGTTACATGGCGTCATCCGAGGACCGACTTCCGCGCATCGCACACGCGGAGCGTCCGCGTCCCGATGAGAAGATCCTCTGGAAGACCGGCGCCGACCTGAACAACGGTTGGCTCGGCCGCCACGGCACGCTGTACCTCACCGACCAGCGCCTGGTGTTCGTTCCCACGCCGCTTGATCACGTGCTGGGAGCCAAGCGCCGCGAGATCGCGCGCGAGGACCTCGTTGCGATCGAGCGGTTCCCGCTCTCGGCTGGCGTGATGCCGAGCGGTGCCAAGCGGCCCCGCATGTACCTGTTCGCCAATGGGGTGAGGTACCAGTTCATCGTCCCGGACCTCGACCCGTGGATCGACATCCTCGAGGTGGTCTACACCCGCGCCCACGAGGCCGACTCATCAGTGCGCATCCCCGAGATCCGTCGTAAGGGAATCGAGAATGCACTCCTTGACCTCACCTAGGGGCACGCGCCCGGACCTCCGCTAAACTCCGAATTACCATCGGAGTTCGGGGGTATGTGAGTGATCAGCGTGAGTGACCGCAGCCGGGTGGCCGTTTTGGCCCTCGCAGAGATTGCCGCCCGTGGCGGCAGCGCACCAATACCCGTTCTTGAGGTGTCGGAATGCCGGGGAATCCCTCCTCACCAGGTGGAGCAGGTGTTCTCTGCACTCCGGCGCGCCGGGGTGCTGCAGAGTCAGCGTGGGGTCAAGGGCGGCTACACGCTGCGGCGCGACCCAGCTGACGTCACTGTGCTCGACATCATCGAGGCCGTTGACGGGCCAATCGGCGGCGCGAGCGATGGCACCGGCTGCCCGGTGAGTGAGGTATGGGCCGAAGGCGCATCCCGCCTGGCCAGCGCCTTCCGGTCAGTATCGGTGGCCGACATCGTGGAGCGCGAGGCGCGCCGCGCCGACGCCCCCATGTTCCATATCTGACCGCAATGGGTGATGCTCCGGTCATCGGTATTGCGTGCGCTGTGCTCCACGCGCAGTGGGGGCCGTGGCAACAGCAGGCGGCCGTGGTGGCGGCCGATTACATCCGACAGGTGCAACGTGCTGGTGGGGTGGCGGTGCTGCTGCCGCCGGACCCCCAGGGTCCCGATGCGCTGCTGGACCTGATTGACGGACTCATGCTCACGGGTGGCAATGACCTGGAGGCGTCGCTGTACGGGGCCGACCCCCATGCTGAGGCCGAGGATGCTGACCCAGACCGTGACCGGTTCGAGGCTGCGCTGGTGCGCAGGGCGATTGAGCGGGACATCCCATTCCTCGGCATCTGTCGCGGCATCCAGGTGCTCAACGTGGCGTATGGCGGCACGCTCCTCCAGCATCTGCCCGAGTCACATGGCAGCCACGATCACCGTCGCACCACCGGCACATTTGAGGGCAACGATCATCTCGTCACTCTCGAGGGTGGCTCGCTTGCAGCGCAGGCGGCGGGTGAGACCACACATCGGGTTCCGTCACATCACCACCAGGCGGTTGATCGTGTGGGCGAGGGGCTCATCGTGACGGGGCGGTCAGTGGGCGACGATGTGGCCGAGGCACTTGAGGTTCCGGGGCACCGGTTCGCGCTCGGCGTGCAGTGGCACCCAGAAGCCGACGCCGACAGCGGGGTCATCGCTGCATTGGTGGAGGCAGCCCGCCGGGCCTGACCCCCCGGGTCAGTTGCCGGGGCGCTCCATTGGGATGCCCATGCCCTCAAGGGTCTGGACGCCGCCATTGTCCACATGGATGATGGGCCCCCGGCCCTCTCTCGCAAGTGC